>JBDHGH010000077.1:0-16124 GCA_039589995.1 Gemmatimonadota bacterium | reverse complement strand
ACCGCTGCCAGTACATCGAACTGGATGCCATCGTCACCGCCGGCAGACTCGGGTCCGCCTCGCGACTGACCGCGCCCGCGAAAATCGATGGCGACAGCTCGGAATCCTGCCCTCGCCAGCGTTTGCGCTTGCGTCGACCAACTCTCTTTCGTGAATCGGCCTCCGTGCGCCAGCACTACACCGCGGTCGCCCTCTCCATAGACGTCGGCGTAGACGATGCCTCCGTCCTCTGTCGCAAACGAAACGCGTTCCTGCGATCCCGCTAGCGCGGTCAGGACGAGGGCCGCTAGGGCCGCTTCGAAGCCCACTCTTATCCTAGGTAGTGATAGGCGATTCGCTGGGCGGCATACAATCCGAGCCCCATGCCTACGATGCTCAGAAAGAACCCTGTCATCATGCCGACATGGGCTCCGAGCCACCACCCCAACCATCCGCCAAGGCTCGCTGCCATCAGAGCCAGCAGTTTTTGCATTCGAGTTTCCTGAGAGTTCGAGGTGCCCGCGCAAGATGCGGCCTAAGAACAAGGGGCCACTGCCACACGGCCCCGCTCAATAGCCAAGATAGGGTCGTTGTGGCCGCCTGACGAGCATTTGTCCTTGACCGAGGGGGAACCTCGCACTTCTTTGGTCAGTTCCAAAACACAGAGAATCGTCGGCGCCCCGGCGGCCTATTGGCTCGTCGGGGCGTTCTTGTCGGGAGACGGGACCGCGAGGACGAGCAGGCATCCCACCGTGATGAGGAGGCCGATGACGAGAAGCGGCCATCTGCTGCCGTCTCGGATCACTCCCGCTGCACCGTACAGCGCCAGCGCGTTGCCGACGAAGTTCGCGATGAGCCCCCACACGCGCAGCGACCAGGGTCCGATGCGCTTCTCGAGGTCGATCATACCCACCAGCCCAGACGGTTGAAGATATAGAGGATAGCGACCGAGTTGAGCAGCGTGATCTGGAGAAGTATGCCGAGGTTCCAGGCATACGAGCGCGACCGGTCCGCGCCGAGGACGCGACGATCGTTCAGCAACAGGTAGAACGACCAGCCAACGATGTTGTTCGTCAGCGCCAGGAACGCGCCGATCACGATGATCAGCCAGATCGGATTGGGGTACCACACCGCGAGGAATCCGATCTGGGGAAGCAGCGCGCTCAGCTTCCATCGCCAGGAGCTCGTGTCGGGCTTCCAGCCCATGGCCGCATGCAACGCCATAGCGCAGGCGATGCTCATTCCTACGGTGGTCGTGATCGGCACCGCGAGGAAGCCAACGTAGAACAGGATCGGCGCCCAGGTCGGACCGAGGAGTGGTACGAGGGACGCGGCAAGCTCTTGCGCCGTTTCCGGCGGCAAGCCCTGCCGGAAGAGCGTGGCCGCGAATACGCTCGCGACGATGAAGTTCACCAGGATGAAGGGAATGAACAGGCCGAAGATGATGTCGAAGCGAGCGAGGGATTCGTGACGACGACCCCAACCTCGGGCGAGGCCGGCATAGTTGAAGAAGAACCAGTCCATCACCCCGATCGCCGCAGCCGACGAGGCGATGAATAGGTCGAGGCCGGGCCCACCCGGCGGCAGCCAGGGCACGAAGAGTCCGTGAAGCGCCTCACTCCAGTTCACGCCGACCACGATCAGGCAGACCCCGAAGCAGACCAGCATGATCGCGATGCCGATCTTCATGGCGGTCTCGACGAAGCGCGCGCCCCGGCCGGCCCGGCGTCCGTAACTGAGCACCAACCAGCTGGTCAGCCCCATGTAGAGCACCCAGTTGATCTGCCGGGGGAACTCGAAGCCGAGTAGGGGCGTCAGCGACTCCATCAGGTGCGTACCGAGGCCGTACTGGCCGAAGTTGAACGTCACGGCCACGAAAACGGTGCCCACCAGCGCGGTCATCAGGGATCCGACGATCCATCCGTGGTACCGGTTCTGTGTGTCGACCACGGCGAACCCACCGCGACACGTGAACCGCGCCATCGCCATCATCATGAATACGCCGAGTCCCATCGAGACCCAGGTCAGCCACATCAGTCGGTACCCGAACGTCGCACCCGCCAGCATGGTTGCCGTTAGCGTGCCGGCGCCGAGGGTCAGCGCCGCGTTCATGAACCCGGGGCCGCCGAGCCGCAGGTACCCGGTCAGGCGCCGAGGCAGCGGCTTCGCGCGCAGCCGCTCGAGTTCCTGGACTTCGGCGTCGAGAATTTCCTGCGGAATCTGCTCGGCGATGGGGTATCGATGCTCGGAGTGGGACGCTCCGTCTGTCATCGGGGTCTCACGGAATCAGGACTACCTTGCCGAAGACCTCTCGGTCCTCGAGCAGACGTTCCGCCTCCCGCGCTTCAGAAAGCGGCAAGCTTCTGTCAATGACCGGAGAAAGAGATCCTTCCGAGATGAGACGCAGGAGTTCTTCGAGATCTTGACGAGTCCATCCGTCGGATCCGATGATGTGCTGCTCGAACGTCCAGATGTAGCGGAGGTCGGTCTTCGGGTCGAAGCTCGCCGTGGCGCCGCACGTCAACAAGCGACCGTCCTTGGTCAGGCATTTGAGAGACTCGGCCCAGCTATCTCCGCCGGTGAAGTTCACAACTACGTCGACGCCGCCGCCCCCCAGGACCTTCGGCTTGCCGAAGATCCGGTAGATCTCCTTGCGGAAGTCGGCCTCCCGGTAGTCGATGACGTGGTCGGCGCCGATCGACCTCAGCTTTTCAAGCTTCTCGCCCGAGCTGGCGCAGGCGATGACTTCGCAGCCCGCCAGCTTCGCTAGAAGGATGCACCCGGTCCCGACTCCGCCGCTCGCCCCGAGGACCAGCACCTTCTCTCCGGCCTTCACCTCACCTCGCGTCACCATCATCCGGTAGGCCGTGCCGTAGGCGAGGGGGAGGCTGGCTGCGTCTTCGAAGCTGACGTTGTCCGGCATCCGAATCAGCTGCGACGCGTGCACGGCTAGGAGCTCCGCCCGACCTCCGTGAGAGGTCTCACCGATCATGCCGGGGCGCGTTGGGTCGCTCGTGATGGGATCGACCAGAACGCGATCCCCGACACCCCAACCCTTCACCGCCTCGCCGACTACCCGGATCTCCCCGGCAACATCGGATCCGGTGATGAGCGGAAACTCGATCTCGATCCCCGGCATACCGCGCCGAGTGAAGATGTCGTGGAAGTTCACCGAGGTGGCTCTGACCGATAGCAGGATCTCGTCCGGAGCGATCGTCGGGTCGGGAACATCCCGGTACGCGATCCGGTCGCGGTCACCGTGACCCTCGAGAATGGCAGCTTTCATCCCGTGAACGTGCCTCGAGCGACGGCGACGAGCGCAGAGGCCGCGTCGCGCACTTCGATGTCGGCCACGCAGATGGTGCGACCGGTCTTCACGACTCGCCCGGTGACCAGCAGGTCGCCCTTTCGCGCCGGCTTGAAGAAATCGATGCGTAGGTCGATCGTCGCACCGCTGTCCTCGCCGGCTACCGTGACGACAGCGTAGGCTCCAGCGATGTCGGCGAGCGCACTAACGATTCCACCATGCAACCAGTCCGAGCCGTCCAACCGCAGGAAATCCTCTCTGAAAGGAAGGCGGATTTCGACCAGGCCTTCCTCGGCGCGAACCAGCTGGATTCCAAGCAGCCTCTGGTACGGGGATTCCTCTAGCCGGATTTCCATTCCCTCTGTCCTTTGGAGTGAGAATGGGCAATGATAGTGGCGCACGAACGCGAGTTCAACCAACAGGAGAAGGCAACAACTTCATGGCAATCGAATTAGCCGTCCGATTCACGCGGGCTGCCCTCGTCATTGTGTGTGCGGCCGGCGCGGTAAGCCCGTCCGCGATGGCGCAGGAATCGTCGACCCTGGCCATCGAGCACGTCTCGGTCATACCCATGGACGGCGAGCGAGTATTGTCGGACATGACCGTGATCGTCGACGCGGGCCGGGTGCTGGCGATTGGACGGGCAGACGAGATCACGGTTCCGGCCGGGGCAACCCGTATCGATGGACAAGGACGGTTCCTGATCCCCGGGCTTTGGGACATGCACGCGCACTTTCAGAGGCCTGAGCTTCTCAGGATGTTCCTGGCGACCGGCGTGACGGGTGCCCGGGTCCTGTGGGGAACTCCCGAGCACGTCGAGTACCGCGACCTTATCGCCAGTGGAGAGGTGATCGGGCCCGATCTCTACGTCAGCGGCACGATCGTCGAGGGAGAGCCGCCACCGGAGCTTGCCGATGTGATCTCCACGGAGGGAAGGGCTTTGGTGCGGGACAGTACGGACGGCGCCGAGGTCGCCCGGCAGCAGGCCGCAGCGGGCTACGACTTCATCAAGGTCTACAACAACATTCCGCTGGACGCATACCGCGGCATTGTGATCGAGGCCGAGAAGCTCGGCATCCCCGTGGCCGGTCACGTTCCGTTCTCCGTTGGACTCGAGGGCGCACTCCGTGCAAAGCAGGCGTCCATCGAACATCTCCGTGGTTACGTTTGGCACCTTGTGCCAGAGGACGCGCCGCAACAGCCCGGCGCCGACCTCCGGTCCCGAACGCTTTCGTGGGAATACGGCGACCCGTCGCGTATCGATGATCTGGCGAGAAAGACCCGCGAGGCTGGGGTGTGGAACGTACCCACGCTGGCGGTACGCCTTGTGTGGATGCCCGATGCCGATATCGATGCTTACCTGGCTTCGGACGAGGCCTCGCACCTGTCGGACGACATGCGGGCCTTCTACACGGAGCGGCGAAACATCCCGTGGTTGAGCAATTTCACCGACGCCGACTTCGCCTCAGCCGTTGAGGGATTCGCCGTTCAGGATTCGCTCGTGCGAGCGCTGGTCGGCGTCGGGGCAGGGGTGATGGCGGGAACCGACACGCCCCCACTGGGTTTCGCGTTGCACCGCGAGCTGGAGGAGTTGGTAAGGGCGGGCCTGACACCGTACCAGGCGTTGGAAGCTGCCACCATCAACCCGGCGCGGTTCTTCGGTCGAGAAGATGGTGGCGGCACCGTCAGAGCGGGAAGCCCGGCGGACCTGGTGCTTCTGGAGGGGAACCCCCTGGAGGATATCAGGAACACGCGCAAGATCGTCGGGCTGGTGCGCCGCGGTGAGTGGTACGATCGAGCCATGTTGGACGAACTGCTAGCCGAAGCCGAAGGTCGGTGAATTCTCCTCGGCACCCGGCCGTGTGGCTCGACCACTTCGTGGTCGCCATCGACGACCTCGACACGGGTATATCGGCGTTCGAAGATTCGACCGGAGTCCGTCCGGTCTACGGAGGAGAGCACCCAACCCTGGGGACGCACAACGCGCTCGTGTCCTTGGGCGGGAAACAGTACCTGGAGATTCTCGCGCCCCGCCCAGACGCTTCGTTGCATCCGATGGTTCAGGAGGTGGGTGAACACCAGACGCTAACGCCGATCCTCTGGGCCTTGGCCACCGACAACATCATCGAACTTCACCGTCTGGTGCGCGCGCTCGGGTTTGCTGCCGACGAGCCGTCACCGGGTTCGCGCGTAATGCAGGATGGAGAGACGCTCGCCTGGTCGATGTTCGTGATGGGCGACGAGAGACCGGAGAACGCCCCCTTCTTCATCCAGTGGGACCCGACCTCCCGACACCCCTCGACGAGCGCGCCCGCGGGGTGTTCGCTGAAGTCGTTCACGGTCGCGTCGCCGGACAACGAGAATCTCGAATGGCTGCTCACGGCCGTCGGCTTCACCGCGTCCGTGGTCAGCGGTCCCACGCGCACGGCGATCACGCTCGAGACGCCGAGCGGGGCCGTCGCCATCGGCGATTGAGGGCATGCCGTGAAGACGCTTCCCGAGAACCTGGGCTACCTGTTCGACGAACCACTCGAGCGCGATCCTTCGGCGATCGCCGTCATCCAGGGCGACCAACGGCTGAGCTTCGGCGAATTGGACTCCCGCAGCAACCGCTTGGGCAACGCGCTGCGAAACCTCGGGGTCGGCGCGGGTGATCGTGTCGCGCTGCTCTTCGACAACGACTTCCGCTTCCTCGAAACCTGCTTCGGCGCCATGCGGATCGGCGCGGTCCCGGTCCCGTTGAACGTCCGCATGGGCGACGACTCCCTCGCGTTCATCCTCGACGACTGCGAGGCGCAGGTCATGATCGCCAGTGCGGGCATGTCCTCGCGCGGGCGTTCGCTGGTGCCTCGCGTGCCTCGGGTGCGCGACCTGGTCGTGGACGAGAAGTCTCCAGTCGACGCGATCGCGTACGAGCCCGCTCTCTCCCAAGCCTCGGCGGAACTCCCGCGACAGCGTACCGAACCGAAGAGTGTGTGCATGCAGCCGTACACCTCGGGATCGACGGGTAGGCCGAAGGGCGTGTTGCTCACTCATCACGGCCAGGTTTGGAACGCCGACGTTCTTCGAGGCGCCTTCGGAATCGACGCCCAGGAGCGCGGACTGGTCGCGGTGCCGCTGTACCACAAGAACGCGATGAGCGGCACGGTGAAGCCGTTCCTGATTGCGGGCGGCTCGTTCGTGATCCTGAACGGGTTCGACCCAGTCCAGGTGATCGAGACCATCGAGCGTCACCGCGTCACCTACATGACTGCCGTGCCGGCGATGTTCAAGATGATGCTGGCGGAGAAGGACGCGCTGGCTCGCCACGATGTCAGCTCGGTACAGTACGTGGTCTGTGGATCGGCGGAGGTTCCTGAAGAACTGTCCAGCGAGTTCGAACGCGTGTTCGGTGCGCCGATGGCTGAGAGTTACGGCCTGACCGAGGGTGGCCCGGTTCCCGTCGTCAATCGCCGCGGAAGCACGCTCAAACGTGGAAGTTGTGGAACGGCGTATCCGGGCAGCGAAGTCAAGCTCATGGCGGAAGACGGTCTCACAGAAGTCGATGACGACCAACCGGGTGAGCTGGTGACGAACAATCCCGGGTTGGCTCTCGGTTACTGGAAGCGACCGGATTCGACCGTAGAAAAATTCCGTGACGGCTGGCTGCGCACCGGGGATCTCATGCGTCGGGACTCGGACGGGTACTTCTACTTCCTCGGCCGGCGCGATGACATGATCAATGTCGCGGGCGAGAACGTGTATCCGAAGGAGGTCGAGGATATCTTGCTACGGTTCCCAGGCGTGCGGGATGTGTGTGTCGTTCCGATGCCCGATGAAATGAAGGGAAACGTCCCCGTGGCGTTCGTCGTGGAGAGCGAGCCCGGCGCCTGCAGCGAGACCGAGCTGAAAGAGTTCACGCTCGCTCGCGGTGCGCCGTACGCACACCCCCGACGCATCTTCTTCCTCGACGCTCTACCGCTCGGTGGAACCGGGAAAGTCGATCGAGCGGAGCTGACGCGGCGCGCCAACCCCGCCGATTGACCGACGGTAAGAACGAGTCCGTAGGCTGCGGCTCAGCCAGTCGCAGCGGCGACGGCCAGGTCGAGACCCTGATCCATGATCTCGACGAGCAACGCCCACATCTGGTAGAGTGCGCCGTACGCCGCTCCAACCGCCTGCCGGTGCGCGTCGCTGACGTCGGGTATCTGGAATTGGCCGCTGGCGGCGCAATTGTCCGCCGCCGTTACTTGCGGTCCGTTGAACGGCCCATCCACGCAGGCGAACACCCCGTCACCGATGTCGGGGTCGGCGAAGTTCACCGGGCCGGCGATGTTCTCGCTGGCGTCGCCTTCGGCTATGAGGTCGAACGACCAGTCGAAGCTCTGGCCCTCCTGCTTGCGCACGACCACGGTGACGAAGAACTGGCTGCTGGATCCGGGGGCCCTTCCGAATGTCGCGGCAAGCGGAGGCAGGTTGAAATCGAAGCCTCCGCCCAAGAGGCCAAAGGCCCCGGTCTTGCCGCCCTCGAACGTCAGGCTGAGCGTCCCGTCGGCACTGGTCAGCGAGCCGGGGCCGGAGATCGATACGGTACCATTCCCAAAATTTACCCAGCCCGACATGCTCATTCCCAGAATGCCCACCCCGTTGGCCTGGAGGTCGAGAGAGAAGGCGACGTCGTAGATGGTCACGCTACCTTGGCGCAACTCCGCCTCACAGGTCACGTCGACGTGGCCCAGCGGCGAGCCGAGTTGCGGGCTACCCGACGAGTCGAGGCCATACAAGATGAATCGGACGCCGTTCGAGGGCGCGCCCGATTGAGCTGTAGCGGCGTAAGAGGATCCGTCGAAATCGAAGGTCGTTCCCAGCGCGCTTTCCGGAAAGCACGATTGCTGGAGAGCTGAACGCTCGATGGCCGCAGCGGGCGCTGCGGGAGAGGCGCTCAGAGCGCCGCCGATCAACGGTGTGAAGAACGCCAGGCTCGCGAAGCTCGCCCCGTTGGATACGACCAGCTGTTGGGCCGCATCGCCGAGCGCTTGGGCCAGCTCTCCGGCCGGGCCCGGGGGCTGCCCGTTTGGCTCGCTTGGGACGTCGTCTTCGCAGCCGGGCACGATCGCCAACGCCAGCAGCGAGACCACACACAGTCGCAGCCGGCTCTTTCTATCTGCTCGCATGGGATCCTCCGCTTTCTTGGGTGGATGAGGGCGCGCTGGCCCCGCCCGTGGCACTGGACAGCCAGCCGGGCGCCGCCGTATATGTTTCATTAGAGATAAGCAGAATAATTCCGATTATCGGCTCATAGCTGTCTGCCAGCAGCTAGCGCCCAGGCGAGGTGGATGAATCGTCGTGAAGAGATCACCGACCTGTTGATTGCGGCCTCTGGCGGGGACCGCCAGGCAATGGATCGCCTGATCCCGGTGGTCTACGATGAGCTGCGCCGGATAGCACACCGCGAACTGGCGGGCGAGCGGGCGAACCACACGCTGAACACCACCGCACTCGTCCACGAGGCCTACCTGCGGCTAGCCATTCTGGACCGTATCGAGTGGAAGGGGCGCGCGCACTTCTTCGGTCTGGCCGCGCGCCTCATGCGCCAGATCCTGGTCAACCACGCGGTCAGCAAACGCGCACAGAAGCGGGGCGGTGCGAAGCGGACGCAGGTTCCTTTGGAGGAAATCGTCCAGCTTCCGGAGACCTACTCTGAGGAGCTGATTGCCCTGGACGCGGCGATGAAGCGACTGGAAGGGCACAGCGAACGCTCCACCCGCGTGGTGGAGTGCCGCTTCTTCGGTGGCCTGAACATCGAGGAGACGGCCGCGGCGCTCGAGGTGTCGCCGGCAACCGTCAAACGGGATTGGGAGGTGGCGAGGGCATGGCTCAACCGGGAGTTGACCGTCTGAGCGGTTGAGAAATAAGCGATCGATTCACGGGGGTGCGCCATGACCTCGTCTCGTTGGAAGCGGATTCAGGACCTGTTCCATGCCGCGTTGCAACTTGAGCCCGACGCCCGCCCGGCCTTTCTCGACGAAGCGTGCGCCGACGATGACGACCTGCGCCGCGAAATTGAGTCGCTGGTCGAGGCCCACGGGCGCCCGGGTCCCATCGATGACCTCGCCGAAGAGGTCATCGACCCGCTCTTTGCTCGCCTCGACGATGGACCCGCGGAGGATGAACGCGTCGGCCCCCACCGCGTGATTCGCCGGATCGCTCGTGGGGGGATGGGCGACGTCTTCCTCGCCGAGCGCGACGACGGCCAGTTCCAGAGGCGCGTCGCGTTGAAGTTCGTTCGCATCGGACTGGCGGGCGACGAGTCGCTTCGCCGCTTCGCCATCGAGCGCCAGATCCTCGCCCGGCTGGCGCACCCCAACATCGCCTCGTTGCTCGACGGCGGCGTCAGCACCAGGGGTCCTTACCTGGCCATGGAATACGTCGAGGGGACCCCCATCGACCAGTACTGCGACGAAGAGCGGCTCTCCGTGGACCGCCGCCTGGAGCTGTTCTGTGAGGTCTGCGATGGGGTGCAGTACGCCCACCAGAACCTCGTGGTCCACCGCGATCTGAAGCCGGGCAACATCTACGTCACCCGGGAGGGCAGGGTAAAGCTCCTCGACTTCGGGATCGCCAAACTGCTGGCCGAGGATCCTGGTGAAGAAGCGACGCTCGCCACCGTCCGCTGGATGACACCGGAATACGCCAGCCCCGAGCAGGTACGCGGCGCGACGATCACCACCGCCTCCGACACCTATGCTCTCGGCGTGCTGCTCTACCGGATGCTCACCGGGCGCCGCCCCTACGAGATCGGGAGGGGAACACCGCAGGAGATGGAGCGGGCCATCTGCGAGACCGAGCCGTCCCGACCCAGTGCTGTTGTGCTGAGGATGGAGGAGAACGAGGCCGGTGCCGACGGCGCGACCGGCGTAACGCCCGAGTCGGTGAGTCGGGCCCGGGCGACTCAACCGCGCCGCCTCCAGCGCCGCCTGGCCGGGGACCTCGATACCATAGTGCTCAAGGCGCTGCGCAAGGAGCCGGGCCGACGTTACGGGACCGCCGGAGAACTCGCGGATGACCTCCGGCGCCACCGGCGCGGGATGCCCGTTCGGGCGCGGGCTGACACGCTCGGGTATCGAGCGGCGAAGTTCGTGCGTCGGCACTGGATCGGCGTGGCGGCCTCCGCCGTCATCGCCGTGTCGTTGGTCGGTGGCGTAGCCGCTACGTCCTGGCAGGCTAGCCGGACGGCCGTGGAACGCGATCGGGCCGAGCAGGTCATCGACTTTATGGTCGGACTGTTCGCGAGTGCCAATCCGGCATACTCCCGCGGCGACACCGTGACCGTCCGAGAGGTCTTGGACCGCGGCGCGGTGCGGGTGCGGCAGGAGCTGAGCGCTCAGCCGGCGGTGCAGGCAACTCTCATGGAGGTCATCGGCGAAGTCTACGCCAGCCTCGGTCTCTCTGACTCCGCCGTCGCGCTCTTCGGCGAAGCACTCACGACACGCCGTCAGGGAATAGGCGACGACGATCCCGGTCTGACCAAGACGGTCCGACGACTCGCCATGTTCCAGACGGAGGTGGGACGGTTCGAAATCGCTGAGCCCCTCCTGGGCGAGGCGCTGGAGCGACTGCGACGCAGCGGAACACGTGGGACCCAGGAGTATGCCAGCGCTTTGACCGACATCGGGTACGCCTGGCAGGTGCAGGGCAAGAGCGATCTGGCGGAGCAGCTGTTGACGGAGGCGCTGACCGAGTTCGAGAAGCTGCCGGAGCCGCCTTCGGGAATGGGGGCGGCCCTCACCAACCTCGGTTACATGCGGGTCTCCGACGCCGATCTCGATTCGGCGGAAGTGCTCTTCCGCCGCGCGGTGGAAGTTCGACGTCGCTTCGGCGCCGAAGAGGAGGCGGCTCTCGCAATCAGCCTCGAAGCGCTGGCGGGCGCGCTCATGCGCCAGGGCGCCCTGGAGGCGGCGGACAGCGCGGTGACAGAGGCACTGGCCATCCGTCGCGCGATACTGCCGGAGGGTCACTATCTGATCGCCGGATCGATTGCCACGCGCGGCGGAATATTGCGGCGTCAGGGACGTCCCGCCGATGCGGAGCCGTTTCATCGTGAAGCCCTAGCGATGCGCATCGCCTCTTTCGGAGAAGACCACTTCATCGTGGCCTATTCACGCAACGACCTGGCGATAACGCTCCAGGAACAGGGCCGCGAAGCGGAGGCCGAGGCTCTTTTCAGGGAAGCGTGGTTGGGCTACGACCGATACTTCGGCAGCGATCATACCAACACGGCGATCGTGGAAGCGAACCTGGCCCGGCTCCAATTCCGGATGGGCAATCGGGAAGCCAAGGGGCACTTCGCCCACGCGTTGCCCATCGTGCGTCCCGTCTATCCCCAGAACTTGATCTACATGCGCGATAGGGTCAGCCTCGGAACTCTACGGTGCCAGGCGGGAGAGTCCGTCGCGGTGGGCGAGCTGCAAGAGGTTGCGGACGAACTCCGCGCGGCAGAGGAAGAAGATTCGGAGGACGAGTATCTGGAGACCCTGAACGCACTGGGGAGCTGTTTGGCCCAGCGGGGGCAGGTCGACGAGGCTCGTCTCATCCTGGCCCTATCTCTGGAGGCCTCGTCCGGGCGCCCGGACGACGACCCTTATCGAACTTTCGCTCTCAGGGTCGTAGAGGATCTTCGAGCGCGGTGACCATCAACGAGTCTAACGCTCGCGCGCGGAGCGCCGTACGCACACCCCCGACGCATCTTCTTCCTCGACGCTCTACCGCTCGGTGGAACCGGGAAAGTCGATCGAGCGGAGCTGACCAGGCGGGTCGAAACCGCAGACTGACCCCTGCATCG
The DNA here is from genome assembly GCA_039589995.1 of Gemmatimonadota bacterium. Classification (GTDB taxonomy): domain Bacteria; phylum Gemmatimonadota; class Gemmatimonadetes; order Palauibacterales; family KS3-K002; genus JBDHGH01. Next base: position 4,017 of record JBDHGH010000077.1, on the reverse strand, counting down.
TGGCGTCTGCCCCTGGAACCACCTCTATGACATGGCCGCAGTTGTTTCTTGTAATGATTCTCGTTATCGTTGCGAGTTCAAGATCATGGTCCCACCGCTGAAGTTTCTCACCTGCGCAAGAAGGTGATCATGCCGAGACCACACATCATCGCCGCCGCAACTGCGATGCTGATCGCTGTGTCGATTTCCTGCACTTCTGAGCAGACACGCAACGAAACCGTTGCTTCACAAACGGCTACGGGAGCGCTCGACCGCTCTGTTTTACCAGTGCCCGAGCCCGAGTACCCGCCGATCACCGAGCTGGACGCGCGCAATGCCCAGGCCCCTCCGGCTTTCGCCGTCGAGGCGCCGGAAGGGGCACCCAATGTCGTGATCGTGTTGATCGACGACATCGGCTTCGGGGCCGCGGGCATGTTCGGCGGCGCCATCCAGACGCCGACTCTGGACCGGCTCGCTGAAGGCGGTCTGCGCTACAACCAGTTCCACACGACGGCACTGTGCTCGCCCACCCGCATGGCGATCCTGACCGGCCGCAACCACCACTCGGCCAACACTGGCTCTGTCATGGAGGTGGCGACTGCGTTTCCCGGCAATCAAGGTCGAAGGCCGCAGAGCGTCGCACCGCTCGCCGAGATGCTGCGGCTGAATGGCTACAGCACGGCGGCCTTCGGCAAGTACCACGAGACGGCGCCATGGGAGGTGAGCGTGTCAGGCCCGTTCGACCGTTGGCCGACGCGCTCGGGCTTCGACAAGTTCTACGGCTTCGTCGGCGGCGAGACCAACCAGTGGGCACCGCTCATCTACGACGGCACGTCCAAGATCGAGCCGCCCGAAGACCCCGACTACCACTTCACCACGGACATGACGGACCAGGCGATTTCCTGGGCCCGTTACCAGCAATCGCTCACTCCGGACAAGCCGTTCTTTATTTACTTCGCCACCGGGGCCACGCACGCGCCGCACCACGTGCCCGCGGAGTGGATCGCCAAGTACGAGGGCAAGTTCGACGGCGGTTGGGACGATTACCGCGAGCAGACGCTCGCGCGACAGATCGAACTAGGCGTGGTGCCGCCGGGCACCGAGCTCGCAGCCAAGCCGGAGGACATACCGGACTGGAACGCGTTGTCGGCAGACGAGAAAAAGCTCTATGCCCGCCAGATGGAGGTCTTCGCGGCCTTCGCCGAGCACACGGACCACGAAGTCGGTCGCCTTGCGGAGGCCATCGAAGCTATGGGCGAGATGGACAACACGCTCTTCATCTACGTCTTCGGCGACAACGGCTCCAGCGCCGAAGGCGGGCTTGCTGGGACGTTCAACGAGACCATCGTGCTGAACGCCTTGCCGGACCCGGTCGAGGATCAGTTGTCGTTCCTGGAGGAGTGGGGTGGCCCCCTGTCCTACCCGCACATGCACGCGGGCTGGGCCGTGGCCACCAACACGCCGTTCCAGTGGACCAAGCAGGTCGCCTCGCACTACGGCGGCACGCGCAACCCCCTGGTCGTCCACTGGCCCGACGGCATGGGCACGCGGGGCGAGATCCGCTCGCAGTGGCACCACGTGACGGACATCGCACCGACCGTGATGGAGGCCGCTGGTCTTCCGTTCCCAAAGTCCGTCAACGGCGCACAGCAGAAGCCGTTCGAAGGCGTGAGCCTGATGTACTCCTTCGACGATTCTGGCGCGTCGGATCGTCACACCACGCAGTACTTCGAGATGTTCGGCAATCGAGCGATCTACCACGAGGGATGGGTGGCCGCCACGAAGCACCGCACGCCTTGGGCGGTGGACCCGGATGGACCGCTCGATCAGGATAAGTGGGAGCTGTACCACGTCGCGGAGGACTTCAGTCAGGCGAACGACCTCGCCGCGTCTAACCCCGGCAAGCTCGATGAGCTGCAAGACCTCTTTATGGAAGAAGCGCTCAAGTACAATGTCCTGCCGCTGGACGACCGGACTTTCGAGCGATTCAACGCCGCGATTGCTGGACGACCGGACCTGATGGGCGAGCGGACGTCGCTCACGTTGTACGAGGGCATGACCGGTATGATGGAGAACGCCTTCATCAACGTGAAGAACCGTTCCCACACGATCACTGCAGAGGTCGAAATCCCTCGGGGCGGTGGCGAAGGTGTGATCGTCTGCCAGGGCGGGCGGTTTGCCGGTTGGAGCCTCTACATGAAGGACGGCAAGGTGTCCTACGTCCACAACTGGGTCGGCAAGGAGCGGTACACCATCACCGCCCCGCAGCCGTTGCCTCCCGGCAAGGTCACCATCCGTTACGAGTTTGCCTACGACGGGGGTGACCCCGGCTCGGGCGGCACGGGCACGATCTTTGTCGACGGAGAGAAGGTGGCTGAAGGACGGATCGCGAATACCACGCCGTTCGTCTTCTCCGCCGACGAGACCGCCGATGTGGGCGTAGATGAGGCCACCCCGGTGACAGAGGACTACGAGGAGCGCGACAACGAGTTCACCGGCGAGATCGAGAAGGTGACGGTAGAGGTAAATTAGGCGCGACGTTCTCCATGGCCGCGGACTGGAGCCACGTGGAGAGATCAGCCCCCGCCTCCGAGTAGCTCATGCGCCTCGCCTTCGGTAAGCCCGGCCTCGCCCGCGTCCGCGCTGGCGTCGAGCGATGCTCTGTCCTCCGCCATTCTGGCCAGGGTCAGCGTACCAGCGGCGGAGGTCGCACCCGCCAGTGCGAACACCGGGCCCAACACCAGAAATTCCCCTCCAAGGCCCGCGGCCCAGGCAAAGATCCCGGACAGCAGAAGACCCCCAACGGCCCCCCACACTGCAAAGCGCGGAAGCGACATCTGATCGAACCTGCGACGGCCCTCAAAAGCCCCGAGGACTCCGGAGAACATGACGCCGGCAAGAAAGCCGAACATGCCAAACCCGAGGGGAAACGGGACGTCGGCGGCGTCAAGACCGACTACCAGCAGGAGGGCGACGCCCGCGCCGAACCATGCTGCTGCCCAGGTCAGGCCCATCCCGATCGCGCCGCGGATGCGTCTCAGCCACTTCTTCATTACGACCTCCGAAGGGAGGGTATACCGCCTTCTTTCAACTCGTGTCGCCAGGACTCGAGGTCGAAGCCACACGCGCCGCCGATCCTGCCCCTGGGATAGTTGGGGCACGCGGCGTCGGTCGTTGTGACGGGGTAGCCGCACTGCGGACAAAAACGGTCAGGAGCCTCGAGGACGCGCGAGAGGATCTCGTCTTCTTTACGCGATTCGTCGCCAGACTTCAGCGCATGCCGCGCTCTTCGGGCGATCAGTAAGGTCGCTGTGGCTGATCCGCCACCCAAGAGTACGAGGATCGTCCCGTTGGCTATTGCGTCCGAGACGGACCATGCGTGCCAGGCGTTTACGCTAAGAACCCCAAAGAGGAGAAGCCCGGCTCCAGCACCCAGCGCGGCGAAGTGGGGAAGCGAGAACTTGTCGAACGGACGGCCGCGTGCGGTTATCGCCAGAGCGCCAGAGAAGGCCACACCTATCGGGAAAGCCCATATTGAGCTTGCAACGACCAACCTGATCATCTCGCGATCGCCCCCAAAGAGCAGCCACGAGGGCACGGCAATCATCGAAGCGACCACGCCAACACCCGCGGAGAAGGTTAGTCCCGTACCGATCATCCCACGGATGACCCTCAGCCAACGTGGCATAAATGACCTCCGTATGCAGTACCACTTTGCAACACAAAGTACTCTGACCGAAGGAGCGTGTCAACCATGGTCTGGGGTCCTTCCAGCCAACCCAAGGTCCAAATTGGCACGCGTAGGGGCCAAATCGAGGGCCAGGAGCGTCTGACCGGGGGTCCCCGGTCCCCCCAAGCCTCCAGGGATTTCGTCATTTCTGCTCCCGCCGCTGGAACCACCTGTGTGTCCTAGTTGTGTGACTCAGGGTCTACCGTCTTGCGTTTGAATGCGGTTCAGGAGGTCGGCTTGTCTTCCGCATAATCTGGTGGCCAAAGTTGTGCCCGACACTGATTGCCCAGTCCATCCGTATGAAAAGT
>JBDHGH010000076.1:0-20113 GCA_039589995.1 Gemmatimonadota bacterium | reverse complement strand
CGTCGAAGTATGGTCGCAGCCGTTCGTCCCGCTGCGACTGCCATTGATTCAGAATCTGCGCATGGACCCGTTCGAGCGGGCGCAGGACGAGGCGATGCTCTTTGACAAGTGGGGTATCGATCGCGTGTTCGTCCTGGTGCCGGCGCAGGCCTTCGTCGGCAATTTCCTCCGCACGTTCCAGGAGTACCCGCCGCGACAGAAGCCGGGGAGTTTCTCACTGGACCGAGTGCTGGAGGAGCTGCAACAAGGGCAGCCGAAGTAGGGCGGCCGATTAGACGACTCCAATCGACGGGGCTTCGGTCCCCTCTGCCTTGGGCTGGCTCGGCGTGACGAGCCGGCTGACGAAGAAATGGGTGGAGGTGTAATAGCATGAACGAGAGCAACCAGGCGAGCGGGATCCGCACCTTTAAGCTGGCGGCATACGCGAGCGGGCTGCTGGCGTTGATCGCAAACCCGGCTACCGGATGGGCGCAGCAGAGCCGCGAATCGATGGCCAACGACGCCACGGCGACACAGTGGTCGTTCCAGCTCGCCTATCAGGGCATGCTCAACTACAACCAGGACACGCTGTCCAGCGGCACCGTACGACCCGAGGGCGCCAAGGGTTTCCTTCAGTTTCGCATGGTTGCCCCGATCCCGATAAAGGGCGGTCCAACCCAGGGAGGCGTGACGATCCTGCCGCGCCTCACAATTCGCTATACCCAGAACCAGCAGGACGAGTGGGGCCTGAGCCCGACCGACCTGTTCGCGCTAATCGTCCCGCTCGAGTGGAGCTGGGGGCGCGCCGGCATCGGCCCTGACATCGTGATACCGGGTAAGGAGGGGTTCGGCTCTACGGAGTGGCAGTACGGCCTGGCCACCGCCGTGATCATGCGTGCGATCGACGAGAAGCTCACGTTCGGCCTCCTGCTCCAACAGGTGTGGGGTAAGACCGACCCGAGCCGGCCGGGCGAGGTGGTGGCGGGGAATTTCATCGTCAACCCGTTCGCGAACTTCTCATTGGGCAAAGGATTCTACATAGCGACCAACGACCTGCAGTCGCAGTACAACTGGGACACGAACGGATTGTTGGTGCCCATCGGCTTGAGGTTCGGGTATCTGCTGATCAAGCCCAAGTACACATTCAACTTTTACGCCGAGTACTCGACCACCGTTCACAACGACAATTGGACCGCTCCGGCGGCGAAGGACCAAATCCGGCTGAACGTGTCGTACCAGATTCCGGTGGGATTGTAGACGGGAACCGTGGAACCCGAGAGTACGCCTCACAAGCGGACACTGTGGAGGTCGGCGGTTCTCTCGCTGGCCTCCGCCGCGCTCACGCTTCACCTAGCCGTCAGCGTTGGCCGTGCACAGGAACTCGAACCGCGGGCGTTAACTAACGTTCCGGTCGGCACCAACTTCGTGGCCCTCGGCTACGCATACGCGCAAGGAAACATCCTCCTCGATCCTGCGATTCCCGTCGAGGACCTCGACTCGAAGCTCCATACCTTCATCGGCGCGTACGTACGAGCCCTCGACTTCTTCGGCCTGTCCAGTAAGTCGATTTTTTGGTCCCCTTCGCGGATGCTGACTGGAAAGGTGTGTTGGAGGGGGCGGACACGGCGCGCGCAGTCACGGGATTCGGCGATCCCCGGGCCCGGCTGTCGGTGAACTTCGTTGGGGCGCCGGCGCTACGAGGTGCGGAGTATGCGGGATGGACACAGAAGACGATCGTCGGTGCAAGCCTGCAGGCGATCATGCCGCTGGGTCAGTACGACTCGTCGAAGCTGCTCAACCTCGGCTCGAATCGCTGGACGTTGCGCGCGCAGCTGGGGGTGTCGCTGGTCGCTGGCCCGTGGACGTTCGAGGCCTTCGCCGGTGCCTGGTTCTTCACCGACAATTCGGACTTCTTCGGCGGGTCGAAGCTGGAGCAGAGGCCACTGCTGGTGGGCAAGCTGCACGTTATACGATCGTTTCCAAAAGGCTGGTGGCTGGCAGCGGACGGCGGCTACGGCTACGGCGGTCGCACGATCCTGGATGGTGACGAAAAGGAGACCCGCATCTCGACTTCACGCTTCGGGCTGACCTTCGCTGCGCCTATCGCCCGGCAACATACCCTGCGACTTACCCTGGCCAGCGGTGCCCGTGTCGAGCGGGGCTCCGATTTCGATGCGATCAGCATCTCCTACCAGTATCGCTGGGGTGGTATGCCGAAGTAAGTTGCGGTGGTGAGCCGTGGCTCGTGTGGCAGGCGAGTCGGCGGCAGACTCCTCAGATCGCAACCGCGCCTCTCGAAGGGAGTGTCTGACGATGAGAAAGGCTGTAGTCGTTTTTGCTGCGGTTCTCTTGGCATCGACACCCTGCAAGCTCGACGGCCAGGTCAGACTGGGCGTCTTCGGGGGTGCGAACCGCACGGACCTGAGCGGCGACGCACCTTCCGGTGCCAGCTTCCTGAGCTCTAGCGGCTTCGCCGCCGGCATCGTGGGCGAATTCGTCATCGCGCGGGATATCTGGCTGAGCTTCCAGCCGATGTACGTGCAAAAGGGAAGCGACATCGAGTTTGGGTTCGCCGAGCAAGAGGATCCCGACACTCTCGGCCTGGCGCTCAACTACATCTCCTTGCCGGTTCTCTTCAAGTTCGTCTCGGGCAACGGCAAGACCTACGCTTCGGGCGGCCTCGACCTCGGTTTTCTGATGAGCTCGACGCTGTCACTCGGTGACGAGTCGAGGGACGTGAAGGACGCGTTCAACTCGATAGACCTCTCGGCCGACATCGCGTTCGGCGTCATGTTCCCAGTGGGTCGACCGAAGATTACGGTGGAAGCGCGCTATACGCAGAGCATTCTGAACCTGGCGAAGCAGGATCAGAACCCGGAACCGGATGCGCTGCCGACGCGGTTCAGGTCGTCCGGCTTCCAGCTGTTTGCCGGGCTGCTCTATCCGCTGGGTGGTCGAGATCCTCAACGCGAAGCACAGAGCGACCTCGAGCGCGCCGTGGGCACGGTGGTGAAGACGTTGGAGTACAAGCGACCGATGCTCGGCGGCCATGCCTTCATGCCCAACAATCTAGTCCGCGATCCGTTCATCAAGACGTTCGTGCGTAACTCCATCGGCATCGGACAAGCTGTAGACGTCCAGATCCCGTTGGTGGAGATCGGTGGCGACACGATAGCGAGCCTGGTGGGGGACATTATGTATGCCACTCTCGACTTCGAGTATCAGCAGGCCATACGACCATGGTTGGCGGCGCGCGGCGAGTTCAATGTGCTGGGCCGGCTGGGCACCAACGCCGGGTCTCTGCTTGCCAGCGGTCTGACGGCCGCTACCGGCTTCGATGTCGGGTGGCTGATTCGACTCTTCCACAGCGAGAAAACGCAGCTCACGGGAACCTTGACCCTCGCCAGTGATAACTTTACGACGGTCAACATCTCTCGGTTCGTAGAGGACATCATCGAGGGTCGCCCCGCAAGCCTGGTGCAGACCACGCCGTCGATGAAGGGCGGAGGCGGACTACGGTTCGCTTGGGGGGTGAGCCCGTTCTTCGGCATCACGGCCCTGGCCGAGGCTGGTTACGGCGAGTCCGTCGACCGCTCAGCGACCGACAATTGGCAGGTCACCTCCGGGGCGACGGTTGATTTCGACTTCTTGGCCATCAGCTCGGTGCCCATCGGCGTCCTTCTTGGCGGCAGGTACAACAGGCTGCCCGAAAGCGGCGAGGAATTCTCGAATGACATCTTCGGCGGGTTGATTCGTATCGCCTACAACGGACGTTCCGATTTCATCATCGGGCTCGATATCGGGTTCGAGCGGGCCGAGTCGAGGATCTTGGACCAGACGCTCAATCTCGGGTCGGTCGGCATCAACCTGCGTTACTACTTCTGACCAGAGTCCAGGAGGTTCCGGTGGCTCCTACCCTGGCCCAGGACTCCGGCGTGGGCACCGAGGTACAGGACACCGTCCAGGAGAAAGAGCCCTCGATTCGCGTCGGTCACGGCGACAAGGGATTCGAAGTCGGTACCTCGGACGGCAACTATTTAATGCAGCTCCAGTTCCGCTTCCAGTTTCGCTACGTCTACCCGCGGGACAGTGATCCCGTGACCTTCGATGACTTCTCCGATCCGGATCAGCACGTCTTCAAGGTCAACCGGGCTCGATTCAAGGTTGGCGGGAACGTCTTTCAGCCTTCGCTCAAGTACTACATGGAATACGAGTTGGCGGCCGCCGCGCTGCTGGATTTCCGTTTCATGCTGGAGGCCTTGCCGGCTCTGAGGTTCAAGGCTGGGCAGTGGAAGGCGCATTACAACCGCGAACGCGTCATCTCGTCGGGCAATCAACAGATGATGGAGCGCTCGATCATCACGAGACCGTTCACCATCGATCGCCAGCAAGGGGCATCGCTGTACGGTCGCCTCAAGGGATCGGGGGTCGCCGACTTCAACTACTGGGCGTCGGTCTTTACTGGAATGGGCCGAGGCGCCGGTGCGAACGATGATGCGCAGATGATGTGGATGTTGCGAGGCCAGTGGAATTTCCTCGGGCGCCAGGTCTCGTTCTCGGGATCCGACCTGGAGCACCGCCTCGAGCCTCGAGGTCTGCTGGCGCTTGCTGCCGTCACCAACCAGAGCCCCTTCACGCGGTTCTCAACGGAGGGCGGCGGCCAGCTGGATGGCTTCGAGCCGGGTGAACCGGGGCAATACCGCGTCAATCAGTGGATGCAGGAAACAGCGTTCAAGTATCGGGGTTTCGCCTGGCAGCAGGAGTTCCACTGGAAGCGCGTCAAAGACAACACGAACCTGACCACGACCACGCTCATCGGGACGTATCTGCAGGCCGGCTACTTCTTCCACTACGTCTGGCCCGTGATCCCGAAACCGTTGGAGTTGGCAGTGCGCTACGCCTACTACGACCCCAACGTCGATACGCCGGACGATCCTCATCGGGAGTATTCGTTGACGGTCAACTGGTTCTTTAGTCGTCACCTTAACAAGCTGTCCAGCGACGTTACGTACTTCACCTTCGAGGAACCGGGAAGCGGCGAGCGGGAAGGCTGGAGGTTTCGACTGCAGTGGGACATATCCACTTAAGCGACATTCAACATCGCTCTAGCCAATACCGAGGCGACACACGTGAGGTCTTCCATTCGGATACTCCTTTTGACCATCGCCACGGTTGCTGTCTTCGGCGCGTGCGCTTCGAGCGGCGAGCACGGCGAAGCCGACGACCAGGGCCACGCCGTCCACTGGGGATATGATGAGGACGATGGTCCCGAGCGCTGGGCCGAGTTGAGCCCGGACTGGACCCTATGCGCGGAGGGACAGCGCCAGTCGCCTGTTGATCTGAGCGGCGCCGTCGTGGGCGGTTCGTTCTCTTTGAATCGCGACTACAAGCCGGCCGGACTTCGAGCCACGCGGAACGAGCATGTTGTCGACGTATTGGACAACGGGCATACGATTCAGGTGACCTACGATGAGGGAAGCACGCTCGAGGTAGACGGTTTAGAATTCGAACTGTTGCAGTACCACTTTCACTCGCCCAGCGAGCACACAATCCATGGCAGACACGCGCCGGGCGAACTGCACCTGGTTCACCAGAGCGCTGACGGAGACTTGGCGGTCATCGGTGTGCTGATGCGGGTGGGCGCTCACAATCCCGCCCTGGCGCTCATCGTCGACAACCTGCCCAGTGAGCCGGGCGAGACGGTACACCTGGAACACGTCACCATCGATATCGACGAGTTGTTACCGACGGACAAACGGTACTACCGCTACACCGGTTCGCTGACTACGCCGCCGTGTTGGGAAGACGTGAGGTGGTTCGTCATGGTCGAGCCCATCGAGCTATCCGAAGAGCAGAAGGCGAAATCCAGCTACGGCATGATTGCAAACAACCGGCCGGTTCAGGCGCAAGGCGGACGCCGGATCACTATCGAGGAAGCGTCGGGAGCTTACGAAGATCGTTGATCGATCCGCCGGACACAGATGAGTAACGGCCAGTGCGGCGGCGGACCGGCGACACTGGCCGTTTGAGTGGGCGGCAGGGTACTACCGTGTAGCGACTAAGACACGCTGATCATGTGGTCCGGGCCCGCGTCCTCTTCCTCTTCTTCCATTTCGCGAAGCAAGCAGTTCACCGTCTGCTGGACCAATTCCTCTACCGTCACGCCGCGGCGCTTCGCCTCGGCTTCATATGCGTGATAGTGCTCGTCGCTGAGCTCCGCCCAGACCTGGACCTTTTGCATTCGACAACTCCCGTTTATGCCTAGGCGGCCGGCACGCCCTTGTGCCCGTAGCATAGTATCCCGCTGTTGCCCTCTTTGCGAATCAGCCGGAATTCCAAATCTACGTCCATGCCGGGGAGCACCGTCGACGGATCGCAATCCACGACTTGTGTCATGAAGCGCGCGCCCTCCGGCGTCTCGACCACGGCCATGGCGTAGGGTGCTTCCATCAGGAAATCGTCCGGCGGCACGTGGACCACCGTCGACGTGATCACTTTCGCTTTGCGCGACAGCGTCAGCTTCTCGAAATCGACTCCACGGCACGAAGGGCAGATCCGCCGGGCCGGATAGTTGACCTTGCCGCAGTCGCTGCAGCGAGCCGCTTCGAGGCGGTAACGTGTGGGGATCTCTCTCGCGTATCTGGGACTCGGCATGATCACACCCCCTCGAAGATGTGGACCACGGAGCTGGCTCCCGATCCACCCATGTTCTGTGCGAGGCCGATACGGGCGTTCTCGACCTGACGCGCGCCGGCTTCACCCCGCAGTTGTCTGAAGATCTCGATCGTCTGCGCGATGCCGGTGGCGCCCACCGGGTGACCCTTCGACTTCAGGCCACCGCTGGTGTTCACCGGGATGCAGCCGCCGAGAGCCGTGAAGCCTTCCTTGGCGGCGGGTCCGCCTTTTCCTTTCTCGACGAAGCCCAGCGCTTCGGTGCAGCAGATCTCGGCGATGGTGAAACAGTCGTGGACTTCGGCGACATTCACATCACGGGGACCGATACCGGCCATCTTGTAAGCCTGCGCGCCTGACTTCTCCACCGAGTCCAGGAAAGCGGGGTCCTCACGATCGGCCAGGGCCATCGACCCCGTCGCCATCCCGCTCCCCACGATCTTCACCGGAGCGTCGGTGAACTCCTTCGCCATGTCCAGAGGACAGAGCAGCACGGCGGCTGCGCCATCCGTCACGGGCGAACAATGCAAAAGTCGTAGCGGCGCGGAGACGATCGACGAGTTCATCACCTCCTCGAGCGTGACCTCGCGAGGGAACTGCGCCTTCTCGTTCAGGGCGCCCTGCTTGTGGTTCTTCACCGCCACCCAGGCCAGGTCCTCTTCCGTCGTCCCGTACTCCTCCATGTGGGCTCGGGCGATCATGGCGTACAGGCCCGGGAAGGTGACGCCGTAGTAGACTTCGGTCTCCTGGTCGGCCGCCGTCGCCAGCACGTTGGTCACGTCCGCTCCGTCGTTCATCTTCTCGATGCCCGCGGCCAATACCACATCGCTCATCCCGGAGGCGACTTCCATGAAGGCCTGCCGCAGCGCCACGCCGCCGGAGGCACAGGCCGACTCGACGTGGGTGGCCGCGACACCGGCCATCCCGAGATGGTCGGCCATGAGCGGTCCGAGGTGCTCCTGCCCGACGAACTGTCCGCCGGACATGCACCCCACGTACATCGAGTCCAATCGGTCCGCGCCGGCATCCTGAAGAGCTCCGGAAGCAGCCTCGACGAACATGTCCCGCAAGCTGTACTTCCAAAGCTCACCGAACCGTGTCATTCCGGCTCCAACTATCGCTACCTCTCGCATGTCTATTCTCCTTGAGGAACGCACTATCGTGCAGACTGATGTTTTTCTAGTCGTTGACGATGATCTTCTCGCGGAACTTCGCGTATTCACCATAAGTCAGGTACTGTCGCGGCCCATCCAGCATCGAACGGACCGTGGGAGCGAGGCCCTGCACTTCCGGCAGGCGGTCCGTCGCTTTCAGAACGAACGAGTCGCTGCCCGCACCCGAACCGAAAGAGGTCAGCAGGATGAGGTCACCGGGCTTCGCGACATCGAGTATCGCTGCCAAACCGGTCGGCGACGAGCCCGAATAGGTGTTGCCCATCGTGTGCACCAACCATCCAGTCTTCAGTTGCTCTTCCTTGAACCCCAGCTTCTTGCCCGCCGTAAGCGGGAACTTGCCGTTGGGCATGTGGAAGACGGCGTAGGCGAAGTCGTCGGCCTTGAGGCCGGTCTTATCCAGAATCGCCTGGCTGGCCGACAGCACGTGCGTGAAGTACGCCGGCTCGCCGGTATAGCGACCGCCGTGGCGCGGATAGAACTCGCCTTCACGCCGCCAGAAGTCGGGAGTGTCGCTGGTATAACTGTAGGTCTCGAGTACGTCGGCGATCAATTTGTCTTTTCCGAAGATGTAGGCGGCGCCGCCGGCGGACGCGGAGAACTCCAACGCGTCGTCGGGCGCGCCCTGCGAGGTGTCGGCACCGATGCCCATGGCGTACTCGACTCGGCCGGACTCGACGAGTCCCAACGCGACGAACATCGCTTCGGTGCCGGCCTTACAGGCGAACTCGAAGTCGGCGATGTGGACTTCGGGTCCAATCCCCATCGCTTCCGCAGCTACGGTTCCGCTGGGTTTTACCGCGTAGGGATGCGACTCGGAGCCGATGTACAGCGCGCCGATCTTTTGGGGGTCTACGTTCGCCCGGTCGATGGCCGAGCGGCCAGCGGCGACCGAAATCGTGATGGTGTCTTCGTCGAAGCCAGGTACCGACTTCTCCTTGAGGAGCAGGCCCCGCTGGATGACAGCCGGGTCCTTTCCCCACTGGTGAGCGATCTCGTCCGTCGTGATGCGTTTTCGGGGAATGTAGGCCCCGTAACCGACTATGCCTGCCATGCGTGCCTCCTCATGGGCAGCGTGTGACAAAACGGGACATCAGGTCTCCGTGGGTGTACTTCGCCGTTTGGCGATCGGTGAGGTGTGAAAACGCCGATCGCTGGACGGAGTAGTTTTCTATACAAAGGTGCAAGATCTGGACCTTGTAAGTGTTGACCATAATGGGTCAGTCGTGGTCGCGGGGAAAGTTCTGTCGGTCACTATAGAGTCGCGGGCGCGGGGCGCGGGCGCGGGCGCGGACGTGACGTCGACGTCGACGTTTTCGGGGGAAACTACTGGGACGACCAAATGCCTGGGATTTGGGTGGTGCAATCCGGGCAGAGGCCCTTGTTGGGGGTGAGGTCGTCCTTTTCGATATAGTAGCCGCGTCGTTGGATGAGCAGGCGGTTGCAGTTGGGGCAGTGGGTGTTTTCGAGGCCCTTAACCATGCCGGGTAGGTTGCCGGCGTATACGAAGTTGAGTCCGGCTGTGCGACCGATGGCGGCGGCGCGGGCGAGGTCCTGGGGTTTGGTGTTGGCGGGGTCGGTCATCTTGTAGTCTTTGTGGAAGGCCGTGACGTGCCAGGGGATGTCCGGCGAGACCGACGCGATGAATTCGGCTGCGTCGCGCAGCTCGTCATCCGAGTCGTTGAAGCCGGGGATGACGAGGGTGACGATCTCGACCCAGTATTCGCGTTCGTGGGCCAGGCGGACCGAGTCGAGGATGTGGTTGAGCACGCCGCCCAGTTGGCGATACTGGCGATCTCTCATCGTCTTGAGATCGATCTTGTACACGTCGAGCCAGGGCCGCAGATAGTCGAGAACTTCCGGCGTGGCGTTCCCGTTGGAAACGAAAGCGGTGTGAAAGCCCTTGGGCTTCGCTTTCTTGAAGACCTCGACCGACCACTCGGCGGTTATCAGCGGTTCGTTATAAGATGAGACGACCAGCCGCGCGCCACGGCGTTCGCCGAAGTCGACGATCTCGTCTGCGGTGATGTCGCGCGGGCCGACGCCGGCGTGATCGTCACGCAACGCTTGCGAGGTGACCCAGTTCTGGCAGTAGTCGCAGTGGAGATCGCAGCCCAGCATCCCGAAGGTGAGCGAGTCGGAGCCGGGGAAAACGTGGAAGAGCGGCTTCTTTTCCGTGGGGTCGCACTGCAACGCCGCGACGTAGTTCCAGGGCACCATCAAGGTGCCTTCTTCGTTGAGGCGGACCCGGCAAATGCCGCGGCGGCCGTCGCGAATCAGACAGCGCAGGCCGCAGGCGACGCAACGCACGTTGTTCTCGTCGTCCAGGCGCTGATACAGCTCGCCGGCGCGGGTGCGAGCGTCGAGTTTCTCCGCCAGTGTCGCCACGGTGCCCAACCTCCTATCCCACTACTCTAAGCCCCAACCCCGAACCTTGCTAGTACTCTAGATGACACGCCTGCGCCCAAGCTAGTCCTACTCCTACTGGTTATCGTACTCGTTATCCTACTCGTACTCGTAATCCTAATCCTAATCGAGTACAATCACGAGCACGAGTAGAAGTACGATTACGAGTATGAGTACGAGTACGAGTACGAGTAGGAGTAGGAGTAAGAGCAAGGAGAAAGAACCGTGAGTGAATGGGAGGCTTCCACCTACGGCGAGATGATCGCCGAGGTCTATGACGAGTGGTACAACGCTTTCGATTCCGAGGCCGCCGCGGACTGTCTGGCAGATCTTGCGGGGGAAGGTCCCGCTCTCGAGCTGGCCATCGGGACCGGACGTATCGCCTTGCCGTTGGTAAGGCGCGGGATCGAGGTGCACGGGATCGACGCGTCGGAAGCGATGGTGGCGAAGTTGAGGGGAAAGCCCGACGGCGACGGGATTCCAGTGACGATCGGTGACTTGAAGGACGTGGACGTTGAGGGCTCCTTCTCGCTCGTGTTCATAGTATTCAACACGATCTTCTGCCTGGCGACGCAGGACGAGCAGGTCGCTTGCTTCCAGAACGTTGCGAAGAAGTTGTCCGAGAGCGGGGTGTTCGTCCTGGAGGGATTCGTGCCGGATCTGACTCGGTTCGACAGAAACCAGCGGTTCTCGGTTGAGGCGATCGAAGGCGATCGCGTTCGGCTGGAGGCGTCCAAACACGACCCGGCGAAACAGCAAGTCGAGAGCCGACACATCGTGTTGACGGAGAAGGGCGCAAGGTTCTACCCGCTCAAGATTCGCTACGCATGGCCGTCGGAACTCGACCTGATGGCGCGGCTGGCTGGTTTGAGGTTGCGCGAGCGATGGGGAAGTTGGCGACGCGATCCGTTCACATCCATGAGCACGACACACATATCCGTGTACGAGAAGGTGGGGACTACGTAGGATCTCTACATAGAAGCAGTGGGTTATCAGGAGGCGGTTGTCGCGCTCGACAAATGCTGCGAGATTGCCAGCCATACTCAAAGAGTGAACGTGGCGGAAAAGAAATAGCAGAGGAGATCCAGCGTGAGATCTGCAAAGGGAATTGCAGTGTTGATGGTCGGCGCGGTGTTGTGGGTGGGATGCGGCGGCGACGGAGAAGAAGAACCAGCGGACAGTCAGCCTGCGGCCGCAGAGAGCCAGCCGGCTGCAACCGAGACCCCAGCCACGTCCGGCGGCCCTGTGGACGCAGCGATGGCCGCTACCGGGGAAGGGCTATTCACCTCGAAGGGCTGCACCGCGTGCCACACGATCGGCAGCGGACGCCTGGTGGGTCCCGACCTGGCGGGTGTGACGCAGCGGCGTACGGACGCCTTCATCATGGGAATAATCATGAACCCGGACTCGATGCTGGCCAATGATGCCGACGCCAAGCAGCTGTTGGCCGAGTACTATACGCCAATGACGAACCAGGGAATCAGCGCGGAAGACTCTGAGGCGCTGCTGGCTTTCCTGAAGGGCAAAGACGCCGAGTAGCGCTTTTCTAGCAGCGTAAGTAGTTCACATTAAACGCTTTAGGGCCTCGCCACGGAGTCGTTCGCTGGCTTCGCGGCGGGGTCTTATTGCGATGGGCCCGTGCCCTTGCGGATGACATATTATCATATTAATATGATAAACACTTATTTCAGTGGCTCACTCATTCTTGTTCGTCACCTAGCGGCGGGCCGATCGCTTGATCTCCAAGACCAATCAGTACGCTCTCAGAGCCGTGTTGTGCTTGGCCCAGGAAACCGGCGGGCGACCAGTGCGAGCGGGTCAAATCGCTGCTGGACTTGATCTGCCCGCGAACTACCTATCGAAGATCCTTCACGCCCTGGCCCGTGCCGGAGTTCTCGAGTCGGAGCGCGGACCCAACGGTGGATTTCGACTGGCCCGTTCTCCGGAAGAGCTCTCGCTGGCCGAGGTCATGGCGCCCTTCGAGGCGATCGTCGAGCAGCGCTCCTGCCTGCTGGGCCGGGACCAGTGCTCCGACGAGGCGCCGTGCCGTTTGCACGAGCACTGGAAACTCGCTTCGGACCCGATGATCGAGTTCTTCAAGAATACCAAGATCGCGGACCTGATCGGGCAGACCGATTTATGCACGTGAGAACTCAACCGCGACAAAGCGTGGTTAGCCCAGTTTCAAACCCGATTCAACCATCAACTCAGAAGGGAGCCCGAAAGACCGATGAAAGCGAAAGGGAGTATTTGGGGTCTGGTAGCACTGGCGACCATTGCTCTGGTGATCGCCGGGCCGCAGTCCTGCGCGCGTGGTCCCGCCGGAACGTCCGTCGGCGATATCGCGCAAGAACGCGGATTGACCGAGGCCGATATCACTGCAGCGCTGAAGACGTACCAGCCTACGGGACGCCTGGATGACTACATCATGTTCTCATCCGGCGGGCACTCGGGGCAGGTTCTCGTGATCGGCTTGCCATCGATGCGCTTGCTGAAGGTGATCGCAGCCTTTACGCCCGAACCCTGGCAGGGTTTCGGCTATGGCGCCGACGGGACGATGAAGGCGCTGGCCGGCGGCCAGATCGACGGCACGGACGTCCTGTGGGGTGACACACACCATCCGGCCATCTCGGAGACCGACGGCGACTACGACGGCGAGTGGTTGTTCATCGACGATAAAGCGAACGCGCGCGTCGCTGTCATCGACCTAAGAGACTTCGAGACCAAACAGATTCTCAGCAACCCGCTGATGGGTTCCGATCACGGCGCTACGTTCGTTACGCCGAACACGGAGTACGTCATCGAGTCGAGCCAGTACGCCGTGCCGCTCGACGGTAGCTACGCACCGATCAGCGAGTACCAAGAGACTTATCGCGGGGCGGTGACGTTTTGGAAGTTCGACCGCGAGGCGGGCCGAATCGATCCAGCTCGTACCTTTTCACTCGAGTTGCCGCCCTACTGGCAGGACTTGGCTGACGCCGGTAAGGGACCGTCCGACGGATGGGTCTTCCTCGGTTCCTTCAACTCCGAGATGGCCACCGGCGGAATCGAGACGACCGGGCTGCCTTTCGAGGCAGGCGTCTCGGCCAACGACATGGACTATCTGCACGCCATCAACTGGCGGGCCGCCGAGGCTGTCTTCCAGTCCGGCAACGGCGTACAGCGCATCCAGGGGATGAACGTGATCCCGCTGGACGTGTCGATCCGCGAGGGCCTTCTGTACCTGATCCCCGAACCGAAGAGCCCGCACGGATCCGACGTCACGCCCGATGGCCGCTTCATCGTCACAGCCGGCAAGCTCGACCCCCACGTATCGGTTTACTCGTTCGAGAAGATTCAGAACGCCATCGCCAACGAGACCTTCTCGGGCCGCGATCCGTTCGGCGTCGCGATCCTCGACTTCGACGCGGTGCTGGAGCGGCAGGTCGAGCTGGGCCTTGGGCCGCTGCACACTCAATTCGATGGCCGGGGCGGCGCTTACACTTCGCTGTTCATCGAGAGCGCGGTCGCACGCTGGAGCCTCGAGGATTGGACCGTGAAGGAGAAAATCGGCGTCCATTACAACATCGGCCACCTGGCAGCCGCGGAGGGCGACACGCGTTCGCCCGATGGCAACTACCTGGTGGCGCTCGACAAGTGGTCCATCGACCGCTTCGCACCGGTGGGTCCGCTGCATCCACAGAACTTCCAGCTCATCGACATAACCGGCGACCCGATGCAGCTGCTGTACGACATGCCCATCGGAATCGGCGAGCCGCACTACGCGCAGATCATCAAGGCGGACAAGCTGGATCCGTGGCTGGTCTATCCTCCAAATTTCAGTCCGCACAGCATGACGGAAGATCCAAACGCCGTCGCGTCGGGCCAGGAGCGCGTCGAGCGCAGCGGCAACACGGTGGACGTCTACATGACGGCCATCCGCAGCCACTTCATTCCCGAGCACATCACCGTCAGGCGCGGTGACCGGGTGAGGATCCATCTCACCAGCCTGGAGAGCTCGCGAGATGCGACTCACGGCTTCGCCATCGACAAGTACAACATCAACGTCAGCCTGGAGCCCGGCGAGTCGGAGCTGATCGAGTTCACGGCCGACCGGGCCGGCGTGTATTCCTTCTACTGCAGCGAATTCTGCTCCGCCCTCCACCTGGAGATGGTGGGGTACTTGTTCGTACAGCCGTAGCCAAAGGAGAACAGCGATGAGAAAGGTCGTAGTTCCAGTCGCTGCTCTCTTGCTGCTGAGCGGGCTCGCCTTCGCGGGCGTGCCCGCCCTCCAGCAGGAGGACGCGAAGGCAAAGGCCGAGAATTGGATCATGCAGGCCGACAGCACCAAGGCTCTGGTCGAGTCCGTTCTGGCCAGTGCGATAGAGGCCGGTGCGGAGGACCACGCCGTGGCGAAGGATCAGCTAAAGGATGCCCAGCACTGGATGGGTGAGGCGGCCAAAACGTTGGCTGGGGCCAAGGAGGCCCACGCGGCCGAGGACTGGGTTAAGGCCGGCAACATGGGCAATATGGCCTGGCAGTATTATGTGAAGGCGGGCACCGCCGCGGTCCTCGCGGCCAAGCTGGCCAGCGAGGGAACCTGAGCATGAGCCCTGTTGACCTGTTCAAAGGGGAGCTGTCGCGCAATGCGCGTATCCTCGTCGCGGTCGCGGCGCTTCTCTTAATCCCGGCGGCCTTCCTGCCGGTGTGGAAGATCACGTTGATAGCCCCGCAGTATCCGGACGGGCTGTCGCTGGTGATCTATCCGCACAAGGTCGCCGGTGAGGTCCAGGAAGTGAACGTGCTCAACCACTACATCGGGATGAAGGAGATCGAGCCGAACGAGTTTCCCGAGTTTCGTTTCATCCCGTTCTTGATCCTGCGGTTCCTGGCGTTCGCGATACTGGCTGCGATGGCAGCTCGTTTAGAGATCGCGGCGTTGGGCTGGATAGACTTCGTCGTCTTTGGAGTTGTGATGCTGGTGGACTTCCAACACTGGTTATACGAGTACGGGCACACGCTTTCACCCAGCGCACCGATCAGATTGGACCCGTTCACGCCGAAGTTCATCGGCACGACACAGGTGGCCAACTTCACGGTGCAAAGCTGGCCTGCGGCGGGGGCCATCATGATGGGACTCGCGGGCGCGCTCGGGCCGGTGGCGCTGTTCCTCGATTGGCGAAAGCGCCGGGGCGACGTGCCGACCTAGGCCCGATATGTTCCTAGCCGCTCTCTTCTTCGTCACCCAAACGCTGATGGTGGGTCCGGCCGGGGGGTATCCGACTATCGGAGCCGCTCTGGCCGACGCACGTCCCGGCGACACGATCCGTGTGGCGGCGGGGCACTACCGGGAGAAGGTGATCGTCGAAGTGCCTGTCGTCCTCATGGGCGTGGGCCGTCCGGTCATCGATGGGGAAGGTGAAGGAACAGTCGTCGAGCTGAGGGCGCCGAGCGTCCTGGCTGGTTTCGAGATCCGCGGTTCTGGGAGAATACTGGATCAAGAAAACGCCGGCGTCCTCGTCTCGGCCGATTCGTGCGAGATTAGCGACAACGTGCTCGAAGACGTTCTGTTCGGCATCTACCTGAAGGACAGCCAGTGGACTCGTCTCGACGGCAATCACATTGTGGGGAAAGACCGTCCCATCGGATTGCGTGGTGACGGGATCCGGCTGTGGAACAGCAACGATGCCCTCGTCGAGAACAACGTCGTGCGTCGCACTCGCGATGTCGTCGTCTACTTCAGCAACGGTCTGATGTTCCGCGGCAACCGGGTAACGGATGGCCGCTACGGATTGCACTACATGTACAGCGGCGACAACACGTTCGAGCGCAACGAGTTCACCCGAAACGATGTCGCGGCGTTCATCATGTACTCCTCCGACATCGTCCTGCGCGACAACGTCTTTGCGCAGGCCAGCGGCCGGAGCGGATACGGCATCGGGCTGAAGGACGCTGACCGGATAGAGATCGTGGGCAACTTGATCGTCCAGAATCAGGTCGGCCTCTACCTCGATAACTCGCCCAGCGCCGCGGAAGCCGTGAACGAGATTCGCGACAACGTGATCGCTTTCAACGATGTCGCCGTAGATTTGTTGCCCTCCGTGCGCGAGAACGATTTCTCTCGGAACACGTTCGTATCAAACATTCGCGACGTGTCCGTGTCCGGCGGCGGCACCGCCCTGGCCAATCGCTGGGGTGGCAACCGCTGGGATAATGCCGCTGCGTGGGACGCGGACGGGGACGGTGACCTGGACCAACCGTATCGCATCGACCGGCTTTCGGACGACCTCTTTGCCCGTTATCCGGATCTGAGGTTGTTCGAGTTGAGCCCGGCGGCGATGGCGTTGGATGCACTGGGAAGGTTCTTTCCTCTGCTCGAGCCTCAACCGATTGTCGTCGACTCGGTGCCACGGCCCATGCCCCGCCGCATCGAGATGTCGGAGGTTGGGTTGGGTAACACGGCCGAGTCGGAGAAAACCCGACCGAGGGGCGCGCCGCTAATCGCCGCGCTGTGGTTGGCCCTGGCCGGTGCATCGCTCTGGGGGGCGCGGAAGTGGCCACTATGATCGAGGCCCGAGGGCTCACCAAGAGATACGGTTCTCGGGTCGTGCTCAACGACCTGGACCTGTCGGTGGAGCGTGGCCAGCGCCTCGCCTTGCTAGGCCTCAACGGTGCAGGGAAGACGACCTTGCTGCGCTGCGTCATGGGCGTGCTGTCCTTCGAAGGGTCGATCGAAGTGGCCGGACTCGATGTGGCTGCGGCAGGCAAGCAGGTGCGCAGTCGCATCGGCTACGTTCCGCAGCGACCGCCTCTGTTCCAGATGAGTCTGAACACCATGGTCGAGTTCTTCTCGACCCTGCGCGGTGTTCCCAGCGCGGCGATTTCCGAGCGTCTGGACTCGCTGGGTTTACCGTTGGCCGAGACCGGCGGACTGCAGCTTCGCGAATTGTCCGGCGGGATGCTTCAGAAAGCGTTGCTCGCCGTCGCGTTGGCCGCCGATCCGCCGGTGTTGATCATGGACGAGCCTACAGCCAACCTCGACCCACGAGCGCGCGGAGAGTTCATGCGCGCGCTTCGGGAAGTGAGCCCGGAGACCACCGTTCTTCTGGCTTCTCACCGGTTGGACGAAGTCGAGATGGTGGCCGACCGCATCTGGATTCTCCACAACGGCGATCGAGTGTTCGATGGCAGCCTCGATGACCTGCGCGCCAGGGCCGGCGCGGACAGCTGGCTTTGGGTTCGCACTCACAAAGATCAGCGAGACGCGGTGCGAGCCGAGTTCGTGCGAAGAGCGGGCGAGGATGCCGTCATCGCAAACGGTACACACGTCGCGGTCCAGCTTCCCGCCGATGGACGCGCGGAGGCGTTGGCTCGACTTCAGGGTAACGGTGTTCCCATCGTCGATTTCTGGGTGGTCGGTCCTTCGCTGGAGGAGATCGTCCAGGGCTTCTTCACGGAGAGTAAGTCGTGAGCACGACGGTGGTGAGAGCGTTGGTGCGCCGCGAGCTTGGGGAATCGCTGAGGTCACGCTGGTTCATGGTCTACTCGGGCGTGTTCCTCTTGGGCGCACTCGCCCTCACCCTGTTCGGCCTCGGCGGCTCCGAGATCTACGGCTATCGCGGCTTCGCTAAAGTCATGGCGGGACTGGTCCACCTGGCGTTGCTGTTTGTTCCACTCATGGCTCTCTTTCCGGCCACCGCGGCCATCGCCGGTGAACGGGAGATCGGCAGCCTGGAATATCTGGTGAGCCAACCGATCTCGTTCGGCGAACTTTTTCTGGGCAAGTGGTTGGGCGTCAGCCTCGCGGTCTGGCTGTCGCTCATGGTTGGATTCGGCCTCGCCGGAGCCATCGCCGTTTGGAACGGAACGCCCTGGCCGCTCATCGCTCTGTTGCTCGCCCTCACACTTTTGTTGGCCGAGGCGTTCGTCGCCATTGGACTGCTCTGCTCGGTCGTCGCAAGCAGCCGCACGCGAGCGACCAGCGCGGGGCTCGTCGTCTGGATCGTGGCCATCGGGCTGGGAACGCTGGGTATCATGGGTGCCATGTTGCGGTGGGGTCTGCCTCGCACCGTGCTCACGCTTTGGGCGTTTGCCAATCCTGTCGAGTCGTTCCGTCTCGGCGTCATAGCCAGCCTCGACGCCGACGGCAGCTTGCTGGGCCCGGTGGGGAACGCGTGGATGAGCGCGCTGGGCGCTGGCGGCGTCATCGCCGTTTGTCTCGGAAGCCTGCTGCTCTGGACACTTCTACCCACCGCGGTCGCGTGGTGGCGGTTCCGCCGTCCCCAGGCCTGGTCCGCTCTGTAGGTCATCTTTCCAAGTGAGAACCCGAGGGCGAGCAGGCCCCGGGCTGCCACTCCTCCCAGACCGCGGATCTTCAACCCTGTTAAGCATTTAGGGTCAACGCACAAAGTACCCGGGCGTGGGGCAATGTGTCCCATCGAGCCTGTTCGCAACGGCGGCTGGCATGCCCTGAAGCGATTGTGGCGCAGGGAGTTACAGGCTGTGTATATTAGGCGGATTTGTGGCACGAAATGCGCCATTAAGGGTGGGGAAGTGGTGTGTCTATGTTGGGAATGTCGAGCAATAGAGCATTAGAAGTTGAAGTGGGTTATTTGGGAGGGCCACCGCCACGGAGCAAGGCGGTTGCGGCCATGGGCGACCAGAGAGGACTAGGATACAGTGGCGACTAAAGCTGGCACGTCAGCTAAGAAGGGATCCAAGAATGTGAAGGGGTCTCGGAAGGGCGCGAAGGGGAAGCCAGAGATCATCACGGTTCCCGAGACCACGGTCGAGATCGTTTCGGACTCGGGCGAGGGCGCGCAGAAGTGCGGCCAGATCTTTGGGTCGGTGTGTGCCAAGATGGGCAACGGCGCCTGGACGGTGGAGATCATTCCTGCCGAGATCCAGCCGCCGCCGCGGAGCAAGTCCGGCGGAAGTGGCAACCGGGTTCGCTTCGGAACCGACGTGGTGACGAATTGGGGTGATGCCACGAACCTGGTCGTCGCGTTCAACGAGCGGGTGCTGCTGGGGCGAATCGAGCTGGACGCTCTGGCCGACGACGCGATCGTCTTGCTGGAGAACATGTGGAAAACGCATCCCGACGAGTCGATCCAGCAGGAGTGGAAAGAGGGTTTGGCGAAGATCAAGGCCGCGGGCAACTACCGCATCATCGAAGTCCCGATGGAAGAAGAGTGCCTGAAGATCGTCGAGGACCCTCGCAAGGGTAAGAACATGTTCGCGCTTGGCCTTTTGGCGTGGATCTACGAGCGGGACATCGACCTGATCAAAGCTCAGATCGCGCACCAGTTCCGCAGGAAGAGCAAGGAGATCTACGAGCGCAACGCCGCCTTGTTGGATTCGGGTGTTGCCTGGGCGGAGAACAACCTCGAGTTCCGCATCAGCGTACCGACGGTGAAGTCGGATGTACCGAAGGTGGTGATGAACGGGAACGAGGCGATCGGTATGGGAGCCGTCGCATCAGGGATGGAGCTGTGCTCCATGTACCCGATCACGCCGGCGACTTCCGCTTCACACTACCTCAGCGAGGTCTACGACAGGTTCGGCGGCGTCGTGCACCAGGCGGAAGACGAGATCGCGGCGGTGGGTGTGGCGATCGGTGCCTCGTACGCCGGCAAGGTCGCATACACGATCACGTCGGGCCCGGGGCTTTCTCTGAAGCAGGAGTTCCTCGGCCTGGCGGTGATGCTCGAAGTGCCGCTCGTGCTGGTGGACGTGCAGCGCGGTGGTCCCAGCACTGGACTTCCCACGAAAGTGGAGCAGTCCGATTTGTTGGCCGCGATGTACGGACAGCACGGCGACTCACCGCACGTCGTCATCGCTCCATCGACCATCGAGGGCTGCTTCCACGTGATGGTCACGGCACGGCGGATTGCGGAAACGTTCCG
>JBDHGH010000075.1:0-16432 GCA_039589995.1 Gemmatimonadota bacterium | reverse complement strand
CGACCCGCTGATGCCAGCGGTGAAGTCAAGGCGATCATCGCCCGACGGGGTTTGAACGTAGCCCGGTATGTTCAGGTTGACGGTCTCCGGGAGGACGGATCCCGACGCCCCCAGGTGCAGGAGCGTGACGTCGTTGACGACTAGATCGATGCTGACAGAGACGGACGGCGGTCCAGATGTGAGGGCGACATCCACGTGCCCGATCTCGTTTAGCGGCGTTGCGGGTGTGCTGCCGCTGAGCTCATAGAGGATAAACCGAACCCCGTTAAGCGGCGCGCCCGTACGCGCGGAAGCCTGATAACTGCCGGAACTTGGATTGTACTCGTAGGTCGTCCCCAGGGCATCCGACGGTATGGTCTGCGGTGAGAGCAGAGCCAGGCGCATAACGCTCTGCATGATCTGTGAGCCGGCCCTCGCCATCGCAGGCCTTGCGACCAGCGGCACGATATTGAACCCGGTTCCGAAGAGTGGGCCTAGGGCCTCCAGGCTCGCGAAGGCCTCGGCGTTGGCCACGAAGTAATCGTCCACCAGATCAGCCATGGCCACGGCCATGGTTCCCATTTCGGACTCCGGGAAATCGTCGGGCCCATTAAGAGCCTCCTCGACGTCGCTGCAGGCCGCCGCGGCGAGGCTCATCGCCAAGGCCAAAGCGGAGACCCGAAGCCAGGATCGTCTGTTCCTGTGCATGGCCATCCTCCTGGTTTCGGGGTGCGAGTTTATGCTCTCAATAAGAGAAACGTGGGATGTGAGATTTTTTCTCACTGGGGTGATTCGGGGGGCGAAGGCTCTTTCGGCGGCACAAAGGTTGCCCTAATGTAGAGCCTTGGGAGCCCCATAATCGTCTGGCAAGAGTCACCGGGTGACGGAGGTCATAGAGACATGTCGGTTCGCGTAGGAATCAACGGGTTCGGCCGAATCGGTCGCATGATCGTCAGAGCTGCAAAGAAAGAGGGCCGGGGCAAAGGTCTCGATTTTGTGGCGGTGAACGATCTCACCGATACAAGGACGCTTGCTCATCTGTTCCGCTACGACTCGGTGCACGGGATTTACCCGGGCAGCGTCGAGGCAAAGGATGAGAGCATAGTGATCGACGGTGACGAAATGCGTGTACTGTCGGAGAGGGATCCGGCGAAGTTGCCCTGGAAAGAACTGGGTGTGGATCTGGTCTTCGAGTCCACCGGGATATTCCGCTCGCGCGAGGATGCTGGTAAACACATAAGCGCCGGAGCGAAGAAAGTGGTGATCACCGCGCCGGCCAAAGGCGAAGACCTGTCGGTTGTACTCGGGGTGAACGACGACCAGTACGATCCGAACAGCCACCACATCGTTTCAAACGCCAGTTGCACCACGAACTGCCTGGCTCCTGTCGTGAAGGTCCTTCTCGATGAATTCGGATTCCGCCGCGGCCTTGTTACGACGATTCACAGTTACACTAACGACCAACAACTCCTCGACCTTCCGCACAAGGACCTGCGGCGGGCGCGCGGGGCGGCCATCTCGATGATCCCGACGACAACCGGCGCGGCAAAGGCGACGGGTCTCGTGATTCCGGAGGTGAAAGGCAAGCTGGATGGCCTGGCCGTGCGGGTTCCCACGCCGAACGTGTCGTTAACAGACTTGGTGGCCGTGCTCGACAAGACGCCCAGCACCGAGGAGGTTAACGCCGCGTTCAAGAAGCACGCGGACGGTCCCATGAAGGGCATCCTCGCCTATACGGAGGAGCCGCTCGTTTCGGTGGACTTCATGGGTAATCCGGCCAGCTCGTTCGTCGACGGCGGCTCCACGAACGTGATCGATGGTAATTTCGTTAAAGTGCTGTCGTGGTACGACAACGAGTGGGGCTACTCGTGTCGCTGCGTCGATCTGGGTAACTACATCGCGGATCGTCTCTAGACAAAACGAAGCTGCTATGCTGAACAAGATGAACGTGCGCGACCTGAGCGATGGCCAGCTCAGGGGCAAACGTGCTCTGGTTCGCGTGGACTACAATGTCCCGCTCGACGATGACGGTAACGTCGTTGATGATGCACGCATCCGTGCGACTCTCCCCACGCTGGGGTATCTGCGTGGAAGGGAGGCGAAGATCGTTCTGATGTCGCACCTGGGGCGCCCCAAGGGCCAGGTAGTAGCGAAGTACTCACTGCGCCCTGTTGCCGATCATCTAGCCGATCTACTGGGCGAAGAGGTGGGATTTATAGCCGACACGGTTTCCCAAGAGGCCGTGGCCGCGAGCGAAAGCTTGGAGCCCTGTGGCGTCCTGTTGGTAGAGAACACGCGGTTCGACAAAGGCGAGACCACCAACGATTCGGCGCTTGCCCGAGCCATGGCTGCGTTGGGCGATGTCTTCGTGAACGATGCCTTTGGTGCCGCGCATCGTGCTCACGCGTCGACCGAAGGAGTCACCCGATTCCTACAACCGGCGGTGGCAGGGCTACTCATGGAGCGCGAACTGGAGCATCTGGGAGGTCTCCTCGCAGATCCTCGACGTCCGTTTGTCGCGGTCATGGGCGGTGCCAAGGTGAGCGGGAAGATCGACCTGATCGAGAACCTACTTGGCACGGTGGACCGTCTTTGCGTCGGCGGGGCGATGGCTTGCACTTTCTTGAGGGCTATGGGACTCGAAACCGGCAGATCGCTTGTGGAGGAGGACCTGATCGAGTTGGCTGGCCGCTTGATGGAGCGAGCGGGGGACACACTGGTGTTACCCAGCGACGCTGTCGTTGCGCCCTCGATTGAGAGCGGAGGCGAGGCTCACGTGGTGAGCGTTAGGGCGATTCCTCCCGATGAGATGCTCCTGGACGTGGGGCCGACCAGCAGCGAGGCTTTCGCGGATCTGATTCACGATGCCCAGACGATTCTCTGGAACGGACCGGTTGGCGTCTTCGAGCAAGAAGCGTTCGCCAGAGGTACCGAGGTCGTGGGCCGAGCGGTCGCCAAGGCGACAGATTCGGGCGCGACGAGTGTAGTCGGCGGTGGCGATTCGGCGGCTGCCGTTGCGGCCGTGGGGCTCGTCGATCGGATGAGCCATGTCTCGACGGGCGGGGGCGCCACGCTCGAGTTCCTAGCTGGAAAGGTGCTCCCAGGTGTGGCGGCACTCACGGATAGGGAGGCGCAATGAGTTTCGGGAAGCCCTTCTTCGGCGGCAATTGGAAGATGAACCATGGTCCCACCGAAACGCGCACGTTCGTCGAGAAATTTCTCGATATGTATCCGCCGCGGCCCGACCGATCTGTCGTCTTCTTCCCACCGGCTCTGTCTCTCGCCGCGTTCGAGGCGGCAGCCGCTGCCAGGGGCGACGTGCAGCTAGGCGTTCAGGATGTGTACTGGGAAGAGTCCGGCGCCTTCACGGGTTCGATTTCGGCCGGTATGGCCAAAGATGCGGGCGCCCATTTCGCTCTAGCCGGACACTCCGAGCGGCGCCACGTCTTTGGTGATTCGGACGAGAATGTATCTCGAAAGGTGACGTCCATCGCCGCCACCGGGCTCACTCCCGTGCTTTGCGTTGGAGAACTGATCGAGGAGCGAGATCGCGGTGAGGTCGAGGTGGTCGTAAGCCGGCAGCTGAACGCTGGCCTCAGTGGCTTGGGGGCGGAAGGGATCGCCGAGGTGGTCATCGCGTACGAACCCGTCTGGGCCATCGGAACGGGTCGCACAGCGAGTCCCGACGATGCGAACGAGGTCCACGTTCTGATTCGAACTCTGATGAGTAAACTGATCGGCGATGGGAAGGCACGGGCCGTTCCGATCATCTACGGTGGGAGCGTCAAAATCGGGAACATCGAGGAGCTCCTGGCCGCGCCGGAGATCGACGGTGTGTTGGTCGGTGGGGCGAGCCTGAATCCGGAGGGTTTTTCGAAGATCTGCCTTGCTGGCTGACGTTGACATCTGGCTGGGAATGCCTTTTACTTTGGCGGTTCTCGCCGCAAGGCGGGACCGACATGATTCCCAAAACACTCGAGAGAAGGTGTAGTTGTGTACGGTTTCATCCTGATGTTGCTCATGATCGATTCGGTCCTGTTGATCCTTGTTGTCCTTCTCCAGTCGGGCAAAGGAGCCGGTCTGGCGGCGGAGTTTGGCGGCGCATCGTCATCGACCGATACGTTTCTCGGCGGCCGGCAGGCTGCGACCCTACTGACGAAGGCAAGTTGGACGCTTGGAGGCGTCTTCATGGGGCTCGCTCTCATGCTGGCGATTCTCTCGGCGCGACAGAGGGCGCCCACGTCGGTTCTCGAGGGCCAGCTTCAGCCCCCCGTGCAGGAAGCTCCGACTCCTATCCTCGACCGCGAGCAGCAGGAAGGGGCAACCCAGGGGTTGGACCTCGGTACTCCTCCGACCGAAGGAGAAGGCGGTCAAGAAGAAGAGAACCCGCCGGAAGGTGGCGGCAACTGAGCAATCAGAAGGCCCGGTTATCCGGGCCTTTTTCATAACATCGGCGGCGCGGGCGGACGCGGATTGGGGACGAATTCATCCTCCGCTGGCAAATCGAGGAAGTCGACGAAGCGGTCTTTCTCCTGTTGCGCCAGGATCCACGCCTCGAATCCCGATTCGATGAGCCCTTTCGAATCGCGCTGGCTTCGAGCCGCCTCAATGGCGAGGTTGTTGGCGTACTCGTTTTTGGGGTGGCCCGCATGACCCCGCACCCAGCGCCAAGCGATACCGTTTCTACCAGAGTAATGACGAGCAGCCGCGATCACCAGTTCTGTCCAGAGACCCAGGTTCTCGATTGGGCCGGCTTTGCGCTTCCAGCCTCGGCGGGCCCACCCGTGAACCCATTCCTTCATTCCAGTGATCAAGTAGTTGCTGTCGG
Organism: Gemmatimonadota bacterium; assembly: GCA_039589995.1. Classification (GTDB taxonomy): domain Bacteria; phylum Gemmatimonadota; class Gemmatimonadetes; order Palauibacterales; family KS3-K002; genus JBDHGH01. The sequence continues at coordinate 11,625 of JBDHGH010000075.1, read as the reverse complement.
AGAAGAATGCGATGCAGCTGGGCTTGGTGAGCGAGTTCAGCCCCTCGATGGCGCTACGAAGGGCCATGCGTTGATTCGTGGTATCCAGGTCCGAGACGAAGTAGTCGCGACGGTGCCAGCCGCGCTTCTCATCAAACACCTCGATGAGGCCGGCGGCGCCTCCAGGATTCGCTCGATCGCTGAACTGGTTACCGAGACACGACTCGTCAGCATAGATTTGGACCAAACCCTTTAACTTCTGTGCGCTCATGACGTCCGAAACTAACTCGAAAATGGACTCAAGGCGAAGCGGGCTTCTCGTTCTCGAGGATGGTACGGTGTTCCGCGGTCGTCTCCGCGGCCGTGATGACGTCGTAGCTCCCGGCGAGATCGTCTTCAATACCAGTCTCGTAGGTTATCAGGAGATTCTGACCGACCCGTCGTACGCCGGGCAGATCGTAACGATGACGGCCCCGTTGATAGGGAACTACGGGGTCACCCCGGATGATGACGAGGCGAGTAGGCCATGGGTCGCGGGATTCGTCGTTAGAGAGCTCAGTCCCAGTTTCAGCAATTGGCGAGCTCGAGGCGGGCTGGAGGAGTATCTGAAACGCCACGACATTGCCTGCATCGAAGGCATCGACACTCGGAAACTCACCCGCCACATTCGTTCCGAAGGGGCGATGCGATCGGCGATCGGACCCGAAGAGCTAGGGGCGGACGAGCTCCTACGGTCCGCTCGGGGACATCCTTCGATGGCGGGACTCGACCTTACCCACGTGGTAACGACGCGCGAGCCTTACGAGTGGCCGGCGCCGGGTGACCCGCGCTACCGAGTTGCGGTCTATGACTTCGGCGTGAAGCGCCACAGTCTTAAGATGCTCGCCGCGCGTGGTTGCGATCTGACGGTGTACCCATCGACCACCCCGACCGAGCGAGTCCTATCCGAGAATCTCGATGGTGTCTTTCTGGCCAACGGCCCGGGGGATCCCGCCGCAGTTCCCGGCGTCTCTGAACTGATCGCCGCATTGAGCGACAGCGAGATGCCCGTTTTCGGCATTTGCCTGGGTCACCAGTTGATCTCCTTGGGGTTCGGGGCGGAGAGTTTCAAGCTGCTATACGGTCACAGGGGAGGAAATCATCCCGTACGCAACTTGGCCAGTCGGCGCGTGGAGATCACTTCACAGAACCACGGGTTTGCCATCCGCGCCGACGGCGACTCCGTGCCGGGTGCTCCGGACTTGGTCGTCACTCACGTGAATCTCAACGACGGGACCCTCGAGGGTGTACGTCATCGAGAGTTGCCCGTATTGGCCGTGCAGTATCATCCGGAGTCGGCGCCGGGCCCTCACGACAGTCGCTACCTTTTTGACGAATTCATCGCAATGATCGAGAGTCGAAGGTAGATCGAGCCGACTTGGGCGGGTCTCCGCCGAGAATTCGAGATTCGCAGCCCTTCAAAATTCGATATTCGGCCGCGGGCTGACGGCGACCGGCCGTCAAGCGGCGACCTTGACTTAGTTGTTCTGACACACTAACTTAGGCGCCCACCTCCTCCCCGACTATTAATCCCTAGACGGCACGCCGGAGTGCTCGTTTTCAGGTAATGGAAGCTCAGAAGAAGAGTCCCCGTGCGTGGTGGGTCGCCCTGGTCGTGGCCGCGGTAGTGGTCGTATTCGGGGCAGGTTTGGCCCTGGTCGTATACACCACGAGTCCGAGCAATGGTGTCGCCGTGCTGGGCCGGGACCGAATCGCGATTCTGCCGCTGAGGGGCGTGATCACGCAGAACCACCGTGTGCTGCGTGAGCTGCGAGACTACCGCAAGGACGGCTCGGTTAAGGGCTACGTCCTGTGGGTGGATTCACCCGGCGGAGAGGTAGCACCCTCGCAGAGCATTTACCGTGAACTGGCTCGCGCGAGGGACGAAGGATTTCCGGTGGTTGCGGCCATTGGGTCGGTCGGCGCCTCCGGCGCGTATTACGCGTCACTCGGTGCCGACACGATTCTTGCAATGCCGGGCTCGCTGGTCGGCTCGATCGGAGTGATCATGGAGTTTCCGAATTACGAGGAACTCCTGGACAAAGTTGGACTGCGCTTCGAAGTCGTGAAGAGCGCCGAGCACAAAGACCTCGGCTCGCCGTACCGACCGGTTACTGCCGAGGAGCGCAGGTTGTTGCAGCAAGTGATTGACGATGTGTACGGCCAGTTCGTGGAGGCGATAGTCACCGAGCGGGAGATGTCCCGGGACTCGGTGGAAGTGGTCGCCGATGGCCGATTGCTTTCGGGTCAGCTCGCTATCGAGTACGGCCTGATAGATGGAGAAGGTAGCCTCGACGACGCCATCGCGATGGCGGGCAACATGGCTGGCCTAGGGCCGGAGCCGCGAACCGTGTTGCGCGAGGTACGTAGAGTGACGTGGTGGGACGTGATGACGTCTTTGGCCCGCGGGGTGTTGAGCGGAGAGGGTGCCGCGGCCTCTCTGAGCGACATTCTGTCGGAAGGTGGGCTGAGACGAGGGCCGCGGTTGCAGTATCAGCAACAGTGAGCGCGCGTGGCCGAACATACTCAGGTCACGGCCGATCCAAGGGAAATTGGATCGTTGACTTGGATTGACTGCTGGAGGAAGGAATGACCAAAGCCGATTTGGTCGAACAGGTCGCACAGGCCATTGGACCCGGGATCACGAAGAAGGACTGCGCTGCCGTCGTGGATGGCTTTCTGAATGCCATCCGCCAGGCATTGGCCGACGGCAACCACATCGAGATCCGAGGATTCGGGACCTTCAAGGTCCGCAACCGACGTGCGCGAGTCGCTCGGAACCCGCGGACCGGAGAACCGGTTAGGGTTGAGGCACGTGCCGTTCCGGTGTTCAAGCCGTCGAAAAACTTCAGGGCACAAGTAGCTGGCGAAGAAGAGGAAGCGCCCGCGGGAATCTACGGCTGAGCACGGTTCTTTCCCCCGCCACGGCTGGATAATTCCAGCCATAGTGAAAAGAAGGTTGAGCGCCAATGACAAGAGAGTCTCTGGTCGCCCTGTCACCAGATGCAGTTTTGAATCTGGCGAAGACATACTTCACCGACCCCGGCAAGGGCTACTCCGGTGCGCTCGTCGAGGAGGGTGAGGGGTTCGCCCGTTTCGAAATCTTCCGTGGACATCTGGCGGTCGCCGCTTCGCAGGACGGCGAGCACACGCGCGTGCGTTGTTCGACTCTCCGGTATCACACGTCCATTGGACAATTCCTGCTGATGCTCGAGACGGAGACAGCGGTTCCTGGGTCTTAGGGGGCACCGCTCGAGCTTAGTCGGTGATGCAGCAGCACGACTTCGGTTAACCGAGTGCGCGTGACATCGCTCTTTTTCGCCTCTTATCGTGACCTCGTGGGTGCCGAGGAGATCGTGCTCGACCTGCCCGAGGGATCCACCGTCAGCCAGCTCGTCGAACAGGTGAGGTCGCGACCGGGCGCAGATGCGCTACCGGAAGCGCCAGCCGTCGCTGTGAACCGCGAATATGCCTCCATCGACACGGTGCTTTCCGACGGAGACGAGGTCGCCTTCATTCCGCCGGTGGCTGGAGGCTGAGGTGTTCTGTCGGATAACATCCGAACCCATCGACCCCCACGAGGCGGCGCAGCACGTCCGCAGTGATGCGGATGGTGCCGTGGTGCTGTTCTCGGGCGTTGTGAGGAATCACGACCGGGACCGTCCTGTGGTCGGTATCAGGTACGAGGCCTACGAGGAGATGGCGACCCAGGCGCTGAGGGTGATCTGCGAAGAAGTGGCATCGGAATATCCTATCGGTGATATCGCGGTGGTACACCGGGTAGGCGATCTGTCGGTGGGAGATGTCAGCGTGGCCATCGCGGTGGCAGCTCCACACCGAGACGCAGCGTACAAAGCGTCCCGCGAGGTCATCGAACGCCTCAAGCGAGAAGTGCCCATCTGGAAGAGGGAGCGGTATGTCGACGGGGATGAGGAGTGGCTCGACGGGACGATTCCCGGCGTACCCGGCGGTAGCTGAGCCATTCTCTAATCACCCAGTCCTCAACCCCGTTAATCTCTTGCCTGGGCACGGTTCCTGCCTTACGTTGCGGGCGCAAAGTCCTTTCATTACCTAGCCCCATCAACTATTTGAGCCCGCAAGGGTGTCCGGCGTGTGACTCACGTATCCAGGCCGGACGGCTCGTGCACAGCAGGGTCGCTACCGGACCGACGCGGGCGGATAAGGAATGCCGTAATGCTCAACAAGATTACTGTCGTCGGTGCAGGGCATGTCGGCGCAACGCAGACTCATCGCTTGGCGGAGATGGAAGTTGCCAAACAGGTGGTGCTCGTCGACATCCTGGAGGGTATTCCCCAAGGGAAAGCCCTCGACCTTTACGAGTCAGGCCCGGTCATGGGCTTCGACACACACGTCATTGGCGCCAACGGCTACGATGAGGCTGCGGGAAGCGACATCGTCGTCATCACCGCGGGAATCCCACGGAAGCCGGGGATGAGCCGTGACGATCTTCTCGCCACGAACGCGGGCATCGTCCGCGATGTGTCGATGGAGGTCAAGCGAACGAGCCCCGACGCCATCGTCATCGTCGTATCGAACCCGCTCGACGTCATGACCTATATGGCGTTCGAGTCCACGGGTTTCCCGCCCAATCGCGTGTTCGGCATGGCGGGCGTACTGGACACCGCACGATACCGGACCTTCATCGCCGAACGACTGAAAGTCAGCGTGGAGGACATCCAGGCGTTGGTGCTGGGCGGCCACGGAGACACCATGGTGCCGTTGGTCAGCTACACGACGATATCCGGGATCCCGTTGACCCAATTCCTTGGGAATGATGAGATCGAGGCGCTGATCGATCGCACCCGTAAGGGCGGCGCAGAGATCGTCTCCTATCTAAAGGAAGGCAGCGCTTACTACGCACCGTCCGCTGCGGTGGCCCAAATGGTCGACGCCATCGAGAAGGACAAAAAGCGCATATTACCTTGTGCGGCTTGGATGGAGGGACAGTACGGGATCTCCGACACTTACTTGGGAGTGCCGTGCAAGCTGGGACGCGGTGGAGTAGAAGAGATCATCGAGGTCGAGCTGAGCGCTGAGGAGCGTGCTGCGTTGGAGAACTCAGCCGAGCACGTACGCGGCACGATCGCGAAGATGAAGGAGTTGGTCTAGGCTTCAGGGTGTGCGTGGTTGCGTCCCTGATTGGACCCCTACAGACGAATGCGTGGCAGGCTGTTGCATGAAGGCGTGTAATAGCCTGTCACGTATTGTCTTATGGTGTGTTTGTTGATATAGTTTCGAATACCGGTCAATGCCGTGGCCTGAAAGGGCGGCAAAGTGAATTACATCGATTTCCTTCTCCAGTGGTACAACTGGGTATATGTGGCAGCTCTTGGAGCAGCCGCGGCGTCATTCTTCCGTTTGGAGGCTCTCGACGTCGCCGGTAGGAAGCTGGGGGCTTTGCTGCACGTCCCGCGAGTGTCGGGTCGGTCTCTTTTGCGGGTGTTCGCGTTGGCGCTTGTGCTCGTGGGTTTAACCGTTAGCGGAGCGATTCACGACTACTGGCCATCTCAACAAGAACGGTGGTTCGTTCCGGGTTTTCTCATAAGTACGGTCATCGCTGCACTGATCACGAGATCGATCGGACGGTTGTTCGAGCGACATTTCCCGGAAATAAAAGCAGTGGGCTGGGGCTCACCCGGGCTGGTCGGACGCGAGGGCCGAGTGGTCAGCGGGGTGGTCAACCCGGACTTCAAGGCAGGGCGAGCGCACGTGATGCTCGAAGATGGCACCCTTCATACGGTGATGTGCAAGACGTTGGAGGGAGAGATCAACTACGGTGCGGCGGTTATTCTGGGAGAATACGATAAGAACGATGGACGCTACTTCGTTGAGGAAAGCGGCGCGAATGATCACGCCAGCGACAAAGAGGGCTAGGATCGTGAAGCCTGGACACCTAGCATCTCGTCTTGGTTTGTTGATGATCGTTGCGGCGATGGGATGTACAGGCGATTCGGCGGAACCCGGCCTGAATGCGATCACCACGGAGGCATTCGACGCCCACCTTCGATTCCTGTCCAGCGATTTCCTCGAGGGCCGTGGAACTGGCACGCGTGGCTCTGAACAGGCTACGGCATACATCTCCAACCAGTACGAGTTGGCAGGTCTGGTCCCGGCAGTCGGTGACTCCTCCTATCTGCAGCCGGTCCCGATGATTGCGAGGACCGCGGACGGACGCATGGCCTTTAGGGCGCCAGGCGGTGCCTCGTTCGAGCCGGAATTCGGGGAAGACTTTGTGGCTTGGTCGTCGGATACCGCGGCAGTGTCCGTGGTCGACGCGGAACTTGTGTTCGTAGGATATGGCATCACGGCCCCCGAATGGGATTGGGATGACTACGAGGACGTGGACGTGAGCGGTCGTGTGCTCTTGATCCTCGCAAACGATCCCGGGTCCGGGAGCTCGAATCGTTTCATGGGTGATACTCTGACCTATTACGGACTATCGGAATACAAGTTCGCGGAGGCGGAAAGGAGGGGGGCTGCGGGTGCCTTCCTGATACACACGGCCGAATCGACACCGGTGACCTGGGAAGTGATCCGCACTTCTTTAATGAGAGAAAAGGCAAGCCTGGACGTGGCGCCTGATTCGGGGGTGCTGGCCCTTCAGGGTTGGATGGCGCAGGAAGCGGCGGAACAGGTTGTCGCGATGGCCAGGCTGGATTTCCAAACGCTTCTGGAAACCGCTAGGTCCGACAATTTTCGACCCGTTTTCACAGGGGCTAGAACCACTGCAGAAGTTAGAAGCGAAACGCGGAGCATCGTTGACCATAACGTTGCGGGTATCCTGCGTGGTAGCGATCCAGAACTGGCCCAGGAGTTCGTGGTTATCACGGCCCACCATGACCATCTTGGGATCGGCGAAGCGGTGAACGATGACTCCATTTACAATGGCGCCTACGACAACGCCTCGGGCACCGCCTTATTGATATGCCTGGCCGATGCGTTCGGCCGACTGCCACAGCGGCCCGCGAGGTCGATCTTGTTTCTCGCGGTCACCGGTGAAGAATCAGGCCTGCTGGGCTCGAGATTCTACACGAAGAACCCGCTCGTACCCCTGACGCACACCGTTCTCAACATCAATATCGACGGAGGGAACCTGTGGGGGGCGACCGAGGATTTGGCCGTTCTGGGCGCCGAGTTGACCGATATTCGGCGGATCCTCGTCCAGGCCGCCAGGGCTGAAAACCTCAGGCTGGAGGGTGACCCGGCGCCCGAGCAGGGATTCCTGTATCGCTCCGACCAATTGAGCTTCCTGCAAGTAGGTGTACCTGCGATCGTGGTTGGGCACGGGTTCGACTTCATCGGGCGCATGCCCGGCTGGGGGGACAGGATGTTCAGCGAGTATATCGATGTCTCGTACCACCGTCCCAGCGATGAGTACCGGTCAGATTTGGACTTGCGCGGCGCCGTCCAACAGGGGCGCATCGCCCTGCGGGTCGGTGTGGGCGTAGCAAACCGACGCGAACGTCCGGCAACTCCCCACGCGCGGTGGTCCGGAGGGGAAGTGCCAAACGATCAGTAGTCGATAGAGCCTGCTAAACCTTGGGGAGCGTGACTCCGGTCTGTTTCTGGTACTTACCCTTCCTGTCTCCGTAGCTTACTTCGCACACCTCATCGGACTCGAAAAACAAGACCTGCGAGATTCCCTCGCCAGCGTAGATCTTGGCGGGAAGCGGAGTCGTGTTGGAGATTTCGAGGGTCACATGTCCCTCCCATTCGGGCTCGAAGGGAGTCACGTTGGTGATGATCCCGCAGCGCGCGTAGGTGGACTTACCCACACAGATCGTCATGACGCTTCGGGGGATTCGGAAGTACTCCACTGACGTGGCCAGAGCGAAGCAATTAAGGGCTCGATCATGCCGTGTTCCATCGCCATTTGGCGGATCCAGCGGTCGCTTTTGATGCTCATTAGGTCACCGTATTAGACCGCCCGAATATAGCCGGGAGAGGAGGGCGTTCAAGCCATATTTATTCTATTGACACGCATAGAAGCGGTGTTATTATGCCGGCGATTTCGTGACCATTATCACGAGCGGGGGGAAGATCGACGATGCTGCGGGAGTACATTCCTGTCCTGATGATCTTTACCATCAGTCTGGGCGTTGCTGTCATCATGGTGGTCGGCTCGCAGATTTTCAGCAGTCATAGGCCCACTCCCGTCAAAGGACAGCCCTACGAAAGTGGAATGCCCCCCTTGGGCGACACGCGAGAGCGGTTCGCCGTGAAGTACTATATCGTAGCTATGCTCTTCCTGCTGTTCGATGTGGAAGTTGTCATCCTGTTCACATGGGGCGTGGTCTTCAGGGAGCTTGGCTTGTTCGGCTTCACGGCGATTTTGGTGTTCCTGCTAATGTTGATTGTCGGGTTGATCTACGAGTGGAAGAAGGGTGCCCTGGAATGGGACTGAGGTAAAGGCTTTGACGATAGACGAAGGACAACAGCACCGTCTGGTAGAGACGGAGATACCGCGGAACTGGATCGTCGCCCGGTTGGACGACCTGGTGAATTGGGGCCGACGCAATAGCATTTGGCCGATGCCGTTCGGGACCGCCTGCTGTGCCATCGAGATGATGGCCGCAGCCGCCTCGAAGTACGATCAGGCTCGCTTCGGCATGGAGCGGATGGGGTACACCCCCAGGCAGGCGGACGTGATGATCGTCGCGGGCCGTGTCTCCTACAAGATGGCGCCCGTGATGCGCCGTATCTGGGACCAGATGCCGCAGCCGAAGTGGTGCATCAGCATGGGAGCATGCGCATCGACCGGCGGCGTGTTCGACACGTATACGATGGCTCAGGGAATAGACACGATCGTTCCGGTCGATGTGTATGTGCCGGGCTGCCCGCCGCGACCCGAGGGTCTTCTTTACTCGCTGCTGATGATTCGCGAGAAGATAAAGGGCGAATCCGTTGTGGATCCACGATCGCGCGAGGAGGATCCTGAAGGAGTGGGCAAGGCCGAGCTTTCGCCGGGGGACGTAGAGCTGATCGCCGAGCCGTTCGGGAATTCGACATTTCAGAACCGTGTGAGTGGTCTCGAGAGCTCGTCGCCTATCCTTCGACCCGGCGACCGCAAGGAGTAGGACCCTGGCTGGGCCACCGGGCCCACAGGCTAAGGCCGATCGAATCGCGATGCCGGACACCGCGTTCGACGGGTTTACACCGATAAGATAGGTCTGAGGAGATGTCACCGAGTACGACCTCGGGTATCGATAGAAGCAACGTGGCCGACACACCGGAACTCGAGAGGCTACACTCCGAGTTCGGTGAGGCGATTCGTTCGGTCGACGCGGACGCTTCGGGCGAGCCGGTCATCATGATCGATGCTGCTCGCAACTTTGAGATCTTGAAGCACCTCCGAGACGTCAGCGGCTACGACATGCTCAAGGATGTCACCGGCCTCGACTACGGTGGAGGCCGGCCCATTCAACTGGTCTATCAGCTCTGGTCTACCAGCGATTCCAACACTCTGCGCGTGAAAGCGGAAATCCCGCACGATCGCCCCAGCGTGCAGAGCGCGTACGGCATATGGCGAGCCTCGAACTGGTTGGAGCGCGAGGCCTACGACATGTTCGGCATCATATTCGAGGGCCATCCCGACCCGCGCCGGATGCTGATGCCGGAGAACTACGAAGAGGGCTACCCCCTTCGTAAGGACTTCCCGCTACGTGGGCGATTTTCCAGGGCGGAGCAGACGCGACGGGCTCTAGCTCGCGACCTCGAAGACATCTATAGCCTGGACGAGCTCTCGGTGGCGGAGGGCCCGTACAGCCTCAAGGGGAGATTGAGCCAGGCCCCCGGCATCGACGTCGAATCGGTGGGTGGCGAACCCGAGCTGCCTACTAAGAACATGATTCTCAACATCGGGCCGCAGCACCCCGCAACACATGGTGTGTTGCGTATCGTCTGCGAGCTAGACGGCGAGACAATTGTAAAGTGCACGCCACATATCGGATACCTGCACAGCGGGTTCGAAAAGCTGGGTGAGTATCGGACGTGGAATCAGAATATCCCGCTCACCGATCGCATGGACTACCTGTCACCCATGATGTACAACATTGGGTACGCCTTGGCGGTCGAAGAGTTGCTCGGTTTGGAGATCACACCTCGTTGCAAAGTGATCCGGGTCATTTGCAGCGAATTGAATCGAATATTAGCGCACTTGATTTGGGTAGGCACCACAGCGATCGACATCGGCGCATTCACTCCGTTCCTGTACACGTTCCAGGAACGCGAGCGTATCTACAACTTGCACGAGGCTTACGCGGGCGCCCGCATGACGACGAGCGTGACGCGAATCGGCGGCATGATGGCGGATGTGCCACCGGGATGGCTGGACGGTGTTCGTGATTTCGTGGATACTTTCCCCGATACTCTGGACGAGACCGACAGGCTTCTGACGCAACACTCGATCTGGATCGGCCGGACCCAGGGGGTCGGCGTGATGGGCCCGGAGGATGCCATCAATAGCGGCCTCTGCGGTCCGAATTTGCGTGCCTCCGGCGTACCCTACGATGTCCGAAAGGACAAGCCGTATCTCGACTACGAGACTTACGATTTCGACGTGCCTGTGGGCGAGTACGGCGATGTTTATGACCGATACTTGTGTCGAATGGAGGAGATGCGGCAGTCGATCCGAATCCTGCAGCAGGCTTTGGACCGTGTGCCGGGAGGCTCGATCAACGTCGACGACCCGCGCGTGATCCTGCCGCCCAAGTCGAAGGTGATGAATTCGATCGACGGCATGATCTCTCACTTCAAATTGGTGATGGAAGGTCTCAAGGTTCCGGCGGGAGAGGTCTGGTACTCCACCGAGAGCTCTAAGGGCGAACTTGGAGTCTATCTGGTCGCCGATGGTGGCGCGAAGCCCGTGCGTTGCCGCTACCGCACTCCGTCCTTCATGAACATGTCGAACCTGCCAGCGTTGGTCGAGGGCCAACTGGTCGCTGACGTTATCGCCGTTAACGCGAGCATCGATATTGTGCTCGGGGAGATCGATCGATGAGCGACGGGATGCACCCCGCCATCGTGAGTGCACAGCCTTCGCAGCGCGCGGAGATGAACCCCGAGGCTCCGTTGTTCGAAGGCGACTACCAGGACCGCTTCGACAAGATTCTCAGTCGCTACCCAAACAAACGGGCGGCGCTGCTGCCAGCCCTGAACCTGGCCCAAGAGCTCCGTGGTTGGCTGTCGGCGAAGACCATGACCCGCGTCGCGCAATTGCTCGACCTGACGCCCGCGTACGTCCGCTCGGTTGCCTCGTTCTATACGATGTTCGCCACACAGCCGGTGGGGAAGTATCTGATCCAGGTTTGTGCCGGGATCGGCTGCGACTTGTGTGGTGCTGAGGACGTGGTCGAGCGTCTACTCGAACTAACGAAGACCCGCCTGGGTGAGACTTCCGCCGACGGGAGATACACGGTGATGGAGGTGGAATGTCTGGGGGGCTGCGGTTTCGCCACGGTGGTACAGGTGAACGACCAGGTGTTCGAAGACATCCAGGCCGCAGATGTTGAAGGCCTGTTGAAGGGACTGGACTGAGGCATGGCGTACCCGCACGAGCATCCACGCGAGACCCGGGTACTTTCCAAG
>JBDHGH010000074.1:0-16601 GCA_039589995.1 Gemmatimonadota bacterium | reverse complement strand
AGGGCAGCGGCATCAAGACGAATTCGATCGTCGTAACCATCAAAAGCGATGGCGTATCCTCCGGTGCAGTTCATCGAGAATTCGCCGCGAGCATAACTGATAAAACCGTCAGGCGTCTCGGGACCTGAGACACCCTCGCATGCCACGACCAGGGCCAACAACAGCGGTGAAAGGACTGGGGCGAAGCGGGTGCGCCGGCGGGACGGGTGCGGACTCGCAAACATGGCTGACACCTTCCGTTGGCTGATTCATACTGCGGCGGGCGAGCGATACCGGCGTTAGGATAAGGAGGAGGATTACAAAGATAATAGAACCGACTTCGACCTCCAAGGTCGGGAGCGTGAAACCCGCGATCGCATGCGGGTTGACCCCCCGGGCTCTGGGAGTTCCAAGTCGGTCATCCTGACCGGCATCAGGTCAGAATTCTACCGCGTTGTGGGCTCCGCACCTGGGAGCCAGGCAGGTGAGAAACGCGTAAGTGTAGGCCCCCTCTAGGGTTCACCCCCCCTGCCCGCTGGGCCTTCAAATTGCATTTGGAGTAGCCGCGGGGTTAGCACCCGGGCCAATAGAGCGCGAGCCCGACGTGCACTCCGATGGAGGTGGGGAGGCCGCGGATCCAATGGCCCGCAATCGGGTAGAGCGGAAAGCGGCACCGAGAACCAGGTCACCGTAAGCTCTCCCGTGGGCGACCAGTAACGCCCAATCCCAGATCCTCCCCGTATGACAGCGCTCCGGATCAGTCTAGCGATTCGATCGGAGGACACAGCTTTGATTCGTGTTGAGAGAACCATAACGAGATTCTTGGGACTTGTCCGGCTCAGCCGGATCAAGAGCAAGATCATTGTGTTCTCTCTGCTCGCCACGTTCATCCCTTCCCTGTTCATGGGATGGCTATCGTACCGCAATAACCGCCAGGTCCTGGAGGAGAAGATCAACCAGGAGTTGGTGAACCTGACGTCCCTCGCATCGCGGGGCCTGGACTACTGGTTCAAAGACCGAGTGTTCGAGGTCCGCGTTTTTGCCAGTTCCTACGAGGTATCGGTAAACCTGGACCGGATGTACAGGGGCGAAGGCAGCCTCGACGAGCTTGACACGCCCTCTCAAAGACTGGAGACGTACCTCGCATCGGTCGAGGCCAGGTTCGTGGACTATGAAGAACTGTGCGTAGCGGATCTAAGTGGGATCGTGCGCGCCAGCAGTAGAGGACAGATAAAAGATTTCCGTCTGCCTGACGAGTGGCTCGAGCGGATTCGGGCGGGAGAGGCAGCGATCGGAAAATTCCAGTTTGATGACAAGTCCGGGAAGGCAATCATCCCCATCGCGGTACCAGTCCGAGATGAGACGCGAACCGCCGACAAGCTTCTTGGAGTACTGGTGGCGAAACTGGATTTCGAAGCTGTGACTGGCATCCTCGATGACTATGCGCCGGACAACGAAGACGAACTGTACATCATCACACTGGGCGCAGCGGTTTTGGCCAGCTCGCGGCCAATGAGCGAAGCCTACTCGACTTCCACGCTAGCCCCGAGTACGGCAGACGATCTGTTCGAGCACGCGGGCCAGACCCGCGCCTTCACCAGCTTTCGCGGAATGGACGTAGTAGGCACTCTCGATCCGACAGAGCGCCTGGACTGGGGTGTAGTCGCGCATCGAGATCGAGACGAAGCCTACGCTCAGATCGTCGGACTACGGAACACAACGCTCTTCTTGATGCTGACAGTCCTGGTTCTCATCGGCGTGTCGGCTTACCTGCTCGGCTTGACCATCGTGGGCCCGCTCACGCGCCTCACGACCGCGGCAGCAGAGATCGCGGCGGGCAATTTGAAAGTACGGCTGCCGGTGTTCAGCGGCGGCGAGTTGGGCTACATGACCGAGGTCTTCAACCGCATGTCGCGGCAGCTGAGGCTGGTGATGGGAGAATTGGACGCGACCAACAAAGAGCTTCGAGAGAAGAACAAGGAGCTGCACGAGCTATCCATCACCGATGCGCTGACGTCTCTTCACAATCGTAAGCACATGATGGACACCTTAGCCATGGAGGTGGCTCGGGGTTTACGCTACGACAAGCTCTTCTCCATCTTGATGATCGACATCGACGACTTCAAGAGCTACAACGACACTTTTGGTCACTTGCCCGGCGACGAGGTGTTGAGAGATCTGGGTGCCTTCCTGGCAAGCACGCTCCGCACCGAGGACTATGCGGCACGCTACGGCGGTGAGGAGTTCCTGCTGTTGCTACCCGAGACGGGTTCGGAGGGAGCGGGTCAGCTGGCCGAACGGCTGCGTCAACGACTCGAGGAGAAGGCCATCGGGGCTGCTGGGGATCACCAGGGTATCACGGTGAGCATCGGTGTGGCAGCGTTCCCCGAAAACGGCGCCGATCCGGAAGAATTGATCAGACGTGCAGACTCGGCCATGTACCAGGCCAAGCAAGCAGGTCGCAATCTTGTGAGGGTTGCGAAAGGGCGGCGAGGCCGAAAACAGACGAAGAGCTAGACCTCAGCGACCGCCGACCAAAGATTGGTAGACCCAGCCGCGAGTTCCGTCTTCAAGACTCACGTGAAGCCACTTTCCTTTGTAGGAATGGCCCATCACCGCTGTTCCCATATCGATGGTCGCTACGACATCGAAGTCCAGCCCCGGACCTTCCCTGACATTGCTGTTCCTGGTCACCTGAAGGGGTAGCGGCGTCTCGAATGCCGTCTCGCCCACCGAAGGTTCGATATCTACGCGATCCTGCATCCGAAATTGTTCCAGACTAATCACGGCCTTGGCCTGGCTGGCCAGAAACATTGCGCCACCGTAGTTCTGCTTGTCGAACTCCTTTGTGGCGTCACCGATCATACCCGTGGCTTCCGAGTACGCCTCGGTCTCGGCTCCTCCCGCCGCATCGCCCAGAGCCGCAAGTGCGATTTCGGCCTCGGCCATCTGGGAAGCGGCTTCGGCCCGGCTCTCAGCGCTCATCATGTTGGCTTTGGCCCTGACCACCTCGCCGATGGCTTCATCGATCCTACCCTGCATAGACTGGAGACGCTGTCTCAGGTCCTGGATCTGAATGTCTCGCTCGAAAAGAAGCAGTCGGGCCTTTATGGAGAGGTCCACGAGCTCACGATTCTTTGCAACGAGCTCCGCGTACTCCGCGTCGGTGTGCAGGGGCGCGGGTTCTTCCGGCTCTGGCTCCGGCTCCGCCGGTTCTTCCACCACGGTCTCTACCGAGGACGTCGGCTCTTCGTCCTTTGGGGGGGCGATCACCGAGCAGGCGCCGAGAAAGACCAGCGTTCCTGCCATAACAATGCCTAGATTCGAAATAGATATGTCCACAGTCGTATGTGCAGTGTTTTTGGGAAGAATCGTAACGGCGGAGGACCGCGGCCCGCCGGGGATGTCCGGCGCCGCAGCGAGGGGGATACGGTAAGCTACTCGCAACGCCACTTCCGGGTCAAGGAACGCCCAAGCAGCCCTCAGCAGGGATCGGCCGAATAGCCGATAACCGTTGTTATTACAGGCTCTTCCATTGCGTCTTGGTCGGGAGCCGGGTTAAGATGGCGCCATCATACCCGTCTAGGAAGCTTGTGTGGGGCTTTCAAACCTCAGAGGGACTCAGGAGGCTACGATGATCGTGCGGAGACTTTTTCACCCCGTTCTGGCGCTTGCCCTCGCCAGCGTAGCATGCCAGCCGCCGGCGCAGGAGCCCGCCGACCTGTCAGCGGATGACGTGGCTGCAATCCAGGGTTCGCTTGACGCCGTAGTCGAAGGCGAGCTTGCCGGGGACTGGGAGGCGGTGTCCGAGGCCTTTGCCGACGATGCTGTCTTTATGATGCCCAACACACCCAGCGTCGAGGGAAAGGCAGCCTGGCTACAGGTCGTTGAAGCGATGAGCTACAACATCACCGACTTGACCGTGGAGGTCGACGACATCGAGGGGCGCGGCGACCTTGCCTACGTCCGCGGAACGTACAACGAGACCTACCTTCTCGGTGACGCGGTGGATCCGACCGTGGCAGACGGCAAGTTTGTGTGGATCCTGAATAGGCAGCCTGACGGCTGGAAGGTCGTTGTGGCGATCGTCAACTCCAATCTTCCGCTCGAGGAGACCTAGGCGAACAGCAACGCCTGGACAATAACCGCCGCCAACATTGGGCCCGGAACCTGACCTCCGGGCCCTTTCCGTTGAGGGTTGCGAGTGTCGGTCGGCAAGCCCACCATAGTCGACACCCCAGCCCGGATCTAAACGACGAGGTACGAGCATGAGACGCCCAAGCCGACACGAAGCGATCTTCAAGGCGAAAGCCCCGATGGCACTGTTGATCGCGGCCGCCATCTCAGCAGCGCTCGCTTGCTCTTCCCCTTATCCGCGTGCACCGGATACACAGCGCACGGCCGTATCCGACACCATTCACGGCGTCGAGTTCGTCGACCCCTATCGCTGGCTCGAGGATCAGGACAGCCCTGAGACCCGGGCCTGGATCGCGGCCCAGAACTCCTACGCGGACACCATCGTCGGATACACGCCACTCAGGGCGGAAATACGGGACCGACTGCTGGAGCTGGTGGATGTCGCCGATTTCAGCGACCCACGGCGTGCCGGCGACCACGAATACTTCTGGATGCGTCGGGCCGGGGTCGATCAGGGATCGATCTACCGTCGGCCAAAGCCGGAGTCGCCCACCCGCATCGATCCGCAGCAGGATTACGAGATCGTCATCGATGCGCTGGAGCTGAGCCCCGAACACAGGATCAGCGTCTCCATGCTGACTTTCTCGCCAAACAACCGCTACCTGATCTATTCGGTTCGGGACGGGGGTCAGGATGAGGTCGTCATACGCATCCGGGACCTGGAGACAGGCGCCGACCTTTCGGACAGTCTACCCAACGGGCTATACGGTGACTTCGACTGGAAAGACGACGAGAGCTTCTACTATTCCGCCCGCTCGCGTCAGACGGGCGCTCGGATCTATCTGCATCAACTCGGGGCCGAGTTCTCGGATGACGAGATGTTGTTTGGGGAAGGCTACGGCCCCGACAAGTTCGTGGGCGCCAGCCGAATCGACGACAACCGTTACATGATGTACGGGGTTTGGCACGGCTGGACGCGTCACGAGATCCACATACAGGACATCGAGAACGACGGCTCGCTCATCACCATCGCGGGCCCCGAGCTCAACGCTCACTTCTATGCCCAGTTTATGGAAGGCGAGCTGTATATGCGCACCGACTACGAGGCACCGAACGGTCGCGTGGTCGCCGTCGACCTCGAAAACCCAGGGATAGAAAACTGGCGCGAGGTGATCCCGGAAGGTGAGGACGTTCTGCAGAGCTACTCGGTGATCGACGACAAGTTTTACGTGACGTACCTGCACGACGTCAGCTCACGGATCGAAATACTCGAGAAGGACGGCACGCCGGTCGGTGAGTTTCCAGTGCCGGAACACCACACCGCAAATGTCAGCGGCGCTGGCGAGGGGAAGATCTCTCTCTCCCTCAACTCGTTCACGACCGTGCCGGTCACCTATCGGATCGACCTGGAGTCGGACGAGCGAGAGATCTGGCGGGAACGGGACATCCCCTTCGACCCCACGGGCATCGAGGTGAAACAAGTCTGGTATACGTCGAAGGATGGGACACGGGTTCCGCTGTGGATCATGCACCAGGAAGGCCTCGAGTTGATGGGCGACACTCCGACGATGCTCTACGGGTACGGCGGCTTCCTCGCGCAGCTGACGCCGCGTTTCGATCCGATCGCAGCAATCTGGGTAGAGCGAGGCGGCGTCTACGCCATGGCGAACTTGCGGGGCGGAAGCGAATTCGGGGAACGCTGGCACCGGGGCGGAAACCTGGAGAACAAGCAAAATGTGTTCGACGACTTCATCGGGGCCGCCGAATACCTGATCGGTGAGGGCTACACCAACCCGGACAAGCTCGCGATTCGGGGCTACAGTAACGGTGGGCTTCTTGTCGGGAGCGCTTTGACTCAGAGGCCCGACTTGTTCCGGGCGGTCCTATGCGGTTTCCCCGATCTGGACATGGTGCGCTTCTACACGTTCACCGAGAACAACAACATGCCCGCGCTGCACGAGTACGGCAACGCGTCGATACCCGAGCAGTTCGAGTTCTTGCGGCTGTACTCGCCGTATCAGGCTGTGAAGAAAGGGACGAAGTACCCGGCGGTGATCCTCAGTACCGGCGACCTCGATACCCGAGTACCGCCGCTGCAGGCACGGAAGATGGCTGCAGCGTTGCAGTGGGCGACACGATCGGGGCTGCCTGTGGTTCTCCGCTACGATCCGAAGGCGGGACACGCGGCGCGGCGCGGAAAGCCGTTCAGTAAGTACATCGAGGACACTGCAGAGGAATTGACGTTTCTGCTGCAGATGGTGGGCACGGCAGGTGACGAGGAGTGAATCGTACGAGTACGATTACGAGTACGAGTAGGAGTAAGATGGAACCATGGATAGGCAGGGCCTGTAGGATCTAAGACAGAGAGCAATGCCCGAGAATACGCTGCGTACCGAGGTCCTGATTATCGGGGCCGGCCCCGCCGGTCTGGCTACCGGTGCGTGCCTCAGGCGAGCGAGCATCCCCTTTGAAGTGTTGGAGCGGGAGGATCGGGTCGGTGCGGCCTGGCATCATCATTACGACCGCCTGCACCTGCATACCGACAAGACGAGATCGAGCCTCCCGCACTTCAGTTTTCCCAAGGACTATCCCAAATACCCATCTCGGCTACAGGTCATCGAGTATCTGAACGCCTACGCCGAGCACTTCGCCGTCGAGCCGAGGTTCGGACAGAACGTCGAGTGGGCCAGCTTCGAGGACGGCTACTGGTACACCAGCACCCAGGACCGCGAATACCGATCGCGTTGCCTTGTCGTGGCCAGCGGGTATACCGCCCGGCCCAAGATCCCACACTGGCCGGGCCAGGAATCGTATCGAGGCGAGATATTCCACAGTTCGGAGTACAAAAACGGATCGCCGTATCGAGATCGCCCCGTCCTGGTGGTCGGATTCGGGAACTCGGGCGGCGAGATCGCCATCGACCTCCACGAGCACGGGGCAAAGCCCTGCCTGGCGGTACGCAGCCCGGTCAACGTGATCCCGCGCGACGTGTTCGGCGTACCGATCATCGCTGTCGCGAAGGCCGTGCACAGGTTGCCGAACCGACTGGCGGACATGCTGACGTCGCCGGTTGTACGAGGGTTCTTCGGCGACTTGCGAGCCCTCGGGCTAACGCCGGCGAGCTACGGGCCGTTCGCTCAGGTCAATCGAATGGCCCTGGTGCCGGTCATCGATGTCGGAACGATCGGCCTGATACGTCAAGGCCACATCAAGATCTGCCCCGGAATCGAGCGGTTCACCGAAAGCGGAGTGGTGTTCAGCGATGGTACTGAACTCGACTTCGACGCCGTAGTGCTGGCCACGGGTTTCCGACCAGCGGTGAACTCGTTCTTGGTCGACTCGCCGGAGCTGGACAGAACCGGCGTGCCGCGTTGTACCGGTCGTGAGTCCGAGTCGCCCGGCTTGTTCTTCTGCGGATTCTATGTCGCTCCGACCGGTATGTTTCGAGAGATTGCAGTCGAGGCGAAGAGGATCGCCCGGGCGATCGCCAAGAAGATCCCCCCAGGTTCGAGACGCGCTCCTGCCGCCGCGAGTTCTTCTCGCTAGAGATTGTGCGACGAGACCCGAGCGGTCTCGGCCAAAACAGCGGAGCCAACGAAAATCGACTCGTCAGCTGCCACGAAGCGCGGAGTGTGCAGCGGAATGAACTCGCCCCCGTCCTCGCGCGCTCCTATTCGCAGGAAGCAGCCGGTCATCTTCTCCAGGTAACAGGCGAAATCTTCTCCCGCCATGTTGATGGAATCGAGCGTGGCCAAGGCATCGTCGCCCAAGACCGACACCACGGCCTGTCGGGCCCATTCCGTGGGCTCGGCTTCGTTCACTACGGCTGGCAATCCGACACCGAACGATACCCGGGCTTCGAGTCCATGCGCCTTCGCGATGCTCTCGGCCCTGCGTTGGACTTCAAGCTTTAGGAGCGTCCGAGTCTCTGGGTCCATCGAGCGAAGCGTGCCTTCGAGCCGGACCTTATCGGGGATGATGTTGGAGGCCGTCCCCGCTCTGACGATCCCGATGCTGACCACGGCGGGGGTGCCCGGCTTCAAGCGCCGCGAGACGATGCTGTGCAGACCTTCGATCAAGGCACCGGCGCCAGGGGTTGGGTCGAGGCCTTCGTGGGGTCGTGCGGCATGGCACGCGCTTCCCAGCAACTCGATACAGAAAGTGTCGGCCGCCGCCGCCAAGGACCCGGGCTGGGCCACGACCTGCCCCACCCGATAGCGGCGGTCCACGTGGGCCCCGAAAACCGCGCTGGCTTCATCGAGAACGCCGGTCTCGAGGACCGCGGCCGCACCTTTCCCGCTTTCCTCGGCGGGCTGGAGTAAGATGAGGACATCGCCGCGGGCCGACTCGGATTTCAGGAGGAAGGCGGCGCCCACCGCCCACGTCGCGTGTACGTCGTGGCCGCAGGCGTGCATGATGCCGGGATTCATGGACGTGTAGTCGAGCCCGGTCTCTTCCTGGATCGGCAGAGCATCGATATCGCCTCTGACGACCACAATCGGCGCGCCTGGGTCGGCCCCCTTTATCCGGGCGATGACACCGGTCCCCGCCACGCGCGACAGCTCTGCGGGCTCGAGCGTCGCCAGCTCTTCGTAGAGCCGGTCGGCGGTACGCTCCTCTTCGAAGGCGAGCTCGGGAGAACGATGGAGATCGCGTCTCAGCGTCAGTAGTCTCTCGCGCACTTCGTCTGGGATGAGTATTGGCCGCATCTTCTAGCTCTTACTCCTACTCGTAATCGTACTCGTACTCGTTATCGTACTCGACTCCAACCGATCTGCGGCAGCTGCCGGATGATTGGGGACTAGCATAACGAGGACGATAACGATCACGAGTGCGAGTAGGACTGAACATCATGGCTAGGAAGTGATAGTGTGAGTCCGGACTGTAAGGCCGTCGATGCGGTCCCTATCGACCGTGATCCCAAGCCCGGGACGATCGCGCGGGACCGAGACCATCCCCTCACTATCCATCGTCCACTCGGGTGTGACGATGTCCTGATCCCAGTAGCGCGAGCTGGGACTCAAGTCGCCGGGGATCGTAAAGTTGGGCAACGAGGCCAGCGCAACGTTGTAGGCGCGGCCGATACCGCTCTCCAACATGCCCCCACACCAGACCGGCACATCTCGAGCTGCGCAGAAATCGTGGATCGCTTTGGCCTGGGTGAACCCTCCTACCCGGGCCGGCTTGATGTTGATGATCCTGCCGCTGCCGAGGGTCAGCATGTCCTCGGCCTTCTTGACATCGGTGATCGACTCGTCCAGGCATATTGGAGTCCGCAAGCGCTTTTGCAGCTCCGCATGTCGAACCAGATCGTCGTTGGCCAGGGGTTGTTCGATCATGATCAGCTCGAACTCGTCCAACTGCTTCAGATGTCCAGCGTCGTCCAACGTGTAGGCGCTATTCGCGTCGGCCATCAAGGGTACATCGAGGCCCAACGCGTCCCGAACAGCACCGATATACTCGATGTCGGCACCGGGCTCGATCTTGCACTTGACCTTCCGATATCCCTCGGCGACAGCTGCGCGCACGCGCTCGACAAGCGCCGACGGATCGGGTTCGATCCCCAGCGAGATGCCCGTAGCTATTTTGTCTCGGGTCCCTCCCAGCAACTCGGCGAGGCTGAGCGAAGCGCGCTCGGCAAAAAGAGCCCAGACGCCCATCTCCAATGCCGCTATTGCCATGTTGTGACCGCGGATTCCAGAGCGGAGCAACGGATACGTCTCCTCCGTTCCCTCGATTCCGCGGCCCAGCAGCCGCGGTGCCAGCCACTCGGTGATGGCCAGCCATGCCGTCGCGATCGTCTCGGGCGAGTAGTTGGGTCGCTCGGCCGCCGTGCACTCGGCCCACACCGTGTGCCCGTCGGCGTCCGACAGCTCGAGCAGAAGGACATGCCGGACGCTCGTGGTACCTGACGAGATGCGGAACGTCTCCTTCAGCGGAAAACGGATTTCGCGAAGCGCGATCCGAGTGATCGTGACCGTCACGTGACAGACTTTCTCATGGTAGCTCGAGCAAGTAGAAGCATCGGCCCGAATCCGCCTCGCACTGGAAACCGGTTACGAGGTACCCTCGGTCCATGTAGTGCAGGAAGGCGCGCCGTACCGTCTCGCGCCACAACTTGGCAAGGTCCAACGACTCGCTCTTCACCACGTGCAGGTCGACCGGTATCTCGATACGCACCGCACCGACATCGGGCAGCGCCAGCAGTTGGGGAACCGACGCTTCTGCGCCCATCTCGCTGTTCACCACCGGCGCGTTTGAAGCGGCTGGGGCCGACGCGCCGGCGAGAGCGGCTTCGGTGCGGGGATGATCGAGCTCCCACTCGACGATGAAGCGGTCCGTGCTCAGCCCGCTGAGCAGAGAACCGCGCTCGATCTCACCGTACATGTCGGGGACATACTCGACGGGCCGAGCCCCGAGCCGGTTAATGTTGACGTGAGCATTGCGAGCTTCGAGGGGATCGTACGTCCAGTAGGCAACCAGAATTCCGTTCTCCAACAAGCACTCGCGCTGGTAAGCCTTGAGGCGACGCCCCAGCCCGTGATCGCGGTGACCGGCTCGGACACCGAGCATATCGGACCAGTGTGCGGGTCGGCCATCGCGAAGGCCGCCGATCCCAAAGACAAAGCCCAACAGTTCGCCATCGGCGTCGAACGCGCCAGCGGCCACTCCCGCGACTTGCTGCGTCGCCATCAAAAGCGATGGCGGAGCGCACTCCCCGAAGTCGTCGCCCCAGATTTCGTACTGAAGCGCGACGCAACGCCGATAGTCGTCCAGCGACTGAAGCGGTCGAATCGTGATTTCGTCAGACACCGTAGCGTTTCATCTGAAGCGAGCCGCCAGCTATCAGCAGCCGGTCGCCTTGTAGGTCGCATCCGTGACCTTCAGCGACCAAGTGCGGATCAAATAGACTCCCCACGTGAGAATGGGAATCACGAAGACGATAAGAAAGAGCCAGGTGAGGGTGCCGTACCCCCGGGCGATCAGGTTGATGAGGCCGAAGCTGGCCAGCCCGGAAGCCGCAATCAGAAGGGCGACGGCTACGACAGGCCGTATGAAGTCTGGCATGGATCGACCCTTCTCGCGGTAGACCCCGGCGATGCGCTCGTTCACGGCGTGGATCATCCCGGTCCCCGTTTCGATCAGCGTGCCGAACAGAACGATCTGGTAAGTCAACAATAGAGCCCGCGAGCCCAGCGCCTCCAGGACGTAGTTGGCCGGAACCGAACGGTCGAGTATCGCCGGATAGTGGGCACTCATGGCCAGATAGAACAGCAAGCCCGGGATGATGGCGATCACGCCCGCCAGAACGCCCGCGCCAACCGCTTCCTTTCGCGTCTCGACATCGTTGAGGCAAAAGAAGATGGCCGGAACGACGGCCAAGTTGTATGCAGCGTAGCGCACACCTCCGAGCGCCCAACCGCTCTTGCCTGCTCCAGAACCGAACGCCGCTGCGATGTCGGGCGCGAATTCGCGAAACGACCAAACGAAGAGCGTCAGATACACGCCATAGAGCACAATCGACCAGGCGGCCAGAACCCGCGCTATCGTCGTGCTCCCCTTGAATACAAGCAAGCCGACGGCCGCCATGATGCCGATCACACCGACGGCGTACGGCAGTCCGAAAGTCTCCTGCAGGATCGAGCCCGCGGCTGCAGCGATAACGGCGAGCACCAACGCAAGCTGCGCGAAGTAGCAGATCTCGAAACTGAACCAGCCTCTGCCAAGCAAACGCTTGAAGAAGGTGCGGTAATCGTAGGCGCGAAAGATACGCGCGAACTCGAAGCTGGCCGCGCACACCGCACTCCAGATGACAGTGGAGATGAGCAGCATGGCCAGCAGCCCGTTCAGCGGACCGTAGCCAAGGAAGAACTCGACCAGTTCACGACCGGTCCCGTATCCTCCGGCGATGACCACCGACTGAAATACGAAGCCAGGTAACAGGTACTTCCTGAAAGTGCGAGACTTGAACATCGAGCGAGCTCACCACTCCCGGATTCAATGGGGAAAGTGGCAAACTGCTGTACTGAGGGTCGATTGACAACCCGGCCGGGCTATCGTGAAGATTCGCCGGAGAGTTTCTTCTTGTACTTGCGAATCCAATCCTCGATGTGGTCGGGAACGAGGAGTCGGTCGGCGATGGAGGCCACTTCCTCCGCTTCACGCCACGCCGCTGCGAGGATCTCCAATTCTCCTTCCAGCGCCCTGCGCTCGCTCTCTTCGTGCGCCGCCATCTCCAGAGCAAGTTTGGTATTGCTGTCCATGTCTTTCAGAGTGCTGGTATCCTTGTCGAAGCCGAATACGGTCTTCACCCCACCCTCTTCGGCAGCTCGCGCGAAGAGGCGTTCGGGAGCTCGCGCTTCTTCCAACAGGACCACGGCGTTCTTCACCTGGGCGTTGGTCGCACCCCATTCGTTCACCTTCGGCAGGATGCGACCGGCGGCCCGAATCGCCGTCGGCCCGGTCAAGTAAGCTTCGTGGGTCTTTCCCTTCCCTTTGGCAAAGATCAGTCCGGTCTTCTCTTCGCGGCGGTGGGGTACCTTCAGGGCCCAACCGTCCGGCGCATCCCAAGGGACCAATTCCAGGTTCTTCGTGTCCTTTCGAGTCACCACGAGGCGGTTGCCGTCCTCGTCGCGGGCCCGGGCCGCGACGCGGCTCCCCTTGCCAGCGAGGAAGACCCACCAGATGTCGGCGCCGACCAAGGCACCGCCCACCGACACGGCGACTTGAGTCCCCGCGATGATCAAGCTTCGGATCCTGCGACGCAGGAACTCGCGGCCATAGCGCCAGGCGGCAAACTCGGGTCGCTTGGGCCGACCGATTCGTACCAGCTCTAGGCCTTCCGGCAGGCGAGCCATCCCGATGTTGTCCGTTGAGAAACTCTGAGACGTGTCGTGGAACTGGCGCTCGCACTCCTCGATAGCTTCCCACCGCTCGTCCAAAGGACTGAGGTTCCAGCGGCGGCAGGTCTCGCAAATCACCCACAACCGTCCCTTATCCTGGTCGAAGGCCAACCGCTTTCCGACAGGAAAGTTCTCGACGGTCTGGTTGCCGCCCAGGTTACGATTGCAGTAGATGCAAGTCTTGAACATCGCTTCTGTTCTCTAAGTCAATGACGAGCCGTCAGCCCGAAGCTGCTTCTTCAATTTCTCGAGGGTGTCCTCCACGCGCTGAGGGATCAGCAATCGATCGGCGATAGACGCGATTTCTTCGGCCTCGCGCCAAGCATCCTCGAGGACGGCCAGTTCGCCTTCCAAGGCCCGGCGTTCGTTGTCCTCGTGAGCGGCCATCTCCAAGGCGAGTCTCGTGTTCCCATCTATCTTACGCAGCGTCCTGGGGTCGGCCATGAGCGCTCCAGGCGCTGGCTTAGCCGCCCGCTCATCGGCCACACGTTGGTAAAGACGCTCGGGACTCCGACACTCTTCGATCAGCGAAACCGCGTCTCGCACTTGCGAATCCGATGCTCCCCACTCGTTGACTTGCGGGAAGACTTTACCCGCCGCTCGCAAGGCTGTCCGGCCGTCCAGGAGCGTGTCTTTTCGCTTTCCCTTGCCGTGCGACCAAAACAAGACCCTGCGCTCGCCCGGCCGATAGAACAGCTTCAATGACCAACCCTCCGAAGAGTCGGCGCGGTGGATTTCGGCCTTCCTCACATCATTGTAGGTAATCGACAGGCGTTGACCTTCTCCATCACGGACCCGGGCAACCACTCGGTTGTTCCTGAGCCCAATGATCAGGGGCAGGAGGTTCGCTCCGGCCACCGCCATTCCTATTCCGGCGATCACGGCCGCGCCCGTCGAAATGGCGCTGCGAATTCGGCGCTGCAGGAACTGGCTGCCGTAGCGCCAGGCGGCGAACTCGCGGCGTTTGGGGCGACCGACACGGACCAACTGCAGGCCTTCGTGCAGTTCGGCCAGGCCGATGTTGTCCGTCGAAAAACTCTTGGACGCGTCGTAGAACTGACGCTCGCACTCTTCGATGGCTTCCCAGCGCTCTTCGAGGGGCGAGAGATTCCAGCGGCGGCAGTGATTGCAGATGACCCACAAACGGCCCCGCTCCTGGTCGAAGGCCAGGCGCCTTCCCACCGGGAACTTCTCGACGCTCTCGTTGCCGCCGAGGTTGCGGTTGCAGAAGATACAGGTCTTGAACATAGTAGTGGTAACGGACAAATATGCGATCGATAGGGTTGGGCGCCTCCATATCATAATACACTACGTGAACGAAGATAATTCGTTTCCACACACAATTGGATAACGTGATGCAGTCAAGTTACTTACGACACAGTTGGGGCGTTCTGTCAGTCGCTCTATCACTGGTATTTGCGGTAAGCGCATGTGATGACTCCTCCACGACTCCGAATGGCCAGGCTGAGGTTTCCATCATGCTCACGGATGCGGCCGGCGACGTGGACCAGGCATGGGTGAATATCGGCGGAATCTATTTGCAGGGCGGGACCTGCGGCTCTGACGACGCTGCGGACGAGAACGGAGGAGATGAGGGCTGCGGACGGACCTGGCTGCGCGATACACCCACGGGCTGGATCGAGCTTACAGGACTGTCGGTCGATGTTCAGCCCCTGGTCGAGGGCGCGCTGGTGCCGCCCGGCAGCTATTCACAGCTGCGTTTCCTCATCGACGAGGGCGTGATCGTGACAGAAGGCGGCAGCGTTTTCGCGACGCCGGCGGCCGATATGGATGCACTGAACGAAGCTCGCGGCGGCGAGCCTCTCGAACCCACGGGCGCACTGCACTGTCCTAGCTGCAGCAGTAGCGGCCTGAAGGTCAAATTCCATGACGGCTTCATCGTGTTTGAAGACGGCCAGACGATCGTGGTCGCCGATTTCGATGTCGGCCAAAGCTTCGGTCGGGAGCGCGGGAACTCGGGACGTTGGGTCATGCGTCCCTTGATCCGCGCCAGTCGCATGGCTCTGGTTGGTGGAGTGGCTGGCACGGTCTCACTAGCAGAGGGCCTGGAACCGCCGGCCACGTGTGGAGGCAACACCATCGGGCTGTCGGCGTTCATGCCGATCGCAGTGGACGCCGACGCCGGGCACTGGACCGGGCGGACCTCTCCCGATGGGTCGTACGCCATCCAGCCTCTTCTACCGGGCACCTACGATCTCACATACGAGGCCGAGGCCGATTTCGAGGATGGCTCCGTTGTTACGTTCAGCGCGAGCGCAGATCCTGGCTCGGTCGACGTTGAGGCGGGCTCCGTCGCGACGGCAAACTACACGATCGATGACGTTCTGTGCACTCCGCCCGGCGGAGGCAGCTAAGGACGTTTAAGGCGAGAGCAATCGGTCCGCGATCGCGGCGACTTCTTCGGCCTCGCGCCAAGCTGCCTCGAGAGTAGCCAGTTCGCCTTCCATAGCGCGTCGCTCTGTTTCTTCGTGCGCGGCCATCTCCAAGGCGAGACGGGTTTCCGCATTCATCCGGGTAAAACGAGTCTGTCCGATGAGTTCGGGTGCTAGGGCGAAGACGCGTTCGGGGTCGCCGACGCCCTCGATTATTCGCACGGCGCCGGTCACCTCGGTCTGCGTGCCGCCGAACGAGTTGATTCTCGGAAGGATATGACTCGCGGCGCGAATCGCCGCCGATCCGTGAAGCCTCGCGATGAGTCGTTCGCCTCGTCCCCGCATTCCGAGAAAACCGAACTTGACCTCTCGGGGTCTGAATGGTACGGACAGATACCATCCGTTCGCATCGTCGTGCTCGAGCTGCAGCTCCTTGAGGTCCTGGCGAATGATACGAAGACGCTGCCCTTCTTCGCCGCGCACTCGTGCGATGATTCTGCGGTTGTCATCCGACGCGAAGAAGACGATTAGGCCAGCGATCGAAGTGAGCGTGTAGCCGATGGCACGGAGCGTGGCACCCGTCAGCTGTCGAGCGCGGCGGCGTAGCAACTGCTTACCGTAGCGCCAGGACGCGAACTCGGGACGTTGCGGCCGGCCGATCCGCACCAAGTCCGTGCCTTCTCGAACGCGCGCCAACCCGATGTTGTCAGTGGAGTAGCGAAGGCGTGTATCTCGGTACGAGCGCTCGCACTCCTCGATAGCCTCCCAGCGCTCTTCTAAGGGGGTAAGGTTCCAGCGCCGACAGCGTTCGCAGATCACCCACAGCCGTCCTTTCTCCTGATCGAAAGCCAAGCGACGACCGACCGGGAAATTCTCTACGGCTTCGTTGGAACCGAGTTTACGATTACAGTAAATGCAGGTCTTGTACATTCAGCTCGACGCCAGCAGTTTCTTTTTTTGCCGACGGATCCAGTCTTCGACGCTCTCGGGCAGCAGCAGGCCGTCGGCGATGGCCGCGATCTCTTCGGCTTCGCGCCAGGCATCTTCCAGGTCAGCCAATTCACCCTCGAAAGCTCGGCGCTCGGTCTCCTCGTGGGAAGCCATCTCCAAGGCCAGCCGCGTAGTGGCGTCCATCTTCCCGACCCGCGTCGCATCCACCCCCCAATTGAAGAAATTCGACCTCTCCTCG
>JBDHGH010000073.1:0-16651 GCA_039589995.1 Gemmatimonadota bacterium | reverse complement strand
TGATCGGTCATCTCCTGCAATCCAAACGGTCCGTATACCTCGGCGGGCACGTCGCGCTCTAGCACCCAGGGAGTGTAGATGAAGTCGGCGGAGCCGACGGTGTGGTCGGTGTGCAGATGGGTGATAAACGCGGTGCGGAGTCTCGATGCTTCAAGCCCTTCGATACCGGCCTGGTAGGCTGCGGCAGCGCGGCGGACCACGCCCGGGCCCAAATCGATTAGATACGGGGTTGAGTCGACGACGATGGCCACGGCGGGACCGGACCGCTCGGGGTCGGCGTTGGGCGTGCCGGTTCCCAGAAGCACGATCCTGGTGCGGTATTCGGACTCCTCTTCAACGCCCGTTCCAATCGCTTGATTGGTTTGATGCGATCCGCAAGCGAGCGCTACCCAGGCCACCATGATGACCCACAGCCTGCATACACCCATGCTCAGCCTCGTATTTGCGGTGCAAGCTAAGAGAGAGGACGAATCTACGACGCCGACCATCGCCGAGGCAACGAACCCTGACGCACTATCGAGTGTTGATGCCTTGTTGGCGGGTTCCGCCGACCGTAGGTTCGCTTTCCCAATAGCGAGATTACCCCATCAGGAGGATACCCGTGGCGATTAGAGACGTTCTGCTACCCGAATTGGAGACCGAGGCCGCGGCCACGCGCCGAATGTTGGAGCGCGTGCCGGATGCCAAGCTGGAGTGGAAGCCCGCCGAGAAGTCGATGTCGATGAACCAACTGGCCAGCCACCTGGCCAACCTGCCCAGCTGGGGGCTGCACGCTCTCGAGTCCGACGAACTGGACATCAACCCACCCGGTGGTGAGCCGATGGTTCCGCCCAGCCCCGAAGGCGTCGCAGCGATTGTCGAAATGTTCGACTCCAACATTGCGAAACTGCGCGAGGCCATCTCTTCGACCGATGACGAGGCGTTGGGAAGGACGTGGACGCTGAAATCGGGTGGAGAGGCAGTGTTCTCGCTGCCCAAGGCTGGCGTCCTCCGCAGCATGGTGATCAATCACATCATCCACCACCGCGGCCAGCTGACCGTTTACCTACGGCTGAACGACGTTCCGCTGCCGATGACGTATGGGCCTTCGGCTGACGAAACCGGAGGATTCCAGTAGGGCGTAGGGTGTGCGGCCGCGGAGGGTTCCTACCCCCTAGAAAGAAAGAGGCCCGGTGATCTTATCCGGGCCTTTTCAATATCCGACTGTCTACCGTCGCACCGCCTAACGGGCTCTAGGCCTCGGGCGTGATCGAAACCGTCTTTCTACCGCGCTGCGTGCCGAAGGTTACATACCCGTCAGAGAGGGCAAACAGGGTGTCGTCACCGCCACGGCCGACGTTACGGCCGGGATGGAACTTGGTACCACGCTGCCGCATGATGATGTTGCCCGCTCGCACGAACTGCCCGCCATACCTCTTTACGCCAAGGAACTTCGGGTTGCTGTCGCGACCGTTGCGGGTCGATCCGCCTGCTTTTTTGTGTGCCATAGGGGCCGTCCCCGTTACGATTTCTTCTTTTTGGACTTCGTAGTCGTCTTAGCCTTGGCCGTCGTCTTCTTCGCCGTGCTCTTGGCCTTGGGCTTCGCGGCCGCCTTGGCCGCGGGTTTCTTGGCCGCGGGCTTCTTGGCGGCGGGCTTCTTCGCCGCGGGTTTCTTAGCCGCGGGTTTCTTAGCGGGCTTTGCGGCGGTCTCCACCTCTGCCTTTGCCTCAGGCTCTTTCTTGGGCGCCGCCTTCTTCGGCTTGGCCTTCTTCGCGGCTTCCAAGCTCACCTGGCGGCCACCACCCAAGTCGATCTCGCTGACTCGGACCTCTGTGTAGTTCTGCCGATGGCCCGTCTTGCGGCGATAGTTCTTCCGCCGCTTGAACTTGAAGACGATAATCTTGTCGGCGCGGCCGTGTCCCAGGACCTCGGCGCGCACTGCAGCGCCGTCCAGCGTGGGACGCCCAACGAGGACCTCGTCCTCGGCGGAGCCCAACAACACCTCGTCGAACGTGACCGTGGCACCCGACTCCGCGTCCAGAGACGGGAGACGCAGAACGTCGCCGAGCTCGGCGCGATACTGAAAGCCTGCCGCTTTAAAGATAGCGTATGTCACAACCGTGCTACCGGTGAAAGATTCGAATTTTCTTACTAGAGAGCCATAAAGCCTATCCGGGACGGTGCCCTGTGTCAACGCCTACGGACTGGCAAATCCGCGTCAGGCCACGGCGTAGCGGGCCGTCACGTCGACGTCGGCCGGGCCGGCCAGAATCCGGAACTCGTCCGCCCGCATCAGGGGGTCGTCGCGCACCTCTATGTCTACTCGGTACTCGGACTCTAGCCGCCGCAACAAATCCGGTTCCTCCTCCAGAATATGCAGGGCCACCTCCGAGTGGAGTCGGATCACCAGCCGTTTCTCTTCTCGGGCGGCCGCAACGCGCCGTACAGCCCGCTCGACGCGCCTGACCACCGTAGCGGGCGCGACAATACGGCCGCCGCCGGCGCAATAAGGGCAAGGCGTCGTTACGGTGTGATAGACGCTGGGTCTAACACGCTGGCGGGTCATCTCTACGAGACCCAATTCGGAGATCTGGAACGCCTTGGTGCGGGCCCGGTCGCGACCCAGATGGGTGCGAAGCTCCTGCATCACCTTATCGCGGTTCGCCTTATCCTCCATGTCGATGAAGTCGACGACAATGATGCCGCCAACATCCCGCAGACGAAGCTGGCGAGCGACCTCGCGCGCCGCGTCGAGATTGGTGCGAAGGATCGTCTTCTCCGGGTCTTTCTTCCCGGTGTACCGACCGGTGTTCACGTCGATGGCCACCAGGCCCTCAGTCGACTCGATGACGATGTGGCCACCGGACGGTAGCTCGACGCCACGCTCGAACGAGCGGAGAATCTCCTCCTCGATCTCGTATTTGTCGAACAGCGGTTCCTTTGCGTCATAGAATTTGACGCGCCCCATCAACTCGGGATCCACCGCGTCCAAATAGTCGCGGATCTCGTTGTAGATCTCACGGGAATCTAGGATCAGCGCGTCGACTTTTTCAGAGAACAAGTCTCGAATGATGCCGGCGGCCAGGTGCGCCTCTTCGTGAACCAGCGCCGGGGCTTCGGCCTGCTCGACGCGCGCTTCGATCCGTTTCCAAGTCTTGATCAGCCCTTTGAGCTCGCGCTCGAGTGCTTTCCGCGTCGACGCCTCTCCTACCGTCCGCACGATGACGCCACCCTGGCCCTGTCGAATGATGTTTCGCATCAACCGGCGCAGGCGCGTCCGTTCCTCGCGCTTCTCGATCTTGCGGGAGACGCCGATATGCTCGCTGCGAGGCATGTAGACCAAGTTGCGGCCCGGCAGTGAAACCTGGGCGGTGACGCGCGGGCCCTTGGTACTGATGGGCTCCTTGGTCACCTGCACGAGGACTTCTTCGCCCTTCTTGAGCAGGCTCTGGATGGGCGGGTAGCGCTTGACCCCCTTCTCCTCCTCCGACGCCTCGGGGTCCTCATCGGCGACGTCGGAGACGTGAAGAAATGCGGCCTTGTCGCTCCCGATATTAACGAAGGCTGCCTGGATGCCAGGCAGAACTCCCTCGACGCGCCCCAAATAGATGTCGCCCACCATCCGTTGCGCGTCCGCGCGGTCGAGCATCAGCTCGACCAGGACGTTGTCCTCCAGGATCGCAACACGCGTTTCGTGTTGGGCCTGGTTGATCAGTATTTGTCTTTTCATATGCTACTCTGACATTTCCTCTCACCATAGGGCGACGTCCTTTCCGGTTGTTTCAGGTCCGAGAAGGTGTCGCGCAATCACAGTCTTCTGGATCTCGGAGGTTCCCTCTCCGATCTCCCCTATCCTTGCATCTCGCATCAGTCGTTCGACGGGATAGTCGGTTGTGTAACCGTACCCCCCGTGGAACTGCACAGCTTTGATCGTCGACCAGTTCGCGAGCTCCGAGCAGTAGAGCTTGGCCATGGCCGCCTCCTTCGAATGCGGCTTGTCGGCCTGTCGGAGCATCGCGGCGTGATACGTCAGGTGCTTACCCGCTTCGATGCGGGTCCACCAGTCAGCCATATCGAATCGTACACCTTGGAAATCGCAAATCCGTGTACCGAACTGCACGCGTTCTTGGGTGAACTTCAGCGTGTATTCGAGCGCGCCCTCTGCGATTCCCAACAGATGCGCGGCGATGCTGACGCGACCGCCGTCGAGCGTGCTCATGAAGTTCTTGAATCCGCGACCGCGCTCGCCCAGCATGTTCTCTTTGGGCACGATCGCGTCGTTGAATACCAATTCAGTCGTATCGGAGGCTCGCCAGCCCAGCTTGTCTTCCTTCTTCCCGTGGGTGAAACCCGGTGTGTACTCCAGGTCTTCGGCGTGCCCCACTCCAACCGCTTTCGCCTCTTCCATGTCGCGGGTTGGCTTCGTCAGAATGAACGAGCTTATTTCCTTCCTGCCGTTCTCCTCACCCGTGACCGCGGTGACCACGAAGATCTCACCGACACCGCCGTTGGTGATGAAGATCTTGGTTCCGTTGAGGACCCAGTGGTCGCTTTTCTCTTCGGCGCGCGTCTGGGTGCCGCCGGCATCCGATCCAGCCTCGGGCTCGGTCAGCCCGAAGGCGCCCAACACCTCGCCGGTGGCCAGCTTGTGTAGATACTTGAGCTTTTGCTCTTCGTTCCCAAAAGCGTAAATGGGGCTCGCCGCCAGCGTGATGTTCGCCCCCACCGTGATCGAGTGGGAGGGACAGTACTTGGCGAGCTCTTCGCTCACGATGCTCGAGGCCAGCGTGTCCATACCGACGCCGCCGTACTTCTCAGGCCAAGGCACACCGAACAGACCGAGTTTCGCCATCTTCGCCACGTTTTCCCAAGGGAAGCGGCCCTCGCGATCCAGGTCGCGGGCGATGGGCTCGATCTCGTTCACGGCGAACTCCCGAACCATGTCCCGGAGCATGCGGTGGTCGTCGGTCAGATATCGGTCGTCGACGGTGCTGGTCAGCTCGAGCATTATCTCAATAGTCGTTAGCATTCAGCGCCCCGGGGCCCGAGGGCGAACGGCTAATCGCAAGGCATTCAGCCTGTAAGTATGCCAAAGAGGTGGTGTTTTTGCTAGGGGGCGGCGCGGTGAACAAATGTTTCCTACGGCCCCGACGTGCTCGCGGCTCCCGTGCCTGGCCGAGGGGCCATGGAACTACCGGCATGGTCCATTCGGACTCTGTTGCGGTTCCATCGAGCGCAGATAGCTTCAAGTCTCGTAAGAGCATCCAGGGAGAGAGCCCCGCATGAAGTCGCCAGACCGCCAGCAACTGGAGAAATACCTCAACGGCGTCGTCGCCCAGATCGAAGGGTGGATCGGGGGTGCGAGACGGGTCGGCGAAGAGGATGTGACCGATATCGTGCTCGTGGTAAAGACCCCTGGCGACACCATCAAGGCAAGCAGCCATTACACGACTGCCGAGCGGGACGAGTAGCATGCCACGCCTGCCCCGACTGGTCAGTGAACTGTACCGCCGGTCCTTCTGGCAGGTGCTGGCCATTTACCTGCTGGGGGCGTGGTTCGGCTTCGAGGTCATCCAGAGCCTGACCGAGGGTCTGGGCCTACCCGACTGGTTTCCCGGGCTGGCGGTTGTCCTGTTCATCGTCGGGCTGCCCATCGTTCTCGCCACGGCCTTTTTGCAGGGTGGCATGCCCGCCTACACGCGCGATCCCACCTTGATACCGGATCCCGATGACAGCGCGGCGATGCAGCGTGCCGATGCCAAGCGTGGTCCGGCCAGCGGCCTCCTCACGTGGCGAAACGCCATGCTCGCCGGCATGGTTGCCTTCGCGATCTGGGGAGTCGCCGCAACGGGCTGGCTGATCTTTCGCGGCTCGAGCGAGCCCGACGAGTCGCGGATCGTCGCGACATCCTCAGTGCCGCGAGTGGTCGTCCTTCCCTTCACCGTTGGCGGTAGCGAGGAGTACGACTATCTCGCTGAGGGGATGGTCGACATGCTCAGCACCAAGCTTCACGTAGTCGGAGAACTGGGGAGCGTGGATCCGCGGGCTGTTCTCGCAACGGTCGGCCGGGAGGAAGGCGATACCGGTGATCCAAGCTACGGACGCACGATCGCAAACAGATTGGAAGCGGGCTACTTCGTACTCGGGAACATTCTCGTCATCGGCGACCAACTTCAGCTGCACGCGTCGCTGTACGACGCGAGCGGCGAACTCGAGGCGATCGCCGAGGGGAGCGCCGAGGGAGAATCGGACCAGCTGTTCGAGCTGGTTGACGCCGTCGCTGCAGAGTTGCTGCTAGCTTCGGGTGGCGAATCGCGTCCCGGAGTGACCCACATCGCGGCGGTGACCACCAACTCCCTAGAAGCGTTGAAGGAATACTTGCAGGGCGAGCGGGCGTTGCGGGCTGGTCAGTACCAGGAAGCGACCGAGGCGTTGCGGCGCGCCGTCGAGGTCGACCCGACATTCGCCCTCGCCTGGTATCGGCTCAGCGTGGCTTACGAATGGCTGACCCGGAACGACCTGATCCGCCAGGCGGCAGAGGAGGCTGTGCGGCACAGCAGCCGTCTCTCCGAGCACGACAAGCTTCTACTCGAGGCAGCGGTCGCCGCGCGAAGAGGGGGAGCGAGAGAAGCGGAGCAGCTCTACAGCAATATCGTCGGATCCTATCCCGGCGATGTCGAGGCGTGGTTTCAGCTGGGAGAGATTCTCTTTCACTACGGACCCCTCACCGGTCGACCGATCGCGGGTTCACAAGAGGCATTCGAGCGCGTGCTGTTCTACGAGCCGGATCATGTAAACGCTTTGATTCACCTGGTCAGGATCGAGGCGCGTAACCGCAACCTCGCAAGACTTGATTCACTCGTCGATCGCTTTCTCGAACTGAACCGGGATGCGGATCGGGCCATCGAGATGCGGGCCATACGTGCTTTCGCCGCAGGCGACGCAGTGGAGCGAGAACGGGTTCTGGCCGAGTTGCCCCGTGCCGCAGACATCCCGTTGCTCACGACCATCGGGTTCGTCCCGGTGATGACCGACGACATCGCTTCCGGCGATCGGTTGTCTCAGATCCTCACAGAGCCGTCACGTTCACCTCAGATGCGAGGGTTGGGTCACGTACAACGTGCGTTTTCAGCGTTGACCCAGGGGCGGTGGCGAGACGCCAAGGAAGAGATAGTCCAAGCGGCGCGATTCGATCCGACTCGCGCGACTGAGCACGGTGCATACCTCACGCTACTTCCCTTCACGCCCGCCAGCGACATCGAGGTCGAAGCGGCTCGTGCACGATTGGAGGGCCTCGATCCCGATACTATCCGCCCAAGCGAACATCCAAGCGGAAACGTCAGCGCGCATAACAACGCGCACCACTTGCTGCGCGGCTATCTACTCGGCATGCTGAACGTGCGTCTCGGAGACGAGGAATCAGCCGCGAGATACGCGAGTGAAATCGAGACTTTCGAAAGTCCGGTTGAAGGTGCTTCGTTTCCCGAAGACCTGTCCCTAGCAGTGCAAGCCGAAGTTAGATGGCGCCGGGGCGAAACCACCGAGGCCCTCGCCTTGCTAGAGCGGGCGCCCATGCAACGCTACTATCAGACGGCCATCACTTCAGTTTTCTTTTCCGAGTCTCTGCCGCGCTACCGGCGCGCTGTGTTGCTGGAAGAGGTCGGCCGTCTGGAAGAGGCGCTTCGATGGTACGGCTCCTTCGCGGAAGTCTCGCGCTACGATGTCGTGTTTCTGGCCCCATCTCACTTGCGGCGCGCCGAAATCCACGACCGCCGCGGTCAGACCGATGAGGCGGTCCGGCATTACGCCCGCTTCATCGAGCTGTGGGCGGGCGCCGACCCCGAGCTTCGCCCGCTGGTCGAAGGCGCCGAGGCCCGGCTGGCTGAACTGAGCGGAGAGCCGGCCCGCCGCTGACCGCGGCACTTTCTTCTTGTCAGAACTGTTACCCAATCAGGCTGTCGCAGGACGGCCCGGCCTATTAGACTGTATGCCCCTAACCTCAACCGTCATGCAATAAGGAGGTCCTCTATGTCCGAATATCCCCGTGGCCGCTTCTGTTGGATGGATCTGATGACATCCGATCCGGAGGCTGCAGAAGGTTTCTACACCAAGATCGCCGGTTGGGGCACCGAGGTCTGGGAAGGCGGAGAGATGCCCTATAAGATGTTCACCAATTCTGGAGACGCACTGGGCGGAGTCATGAAGTTGCCGGAAGAGGCGAAAAAGATGGGAGCTCCGCCCCACTGGATCGCCTATGTCGCGGTGCCCGACACGGACGCGACCGTCGCTCGGGCACAGGAGCTGGGCGCACAGACCTACGTCGAGCCGACGGATATCCCCTCGGTCGGCAAGTTCGCGGTGTTGGCCGATCCCCAGGGCGCGACGTTCGCCGTGTTTACCTCGGCCGAGCCCCCTCCGGGTAGCGACGAACCACCCAAGAAGGGCGAGTTCTCGTGGCACGAGCTGGCTACGACCGACTACGAGGCCGCGTTCGACTTCTACACCGACCTGTTCGGCTGGCAGAAGACCGACGCGATGGACATGGGCGAAGCGGGAATCTATCAGATGTATGGCCGTGGCAGCCACCCGCTGGGCGGCATGTACAACAAACCGGCCGAGATGCCCGCACCCCCGCACTGGCTTCACTACTTCATGATCGACGACGTCAACAAGTCCGTCGAGACCGTGAAAGAGCTGGGCGGCCAGATTCTCAACGGACCTATGGAGGTCCCGGGCGGCGACCTCATCGCGCAGTGCCTCGACCCGCAGGGAGCGGCGTTCGCGATCCACTCGCTGGCCAGCGGACAGTAGCCCTGGCCCTTCACCATGAAGGCAAGTGCCCGTCCCCACCTTGGGGCGGGCACTTTCTTTCCATCTCCGAGTCCAATAACCCCGTTACTTAGTTGCCCTAGCGTAGCCGGGGTACGAGTTTACATATTTAGAGGGCGATTTGGTCGCTGTTGGTAGCCCCAAGCTCACTTGAATCCTCGTCGCGGGCAGGGTCATATCGCGTTTCCAAGATTCGTTCTGGACTACTACTTTGCTCCCTTCCAGGAGGTAGCGTTCGTCTGCCATGTCGCTGCTTGACCAACTGAAAGAGGCGCTAGCTCCTCAATACGACGTCGAGCGCGAGGTGGCGAGCGGCGGGATGGGCACGGTCTTCCTGGCTCGGGACACGGTTCTCGACCGGCGCGTCGCCATCAAGGTTCACCATCCTGACCTGGCCAGCGAGAGTGCAGCTGAACGGCTGCTCCAGGAGGCGCGGATCCTCGCGCAACTGAAGCATCCGAATGTCGTTTCGATCTATCACGCCGGCGAGATCGACGAGTCCTTCTACTACATCATGGACTTCGTGGAGGGCGAGACTCTGGAGCAGCGGCTGGAACGGGGGCCGCTGACCCATGATGAAGCGATGAGGTTGGCGAACGATCTGCTCTCGGCGCTGGAGGCTGCGCACGCGCATGGGATCGTTCACCGTGACATCAAGCCAAGCAACATCTTCCTGGTCGACGATCGAGCTCTGCTCGGCGATTTTGGGGTAGCCAAGCGCAGCGAAGGTACCACCGCGGGATTGACCGAGCCCGGTCGCCAGGTGGGAACGCCCGGCTACATGGCACCCGAGCAGGTCGCCGGAGAGGAAGTCACGGCACAAACGGATCTGTATGCATTCGCGATGGTGCTTTTTGAAGCGTTGACGGCGAGGCGTTGGTCCTTGTTGACCCCGGTAGAAGAAGCCGACTGGTCGGACGTTCCACCGGATGCCGTTAAACCCCTTCGCCGCGCCCTCGCCTGGTCCCCTAAGGACCGTTGGGGGGACGCCACCGGCCTCCGCCATGCACTCTGCCGTCCGGAGATACCCTCGAAGAGCAGGCGGTCCTCGATCATTTGGGGCGTGGCCGCTGCGGTTGCGGTGATGGCTCTCGTGGCCGGGGGCCTGTGGTCGATCGACCGGGCTCGCAACGCGCCATCGCCCACACCCGCGGAGTCTCGCGTCGCCGTGCTCCCCTTCTCTGTTCGCGGAAGCGGCGACCTAGACTACCTGGCCGAAGGGATGGTCGACCTCTTGAGCACGAAGCTCGACGGCGCCGGCGATCTCCGAAGTGTCGACACTCGGGCAATCCTCAGCTTGCTGGCCCAAGATGGTGGCGGATCTCTAGATCTGGCGCGTAGCCAGTCCGCCGCCCGCGACCTCGATGCGGACCTCCTCGTGCTCGGAAACGTCGTCGAGGTTCAGGGTTCGGTGCATCTCGATGCCTCTCTCTACGACGCTGGTGCCGATATGGAGGTCGTAGCACAAGCGTCGGTTGAGGGCTCAGCGACCGAAATCTTTGATATGGTGGACGACCTGGCCGGGCAATTGCTGGTGGGGGAAAGCGAACGAGGCGCCCGAGGCAGGCAGATCGCCGCGGTCACCACAAGCTCTCTCGACGCCCTCAAGGCCTACCTCGAGGGTGAGAAGGCGCTTCGCGAGGGCCACTACCAACCCGCCGCCGAGGCTTTTCAGACGGCCGTGCAGGCCGACAGCACCTTCGCCCTCGCCTGGTATCGGCTCAGCGTGGCCGCCGATTGGCTGGTTCGGCTGGACCTGATCGAGACGAGCGCAGAACAGGCCGTCCGACACAGCGGTCGTTTGTCGGAACGGGATCGCCGCCTTCTGGAAGCGACGCTCGCGCACGTACGAGGGGATTTCTACGAAGCCGAGCGTCTGCAGCGCGGGATTCTCAGCACCTACCCTGACGCCGTCGAGTCGTGGCTGCGACTGGGCGAGATGATATTTCACTACGGGCCGTTCTTCGGTCGGCCTTTGGCGGAAGCCAAGGAAGCCTTCGAGCGCACTCTCTTCTACGAGCCTGATGATATCGACGCACTCAACCATCTCATCCGTATCGCCGCATCGTTTGGTGAGATCGGCGAGCTGGATGCGCTCGTGGATCGCTTTCTGGAATTGAACCCGGATGCGGATCGCGAAATCGAGGTCCGTTCGCTCAGGGCGTTCGCTAGCGACGACGAGAGCGCCCAAGAGCAGGTGCTCGGTGACCTGGCGACTGCGGGCGACGGGGTGCTGATGCTCACAGGTTGGGCCGTGGCGAACTTCACGGATGGTTTCGAGGGCGGGGAACAAGTTGCCGAACTGGCCACGTCTCCAAGTCGGCTGCGAGAGGTGAGGGCGCTGGGGTTCGCGTACCTCGGGTTCCTCAATATGGCCCAGGGCCGCTGGGCTGATACGAAGGAAATGCTCACAAGGGCCGAGGTATTCCATGCGCCGTTCGGCCTGGAATACAGGGCATTGATGTCTACCGCCCCCTACCTCTCAATATCGGATGACGAACTGCGGGCACTGAGGGCTGAACTCCAGGCTTGGAACACAGCCGCCGCCAGCCGAAGTGGCAACCCAGCGGGCTGGGTCGCGGCCAATGACGAGGCCCACGAGCAGATTCGTCTGTATCTCCTTGCGCTGCTTAGCGCGAAGCTGGGCGACGAAAGCGCCGCACGGTCGTTCATCACACAGCTAACCGACTTGGACGGACCCGATCATGTCGTCGCGCTGGCGCGCGATCTAGCGCGAGGCGTGCGAGCGGAACTCGCGCTCAACGGCGAGGACATGGCCGGCGCGCTCGCCGCTCTCGAAAGCATCGAAGCGAAGACCTGGTATCAGCGAATGTCGACGTCGCCGTTCTATGCGCTGGACCGTGAGCACTATCTGCGAGCGGAGCTGTTGGCGGCGGCCGGACGTGACGAAGAGGCACTCGTCTATTACAACGGCTTCGCGGGAGCCTCCGTCTACAGACTGGCCTACCTCGCTCCTTCACACTTGCGGCGCGGCGAGATCTACGAGCGACTCGGGGACCCGGACAAGGCTGCCCTCCACTACAACCGGTTTCTGACGCTCTGGGACTCAGCCGACCCGGAGCTTCAACCGATGGTCGAGTACGTCGAGGCGCGCCTGGCCGAGTTGAGCTCGGAATCGCTGGGTGACTAGCCTCCGAACCCTTGCGCGATGCCGGGGTATTCAATATTCCAGATCCATATTTGCTTTACCCACTCTGAACGAGGAGTAGATGCAGCACGACACCATCGCCGTCGTCGACTTCGGCGGCCAGTACGCACATCTCATCGCCACGAAGGTCCGCCGTCTTGGAGTGCTGGCAGAGATCCGGCAGCCTGAGGACCCCGTCGAGGCCTTCGTACCCTACAAGGGCATCATCGTCTCAGGCAGTCCGAGCCTCTCTTCGCACGGAGAGGACTCCGACTACACCCGGGCGATCTACGACCTGGACGTTCCCATCGTCGGGTTCTGCTTCGGCCATCAGGAGATCGCCAAGCACTACGGCGGCGAAGTTGCCCACGGCGGTCGGCAGTGGGGGCGGGCCAATCTGCACCTGACCGGCGAGAGTCCCCTGTTCAAGGGGCTAGGGGCGGTGGAGCCGGTTTGGATGAGCCACTACGATAGTGTGGTGTCGGTGGGGCCGGAGTTTCGCGAGTTGGGCTGGAGTGAGACGACGGAGGGCGGAGACGACCATCGCTTTGCGGCGATCGGCTCGGACACGCTTCGCCGCTACGGAGTACAGTTCCATCCCGAGGTCGATGACACCGTTCACGGCAACGAGATTATCGCGAACTTCGCATTCGAGATTTGCGGATGCGAGCCCAGCTGGTCGATGGACGCATTTCTCGAAGAGGAGATAGCCAAGTTGCGGGCGCAGGTGGGCGATCACTCGGTCTTCCTGCTGGCCTCGGGCGGTGTCGATTCCACCGTCGCCGCCACGCTTCTCGCCCGCGCCTTGGGGCCGGAGCGGGTGGACCTGCTTCACGTCGACAACGGACTGATGCGCAAAGACGAAAGCGCGAAGGTGATCGAGTTCTTCCGCGAACTCGGCCTCGGCTCGCACGTGCATTTTGTCGACGCCAGCGACCGGTTCCTATCGGCTCTCGATGGGCTGATCGACCCCGAGGCGAAGCGCCGAGCCATCGGCGACACTTTCATCGACGTGTTCCGCGACGAGTCCGAGCGACTGGGTCTCGACAATCATCTCCTCGGACAGGGTACCATCTACCCCGACACGATCGAGACCGGCGGCACACAGCGCGCTGACACGATAAAAACGCACCACAACCGCGTTCCGATCATTGAAGAAATGCTGGAACAGGGCCGCGTCGTCGAGCCATTGGACGAGCTCTACAAGGTCGAGGTGAGGGAGCTGGGTGAGCAGCTGGGGATCCCCCATGAGCTCGTCTGGCGTCACCCCTTCCCCGGCCCTGGCCTGGGCGTGCGCCTGCTTTGCGGCGACGGCGAAGGCGATGTCACCGGCCTGGAGGAAATCGCACCGCTGGTCTCGGAGGTCGGCCGACGCCATGGACTCGATGCCGAGGTGCTTCCGATCCGATCGGTGGGAGTCAAGGCCGATCTACGCGCGTACGAGCACCCTGTACTTCTGAGCGGTGACGCGCCGTGGGAGAGGCTGTTGGCGGCAGCTTCGGTGTTGACCTCCGAGGTTCCTGGGATCAACCGCTGCATCTGGAACCTGGGCCCGGAACTGCCGGCTACTGCAGTGCCGCTTGCCGCCACGGCCACGCGGGAGCGCTTGGAGGTCCTCCGCGAGGCGGACCACATCGTGATGGAGGGACTGCATCGTCACGGTGTGTACGACGAGATCTGGCAGTGTCCGACGGTGCTCGTTCCGCTGGACCTGGCGGGCGACGGCGGCGAACTGGTCGTCGTGCGGCC
The DNA here is from genome assembly GCA_039589995.1 of Gemmatimonadota bacterium. Lineage (GTDB taxonomy): Bacteria > Gemmatimonadota > Gemmatimonadetes > Palauibacterales > KS3-K002 > JBDHGH01. The sequence goes on along the minus strand of JBDHGH010000073.1, from coordinate 2,946 downwards.
GATCCGCTCGCAGCGGGCGATGACGGCGTCGCCGGTGGAGCTGCCCAAGGCCCTGCTCGATGAACTGCGGCGCGACGTGCTAGCGCTCGACGGTGTTTCGGGACTCGCTCTCGACATCACGACCAAACCGCCGGGCACGATCGAGTGGGAGTAGTCACCGGGCGCCGAGCTCGGCCAGTTTCTCTCGCGCTTCTCTTGCCGGCTTGAAGACCGAGTCGGCATTCTCCCAAGCGACGAGCGCGCTCTGCAGGTGCTCGCGGGCTCGATCGGCATCCCCTCTTTCGGAAACGACCAGCGCCATCTCGTAATGGGCCGAGGGGTCGAGCGGTCTCTGCTTCAAACGTCTTTCCACGTACTCAGTCGCCTTGTCCAGCTCGCCCAGTTCTCTGTAGCTGCGTCCGATCCAGGTATTCAGGCGGTATTCGGTGGGATCTAGCTCGAGCACCTCTTCGTAACGGGCGATGGCCTCTCGGTGCTCGCCGCGCAGATAATGAACCTGTGCTCGTCCGCGGGCGACCAAGGGCAGAAGTGCCTGCATGTTGAGCGTCTCGATCGCCAACTCGAGCTCTTCGATTGAACGCTCGGCGCTATCGGGCTCCTCCAGCTCCAAGTACATGGCGAACTCGCCGATGGGGAGGATCATGTTCCATGGTGGTGCGGCAAATTGCTGCCTCAGTGAGTCGAGGCGCTGAATGGCGATGTCGGTCTGACCCGCCTCGACCAGAATCGCCAACGTCGCCAGGTGCTGGACCGCGCCGAATGCGGGAGGCGCGTATTGCTCCACTTCATCCAGACGCAGTTCCCAGTTCTCGAGAGTCTTGGCCAGCTGGCCGCGGTATCTGTAGTAGGAGGTTAGCGCTCCGTAGACGGCGGCGCGGTCTTCGGCAGTCCGAGATGCCGCCATAGCTTCGTCGAAAATGGCCAAAGCATCGTCGTAATTACCCAGGTGCGTCTCGACCTCGCCCACCGCCACCATCCCCCCAACGTCTTCGGGTTCAAGCAGCGACGCCTTCTCGAGAAACTCCTTCGCCTGCTGGAGATCGCCGAGGTTGGAATACATGTTGCCGATCATCCAGAAGGATTCCGCGTCTTCCGGATATAGGTCCGCGTAAGTCTCGTAGTAGATCAGGGCGGAATCGAATTTGGCCTGGGCTTCGTACAGTTCGCCGATCTGGTTCAGAATGTCGGCCTGCGACGGGTCGAGCTCGAAGATCTTCCTTAGCTCGCGAATCCCCGCCTCTTTGTCGTTCTGGATCACAATGTAGACCTGCGCCATCTGTCTGTGACCGTCGATGTCGTCAGGGTACAGTTCGGTCCACATCTTCAGCACCGCGTACGCCTTTTCGTGTTCCTCTCGGCTGTAGTAGTAGTTGGACTTCACAAGGAACTGCAGGCGTTCGGGTAGTCGATACAGCGAGGCCATCGCGGCTTGTAGCGGCTTCGTCCCGCGGGCGCCCTGGTTGGTCAAGAGGAGCACGGTATAGAGCGAGTTCTGCGCGATTGCGAAGGTGGAGTCCAATCGAACGGCCGACTCGTAGCTTCCGATGCCACCCGGCCAATCGTCACGCGCAAGTATCGCTACGTCGCCTTCCACGTAGTGGCGAAATGCGTCCTCGGAATCGGTCAATATCTCGGAGACCGGTACGTCGATGGTCTCCTCTATATGCCGAGCGGGCAGTTCCAAGTCGTGCTTCAGCTGGATCGACATGGAATCGGCGATATCGAACACCGAGGTGTCCGAGAAAGCAGCCTCGGCTTGAACTCGACCGCGGTTATCGTGGACTGCGTACTCGACAGCGATCTCTCCGTCGACAGCAGTGATCGAACCGGTGACGAATCGATCGAGATGCAAGTCGCTGGCTACCTCTCGCTTCAGAGCCAACGGTATCCCCACACCGCTCCCTTGGCCCGACTCCCTGAGTCTATCTCGCAGGTGAGGGAAATAGACCACATCGACGAGCAGGTCCTGGTAAAGATCAACGGCCACGGCGTCAGGTACACCATATTGGAGCCAATCGAACGCCGCATCGCCGGACTGGTTATCGAAGGGAAAGAGTGCGAAGCGCTTGCGGAACTCGTCCTTTGGGATCACCCGCTCGACCGTGTTGCCCTCTTCATCTTCCACCGTGACCGTGGTTGTAGCGGCGCCGAGATCTTTGCCGCCGAAGGCAAGAGCGAGGATGAATAGTGATGCGATGATGTTCGCCGGAACGCCAATCTTCTCAGTTTTGGTCGCCTGGTCCTGACCCGGCTTCCCGTGATTGTACGCCACCAGGAGGACGCTGGGGATCAGCGAGACCAGCCCGAGCAGCACGACATCGGTCAGGTACGGCGAGAGGACATACCGGTTCACCAGCCAATCGACGAACTCCAACACGCCCCAGCAGACTGCCAGGTAGGCTCCGAGATAGTGAGGCACGCGTCGTTCCCAAAGGCTCTTCAATACACGATCAAGCATGCACCACTCCTCGTTGGTCTGGCGAGAGGTCCTCGCAAGAAGGGCGATCGGTTGGGCTGCCCACAAGATGTGGTCGGTCCTGAACACGGGCAACGAGCGCTCGAAACCAGTCGCCATTGACCCGACGAAGGTAGTTTCTAACCTTTATAGCCCCCCAGCAACTTCACCGCTGTTTTCCCTATGAGTCGAAACCGCAGGAAATCATTGTAGTAGGCCGTTCCTCCCCCGAACAAACGCAGAATCCCCGCCGGTCTGAGAATCCAACCTCGTTGGAGGCACTCATGCTTGGCCCCATCTTTCGATCGACTTCGCGCGCTCGTTTTCTGGCCGTGCTGTTCGCCGGCACCCTGTGGCTGGGATGTTCGGATAACGATCTCATACAGCCGGAAGACCCGCAAACCCTTCCACAAGCCATCGAGATCCAAGAGCGGCACACCGAAGTGCTGATGGCCATCGAGGGCGTCGTGGGTACGGCGGTTGGCATATCC
>JBDHGH010000072.1:0-31264 GCA_039589995.1 Gemmatimonadota bacterium | reverse complement strand
CTGCATTAAGGGTATTGACGACGTCGCGCTGCCCTTCTCAGCACGGGCAGCGCGAATGGGCGAAATCGCATTCTGGAGCCGCTTTTGGCGGTTGGTGCCCCTTTATATGTTCTGCTCGCGTGTTTGGCCGCCTACGCTTAACTTTTGGCTTAAGGGGCCCCTCCCGACCAGGGGGCGCGCTCGGCCGGCTGGCCGGGCAGCATAAAGGAGCGAGTGAGAAGATGCCTCCTCAGGCAAGAACGTTAGAGGTGCCGGAAAACCGGCGGCGGCCGCCGCACGGGCCAGGCCAACGATTCAAACGCCACCCGGGTTTTACTGCGGGCGTCGCCGTGCTCTCGGGCTTCCTCGTCCTCGGGGCGTGCGGCCCAAAGTCAGAGGATTCGGTTGGGCAGGTCCGCATAGAGGACGGCGTAATTGTCGTAGGCATCGAGGCACCGCTCGATACCGTGTTCGGCGCGGCCAGCCGCGAGCTTCAGAAAGAACGCATCGATCTTCTAGTCTTTTCGCTCGACGACCAATTCATCGAGACCCGATTCTTCGACATAGCCCAATATCCGGCGTTCGACCCGGAACTCTGGGACGACGAGGAGAGGATGGTCAAGTTGTTCTTCCGAGCCGAAACGGACGACGAAATCACTACGCTCACCTGCGAGCCCGTCTATAACCCGAATGAAATCTTCACGCACGAAACGGAGTACGGGCGGCTCCAAATCGTTCCCATCAGCCATCCCGGCTTCGAGATCGCGATGACACTGACCCGCCGCATCGCCGCCGCAGCCGAAGGAAAGGCGGTCGCCTCGCGGTAGCATGTTGAAAAGGCCCCCAGTGGGGGCCCTTTCGCTTTCCTTCTGTTTGGGATCCTGCGTGGCTCAATTCATTGTGAGCAACACCGTGGCCCACTCGATGTCGTGCGGGTCGTAATTGTTGACATCGACGTAGTAGGTTCCGGGATCGAACGTGATGGTGCAGGTCTCTGGGACCGCAGCGCTCGCACAGCCAAACTCTGAGACCAGGTCGCCGGCCGAGTCGTAGATTAGAACGTCCAGATCGGTATCGGTGAAATTCCAATCCGCCACGAAGGTGATCGCCGTCTGCGCCGCCAGCGTTATCTGGAATACGTCATCGAGATCGCCCGTACCCAAGGTGATGTATTCTTCGAATGGGAGTGTTGCGGGCGTGGTCTCGCCGAGGTCGGACAGCGAGCCACCGCCGCCGCCTCCGCCATTATTGGGTTCGTTGGCGTCCGCTGGATCGGGGTCGGGCACATCGATCGTGTCGGCGAAGGCCAGCTGGTTCGGGCCGACATCGAGAATCGTCACTTCGGACGGCGAGCTACCCATACCCGCCGGTCCCACCACCACGAATTCGGTGCCCGAGGAGGAAATTGGGAATGGAGTGAGTCCGTCGAACTCCACGCGGGCATCGAAGTCGAATGTCATTCCCGCGGGCGCCGTGACGGTGATGGTATCACCCCAATTGGCCGAAGCCGGGGTGATGGTTCCCGTCCACGTCGCAGGCGCTACGCTGAACTCTGCCGAGGAAATCCGGACAGCCCCCCACATATCGGCCAGCTCGGCCGTTAGCTCGGTGTCGCCGGGGGCTTTCCCCGTGACGGTGCCGGTCGCATCAACATCGGCGATCGCGGGGTCCGCTACAGTGTAGACGACATCGGATTCATCCATGCCGGTAGCTTCGTTACCGGCCTTGTCCAGGAACGTCAGGGTCGAGGCCGCCGAGGCACCGCTCCCTATCATGGAGACCAGTCCAATGTCGATACTGGCGGGGACCACGCTCACAGTCGCGGTGTCCGTGAGTCCCGCCGCGGTCGCCACGACGCAGGTCGATCCCAGGGTTCCCGCTATGACGAGCGTCCGATTCGGATGCTCGACGTCCACCACCGTCGGATCCGGTTCGACGGCGATCTTGGCGTCACAGGCGGTGAAGGTCACCGCCTCGCGCGTCGGGGCCCCATATTGGTTACGGCTGTTCACGTCTACCCGGGTCGTATCAGCCGCATCGACGATCGCGTGACTGGGGTTGAGGCTCAGGGCCACCGAATTGTCGCGATCCGATGAGACTGGGTTGTCATCACAGGCAAGCGCGTAGGATGAGACCAGCATCACTGTAAGGATCGACGCCATCCGAACACAAGTCGCGCTCACGATAGCCTCTCTTTCTATGGGACCTGGTATCGTTTGACACCGCCGAACTCTCGTTCGGCTGACTCGTTGCCACCGCGACGCGTCAGGGATTCCGGTCCTCGAATCACGCTAACGGCCGCCGGTTACGTTGAACAGCTCGGTTACAGCCACTTCCCCGGCCCGTCTCTCCCAGTCAAAAACGGAAGGGTTCGACGGATCCGATGAGAAGAGAAGTCGATAATCGTCGAATCCAGTCTCATCGACGAATAGATAGGTGTACCCTGGGGAGTAGTAATACATCCAGATTTCGAAGGGCGGTGAGTTGCCAGCCGGAGCTCGGCGGTCCACTCTTCGATCCGGTTCACCGCGCATCATGTAAACGCGACCCCGCTCCGTGCGCCAGGCACTGAAATCTGTCCGACCGACCTTTTCGCCGAATCTCTGATTGATGACACGGACACGGCTCAAGTAGACGTCGAGCGGCGACTCATCTCCCCCGCCGAGCTGGAGCGGCGCTCTGTACCTGAAATACGCTACAAGGAAATTCCGTCTGCCGTTTGAGTTCAGAGACTCAAACATCTTCCGTTCGTTTCCTGTCGTGAGCCACACCACGATCGGGTCGAATAGCTCCGTCAACTCCTCGTCGGTCAGACTCCAGAAATAGGTCTCGAGATGATCGGCCCTGGTCGGTGCCAGCTCGACGACGGTCGACTCGCTCTGATCAACCGGCAACATCTGAAACGGCTGGGAACGAGTGACGGACCGATTGCCCAGTGCGAGCTGCACCTCGAGCAGATAATCACCGGGGGGCAGCCCCTGAAGCGGAATGGTTCCCGCGATGGGCCGATTCTCGGCGGTCGTCTCCAGGTCATCGAGCTTCATCCTCACGACCTCGTCACCGCCCGGCCTGCGGATCACGCCCTCTACCCGGCCGCTCTGGCCCGCGAGCGCCTCGGAATAGAGTTCCATGTAGTAGGAAAGCCGAGGCGTACTCGGATCAACGACCACATAGGGATCTGCTGCAATCCCCAGCCCTCGTCTCTGGATCGTCCATCGACGGGCTTCGGTGGAATCAACCCTCCCTACCTCGCGTGCCAGGATCAAGTCCGACGTGGCATCATGTTCTCCCAAGCTTGTCAACTCGAAGGCCCTGAGTTGCGCCATTCCCGGCATCCCTGCCGGCTCCAGTGAAACCTCGAGCGAGTACCGCCCGGGGACCACAGCGAATTGGAACGTCTCGACGACAACCACGTTCCCTTCCGAAGTTGGCGCAGCTTCGTCGCTCTCACAGGCCAGGACACTACGCCAACGGTCGCGGTAGATCTCCGTGTCGGTCGAGTCGGTCACAGTCACGCCCACGTTGTACGCGCAGTCGACACCGCCGTCCACGATTCGAGGATCGAATTCCAGCACGCCATCGACAAGAGTGACATTGCCCCCGGCTTTCGTACGATACAGGGCGGCGTCAAATCCGGGAGCCTGCGCGCTCACCGGCTCTCCGATCGCCAACGCTAGAATTACAACGGCTTCAAGCATCTCTGCGTCTCTAACTGGCCTCTTCCCTCGGCGCGAGGTAAGGCTCCGGTAGCCGCGGGTCCCTAACGGGACCTAAATGCGATGGTGAACGCATCCACGGTGCCCATCGTACCGAAGTGACGATAGACATAATCCAACTGCGCCTCGAACGATGAGAAACGCCACTTGAGTCCCGCGCCGAGAGCCAATCCGTCCAGGCCTCTATCCGATGCACTCGTTGCGCCGGCGAATTGCGCCTCCTCTTCGGCGGAGAGATAGTTGTCCGCTTGGTAGTTGTAGCTGGCACGGAGCGCGGCGCTGATCGGTTTGTCCTGGGTGCCATACTCGTACTCGCCCGCCAGCCCCCAGGTCGTATTGCCGGCGTTGGGCTCTACGAACTCGCCGAGCATCGATAGACGATGCGGCAGCGTCGCGACGACGTCGTATACAATGCCCACCCGGAAGGCCGTCGGGATGGGGAAAGACTGCGACTGAAAACGGGACGGCGATGGATCGACGTTCGCCGAGGGGTCATCGGGGTTGTTCGGATCGCCGGGAAACGCGGCAAAATCGAGACCCGCACCCGAGTGCTCCAGACTGCCGGCCAGATTCTGAATGACCACACTGAAGGCGATGGGGCGATTCCCGAGCTCGGTGTGAAAATTCGTTCCGATGTCAAAGGCAAAGCCAGTGGCGCTAGTTTTGCCGAGCTGATCGATGATAATTTTGGCTGTCACGCCTCCCGTGAACCGGTCGATGAAGGCGTGGGCAAATGAGAAGGCGACATACGACTCGCTCACGCCATATACTTCGCCGCTCGCGCCTTCCGGATCCGCTTCCGTATAGACGGGTTGGTTGCCAAAGCCAAAGCTCCCAAAGCTGAGGCCGATTGCCCACTGGTAGTCCCACGGAAAGGCCAGGCCGACCCAGTAATAATGGGTATCGGCGAAGTACGGCATCACCGTCGCCATCCCCTGTAGGCCCCCGTCCATCATCGCTATGCCCGCTGGGTTGTAGTACAACGCTTCGACGTCCCGAGTGAGGGCGCTAAACGACCCTCCCAGGGCCATGCCACGTGCACCGGCGCCCAGCGCCATGAATTCGGCCGACGATGTGCCGATGTTCGTGTTTTCCACCTGGGCCGTCGCAGTTCCTGAAGTACCGCCTAGGAAAAGGAGCGCTAGCCCGGCTCGTATTAGTGACCGCATCGTATACCCTCCTCGGCAGCTTTCATTTCGTCCGCTCCGGCCATCGGGTCGGACCGACATGCCCGCACTCAGTTCGCGTACTGAATGATCGTGAACTTGCCCAAGTGGTCCTGGACATCCGGCGTCGACACATGGTAGAAGTAAACACCGCTCGCAACGAACTGGCCGCTGCGATTTCTCAGATCCCACGTTGCCTGGCCTCCGCCGCTCAGGTCGTCGTGATTGATCACGTCCACCAGTGCACCACTCAGCGTGAAGATGCGGATCGTTGCCTTTGCCGGCAGGTTCACGAAACGCATCTGCTTCGTGGTCGGACCGAGATCGTAACGGCTGACGGCGTAGTACGGATCCGGCACCGTGTGAACTTTCGTCAAATCAGCCGTGGCCGGGTTGATCACCGACGCTGTGTTCACGGTCACCGCGAAGCGGAGCCCGGGCACGCCTGGCGTGCGCGCCGTCTCGACGAACGTGTAGGCGCCGGAACTGTTCGTGATGATCCCGGCGTACGCTCGGTACGTCCACACCGTGCTGGTCGGAACCGCAGCCGTAAGGAACAGGAACGGCTCACCGGCGATGTAGAGACCGAACCCCTGCCCGTCGGAGACCCGATCGCCGGTCACATCGACGGCTGTCACCACCGGCTGCGTGACCAGCGGCTGCGGGTTGGTTTCCGACGCGCACCCGATCGTTGATGTCTCCTCCAGACCGGGGATGAACCAGAAATCTTTGTAATCCAGCGTCCCGCTACCGTCGGCATCGGTCAAGAAACCGTAGCTGGCTCGAACCAGCCCGGAAAACTCCACCGGCAGGTTGTGCGTCACATCGATCACACTGTCGACGCCCGACTCGCCCCAGTAGATCCTGATGTCGGCGGCACGGCGGGCCAGCCAGGTCGACTGGAAAAACCGGCGCATGTGGTCGGCGCCCGCTCCGTCGTTGCACGCCAGGTCCGGGGCCGCCAAAACGTCCTGGAACGGCACCGGCTGGAAGATCTCGCCGACACCGTCGAGCTGCCCGTGTTCGAGACCCTGCGTCGGGTCCGCCATCGTCTCGTTCGCCCCGGTGAACCAGCGGCTGCCGCCGTCCAGGGCATCCGGGTCGGGTGGATCCTCTTCCCAGAACCCGGGGACCGTGTAGGCCCAGTCGGAGTCGCCGGAGTGCCAATGGGTCAGTTTGGCCTCCAGCGTGGTCGTCAACTGGCCCGAGGTCGGCGGGGCCTCGATGCCGGCGTCTTCCAGCTCCTGGCGGATCGTCGAGTCGGACGGCACGCCGACCGGCGGCAGTTCGAACAGGCAGGTTTGCGAGGCCGTCGCGTTACCCTCACAGCCGTCTAGCCCGGAGTTCTCGGGGCTGCCGAACACCGCCTGACCGACACCCGTGACGGTTACGTGGTACTCGCCCGAATAGTAGACGGGGATGACGCTGTCGATCCGTACCTCGTACGTCCCGGGCGTGAGGAGCTGTCCTGCGAAAGGCAAGAACGAACCGAACAGCTGCGCCGTTGGCGCGGACGGTCCGCTCAGCGTTCCGGTGACCGGATCGATGCTTGGACGATCACCGACCAGTTCGTCGCCATTCCGGTCGATGAGGGCTACGAAGAAGTCGGCGCCCACCAAGTCGGACGACGGTTTCTGCGGGAAGATACTCTTCACCGCACTCGACGATTCGAGTGAACTCGGACCGGAGGCCAGACTGTTGATATCGAACGCCGTGACCTTGTAGAAGTACTGGAACCCGTTCTGCACGTCCCTGTCGACAAAGGCGAACGGGATTCCGGTGTTGGACAATTGCCTCGCCTTTCCCGCACGTACCTCGTTGGCCAGAGCGGTGTCTCCGTTGACGAGGAGCGCCGTTCCGTCCGCTAGTCGAACGGTCCCGGCCGTCGGTATCTGGAGGAAGGGATGGACGATGTCCACGTCGCCGGGTGGCGTGCACGTGGTGTCGGCAACAAACGTCGGATCCGTCTCGCAAGTGGTGTCGACAAAAGTCGAGCCGATCTTGTCGAACTGGGCGATCAACCGCAGGGAGGACGGACTGCTGCCACGGAAGATCCGATACCCTTCGACGTCGAATTCGCGGTAGTTCGGGTTGTACAGCGCGCTGGTGCTGTCGCTGGTGGCCTCGAAGAACGGATCGCCGTTCGTCTCGGTCACACTCTCCTCCCATACGATCGTGACTTGGTCGTCTCCTGGAACCAGGAAGAAGTTGGGCGCCTCCGGCGCGAAGCCAAGCAGGAACTTGTTGTCGAAGATGGTCTGAGCGACAAGCGCTTTCCCGATCAGGCTGCCCGGAACAAAGTCCACTCTGAACTGGTCGATCACGCCCGCGGTCTCGCTGCAGCCCACAGGCTGCGTGGAAATCCAGCCGGCGCCGACTTCGATGGGGCGGATGTCCTCCCCGGCACCGCCGCAACCGGGTCGCAGCGAGGGTTCACCGGGCGCGTTCGCTGCGGTGTTGCCTGGGATGATCAGCGGCGTGTTGACCGTTGCGGCGGCGAACTGGGCCACGACCACGGTCTGGCTCTCGCCGGGGCCGAGGGAAAAGGGACCCGAGGCTTGCAGGAACCGAGTGTCTTTCGGTTCCTGGGCCAGGAAACACACCCGCCGAACCTTGGGATCGGAGAAGGTGCACGGTGGGTCACCCAGGCCTGCGCTGATGTTCCCGGACAGGTACCGCCACAGTTGCTGGACACCGAAGGGGTCGGTGAACTGGGCCCCCGGGCTGCTCGGGTTCTCATGTACCGTGAACAGAGTCAACCCGACCTCTTCTCCCGTACCGGGATCGATGGGGCTCCTCAGATACTTCACTCCGACTAGGCCCGGCGCGTTCGTGAAGAAGGGGGGGAAAAACAGGTCCGGGAAATAAGTGAAGTCGGACGCGTCGAACTCGCCTTCGTAGGCGACCCCCATGTTGAACGGCAGTAGCGCCGTCGAGTAGTTCAAATCGAAGTCGGCGGTCACGTCGGGATCGACGTCGAACGACACGTAAATCGAGTCGATCGCCCACCCCTCGTCAGGCAGTCCATTGTCGCCACCGAAGAACTGCGCCTCGTTGACTCGTTGGAAATGCGTGTTATTCGTGACGTTGGTGAACTTGTAGACGAAGTAGATCGTCGCCTCATTCCCGGAAGGGAAGTTCCAGGCCATCGTCCGCTGTTCCACCGTGATGCCCATCGTATGACTGCGATTGGCGAGGAAGGCGGGGTCGCCATCCCAATACATCACCCAACTGTCCTGCTGAGACGCCGACTCCCGCCCGATGAGCACTTCGTTGAATAGCTCTTCGTTCGTCACGAACGCCGTCGCACTTGGGAAGTTCGGAACCGAGCCTTCCCTCGGCCAATTAGCCAGGTCGCCCTGGTCGAGCGAGTTGAATATCTGTGTGACGGGCGATCCGTGCTGCTGCGTCCCGCGAGCGTCGAAGAAATAGGCGCCAACGGTGTCGCCCGCCCAGTCGAACCCGGCGTCGGGCGGTATGATCCCGGCCAGGTTGAGGCCCGCGTTGAACATGTACTGGTTGGACGAACCGGTGGGCCAGAATCCACCGCCCCCTGTGGGACTGTTGAACACATTGGAGCAGGTGTCCCCCTGACTGCGTATCCCGCATTGGTACGTGTTGACGTCGAGCACGAGTGTTGCCCCCGCGAACAACTGGAACTGGCTGTTCCGCCGACTTATTCGCTGGTACTTATCCGAGGGCGTTTGAGCCAAAGACGGTGCTGCGACGAGGATTAGCAGCGCTCCGACTAGCGCGGCCTTCACGGCCGGGCCACTCGCATGCGGAACGCACCACCTGAAGCTTTCGCCGTTCATATCCACTCCTCGCGGAGAATGTTTAAGCGGCTAACTAGAAAACAAACTGGATGCCGAGTCGGAACTGCTGGTTCGACTCGCGGTGTATCTGGGAGCCGTTGAAAAGCTCGTACTGCGCTCCAAAAGCTGCCCTTTGTTCTGCAACGGTGTAGATCCCGTCGCCGTTACCGAAGCGGCGCTCCGCCTGAAGAAGCGAGAACTTGTTCAATTCATTCTCTGGCGATTCCTGCATGATGTGGAAATCATCGATGAACGTGTCACCATCAAGCAGTGGGTCTGTCAACTGTTGGTTCAGCAGTTTGTTCTTGAATGCGTCGTTGAATTCCGTCCCGGTTTCCAGATAAACCGATGTCGTATTCGACAGATTGAACGGATTCCGCCAATCCAGGAACACGCGTAGCCGCGCGCCGCCCTGCCCGATCCGGAAGCCCTTCCAGAACCGCATATCGATCCGCCTCTCCCACGGCGTTGTGGAGCTATTCAGCTCCTCCGCCACGGTGCCACCCAGGCCGGCGAAGGTCGGCGGGCCGATCTGGCCGTTTGCCGAGTTTTGCAGGAGCGTGAACGGCAAACCGGACGCGAAGCGAACAGTCGTGAACCAGCCAAAGTCGGCGAAGACGCGCGGCGCGAAGTCGGTTGGGAATAGCAACGAAATCGTTCCGCCGATGTTATGCTTCCGTGTCTCCAACGGCAGTATCGCGTCAGGCGGAATCACCGGCGCGCCGGTTATGACCGACAGATTCGTGTTCCGCCTCAGCAAGAGCCCCGTGTAGGTGAACGGGTCGGAGCCTGTGCCTCGGGCGTCGACGAACGAGTAGTTGCCGGTGATGTTGAAGGTCTGGCTATACCGCCAGTCGAGGCGGAAGTCCAGTCCACGGATTTGGCTGTAGTCCTTATTGGTCAGCACGTTGATGAACACGGTCTGACCCGCCGTGTTCGGGTCTTCGAACGGCAGTTTTCGATAGGTGAGGCCGTTTCGCACCGTCTTCGAGTAAAGCGCCGCGTCCAACACCAGCGACTCGCCGATCAGCTGCCGGTAGCCCGCTTCGAATAACGTAGTTTTCGGCAAATTGACGTCGCGACCGAAAAGCGCGTTCGTGTTCGCCAATCCGCCCTGGAGATCCGCGTACACATCGTTGAACAGTGACGTTTGCCCCGCTGCCGCTGCGACCCCACCAAAAGACTGCCCCATCAACGCAGGCACCTGGACATTTTGCGAATAGGAGAGACGGAATGTCGATTTCGCGGTAACCGGGAAACCGAAGGCCAAATGCGGGGTCACCACTGATTTGCTCGACGAAGATATGAAGTTCGGTTTGCAAACGACCGTGCCATCCTCCCGCATGCGATCGGCGGCCGTTGCCTCGCCTCCGCAATCTTCCAGCGGCACGGTTCGATCGAGTATCGGACCCTCACCGGACTCGACCCGCACGAAGTCGGCTTTCAGGCTGTCGGGAACGTTGAAGACGTAGCCGGGCACGATCGGGAATTCACCATCGGGATCGAAGTAGTCCCAGCGAAGCCCAACGTCGATCACGACATCGCCCAGGTCGATGCGGTCGGTGGCGTACAGACCGGCTCGTGTGGGCTTGTTCAGCGCGGGGATCGCCGTCGCCGTGAACAGGGGGACTCGCATGCGCTTGCTGTCGATCAGCACCAGCTCACCGCCGGCGCGGATCCGGTTGTAGCGACCGAGTTGCCAGTCCATGTCCCCGGTGAATAACCAGTCGGTTTCCTCCTTGTATTCCAACCCTTCGTTTCCGAAACCCGAGGTATCGTAGAATCGGCGCAGTCCGTAGGGGTTGAGCCGCAGGTTCTCCGCCAGCCCCACCAACGACTGCTTGTTGTTGAGGTCGAAGCGACCGGGATACACCTGCAGCGATTCCGCCGGCATTACGCCGGACCGAACCGCCTGAACAAGCGCATCCGTGACCGGCCAGTCATTCTTATTCACAAGAAACTTCATGGTACTCATGTTGTACCCGAAGGACGGATCGACGTGACCCGACAGCCACTCCGCATCCATCTCGCCCTGCTGATCGAAGTACCTTTGATAGCTGGCCTTCAGGTCGAGCGCCAAAGCGCTGGTGGGCTTCTGAACGAGGATGAAATATCCGCCCAGCGTCGCGACGTCTCCCGTGTAGCGAAAGCCGTCGAATCCGTCCGGGTTGTAAATCTCACCCAGCCCCAGATTGATCCTCTGTTGGCGCTCGCGTTTGTACGACAGGTCGAGATTCGAGCCGGTGCCGAACCCCCACGTTACCCTGGCGACCCAGTTCGATAGGTCGCGCGAATTGAATGGCAAGGTCCGACCGTTGTCCCATTCCACGTAATTGGGAAACGCTACACGGACGCTGTCCGAGGCTCCGGAGGATGAACTCTCGCGCGCCAGGTTGAATTCGGCGTTCGAGCCATCACTCATTTGCGCGACGCCCTGGGGGAGCAGAATCGGTGTTGAGATGAACCCATCGTTCAGCGGAGCGTATTTTTGCCCCTGCAGCGTGCCGGCCAAGAAGAAGCCCAGATTGTTCGGCCGTGAGATCGGACCGCCCAGCGACAGCTCGAGACGGGTATAACCGGTGGCCCAATCGCTAGGGGCGACCTGGTCGGTCTCGAGTGATATCGCACCGTTGAAGCTCGTCCCCCCCGACCGTGTCACGTAGTTCACCACTCCCGACTGAGCGTCTCCGATATTCGCGCCGATCCCGCCCGTGGTTACGTCCACCTGCGCGAGCGCGTTGGTCGGCATCGAGATCGGTTGGGCAGTGGCGTCGCTGTAACGGCGTGTCCGCACGCCATCGATGTAAACGGCCTCCTCATTGGCGCGGCTGCCCCTAATCGAGCGACAGGCGTCGGTGGTCGCGCCCGCCGAACTCACAGCCCGCGCCTGTTGTGTGCGACAAGCCGACACGACTACTCCGGGCTGCAACGTGATGATCGCGTCAGGATTGTCGATCGGCATCGACTGCACCGTCTCGCCCGAGACGATCGCCTTCGACGACACCTGATCCCGTGGCACGAGCGGCTCTCTATCGCCCAGGACAATCAGCGGCTCGATTTCGATCGCCGCCACGTCCAACTCGAAGTCCAGGGTGGTCGTCTGGCCGGCCAGCACCCTCTGATCGTCGAGCTGAACCGTTCGATGGCCAATGAACTCGGCCGTGAACGTCCAGAGCCCGGCGGGGATGTCGTTGATGAAGAAGTAGCCTTCATTCCCGGTGATGGCGCCGAAACTGGTCCCTACCACGGTAACCGAAGCACCCGCCAAAGGTGCGCCGGTCGCAGTCTCCACCACGCGACCCTGGACCTTGCCTGTGGCCTGGGCTAACGCTGAAGAGGCTGCAAAGAACGCAAAAACGGCAACCACCGCGCTGCACCTGATGCACCGTGCAATCATGTTGGTCCTCCTGAGAACGATTGTCCCGTCTCCAGTTTCTTCAAACAACGGCTGCCGCCGGCGCCCTAAGGCGTCCGTCGGCGACGTCCACCAGTCTCGTAGAAATCGGTTCTAAAGAAGAGGCTCGAGGGCCGACTGGCCCTTTGATTGCGAACAGATGGATGGGGCGATCCGTGCATCTCCGTGCGGAGACCAACGACGGATCGCAAGGGATACGATCCCGAGTGCTGGGCGAGTAAAGAGAGTATGCGAACAAAACAGGGTCCCGTAGAGACTACCTCCAGCAACGGTTGCCTAGCCTATTGCACCCGCCCGACGACATCCTGAACGGGTGGCTCCCCAAAGGCAGGCCGGCCAATGCCACAGACCGGCCGCTGACAATCAGAATGGCTATCGGTTGCTCAATGCCACCGTTAGCGCATCACCGTCGAACCTGTTTTCGTTCTGAGTAAGGAGCGCTGTGCTCTCCTTAAACTCATATTTCACGCGCGAGTGGATTATGTCAAGTACTTCTGTCTTGGCCAAAGGCGCAATCTGGATCCCGAGCGCCGTCAGCGGTACACTCGGGCGTCCCTCATGAGATTCTCAGCGTGGTAGCAGTCACAGGCTTCCCGCAAGTGATCGCATCTTGCGCCGACTTGTACCCCCCCGCATCCTCAGTGCGTGCTTGCCATACGAGTTACTTCGACTTAGTGCGGGATTAGAGTGTCGCCCCTCAAGTGGCTTCTCCTGACAGTCGGGGCCGTTGCGATCGTAGGGTACGCCGTCTGGTGGTACCGCACGCGCGAAGACGCCATCAGAGGTCGCGCCTGGGCCGCCGGATTGCGAGCGGCGGCGCTCCTACTCGTCTGGCTGATCCTCGTAAACCCGGTGCTGCCGGCCGGACAAAGCGGCCCCCAACAGCCCGAGGTCGCCCTCGTTGACGCGTCATACAGTATGTCGCGTCCGAACGCTCCCGAGGGTGTCGCTTCATGGAGTGTCATGCGGGATTCCGTCGACCGTTTCGACGGCGTCTGGCTCTTCGGAGGCTCGGTACCGAGCTACGTTCCGACAGACTCCCTACCCGAAGGTCCGCTCCACGATGAGTCGCAGATGGCGCCCGCGCTTCGAGCGGCGGCTGCTGCAGGGGCCGAGCGCGTGGTCGTATACACCGATAGAGCCATCGACGACGCGGCCGAGTCGCTCGACCTGGTACAACGCCACGGCATGACGGTCTCGCTGGCGAGCCTCCGTACGCCGTTCCCGGAGATCGGGATCGCGGAGGTGAGTGGCTCGAGCTGGGTGCAGTCCGGTGACACCGCCGAAGTGCGGGCCGAGATCGTGGCCGCGGGTCTCGAGGGCGACAGCGTTCGTGTGGAAGTGGTCGACGAAGACGACCGGGTCCGCGCCGCTGCGTGGGCAACGCTCCCGGCTGACGGCCGCTATGCGCCAGTGCGTCTCGAGTTCCCCGTCGCGGGGCAAGCCGGTTACCGCCGCTTCGCTGTCAGGCTCGCTGCCGATCCGCTGGACCCGGAGCCTCGCGACGATCGGCGCCCCTTCTACATCCGGGTGAGCGAGGAGCCGGTGGGGCCGGTGCTGATCTCGCTGGAACCCGACTGGGAACCCTCGTTCCTGATCCCGAACCTAGACAGACTCACCGACGCACCCACGACGGCGTACTTGTGGTTGGCGGACAGCCTGGTCACGCTCGAAGGCTTCCGCCGAGTCTCCCTCGACGTCGTTCAGCGTCGTGCTCGCGAGACGCCGCTTCTCGTGGTACACGGATACGGGGCCGATGCGCCGGACTGGACTCGATCGCTGATCCAGGGTGCATCACGCTTGCTGGTGTTCCCCAGGGGCCGGCGAGCCTTCGATCTGCCGGGTTGGGGCGTGCGCGTTAGTACGCCCGCCAGTGGCGAGTGGTACCCGTCTGGGGAGGTGCCGCAGTCACCCCTGGCCCTCGACCTCAGCGGCGTCCCGGTGGACGCTCTGCCTCCTCTATTGAACGTTCGCTCGATAGCAAGGGAACGGGCCTGGGCCCCACTACAGCTGCAGCGCCTGCGCCGTGGCCAACCGCTACCTGCGGTCCTCGCAGCTAGGGCAGGCGGGCGGCGCTGGGCCGTGGCTACCGGCGAAGGCTATTGGCGCTGGACCTTCCGTGAGGGGCCCGGTCGTCAGCTGTATCGCTCGCTGTGGACCGGGTTAGGGGGCTGGCTGCTGGAGGGTCGGGCCCGGGGCGATGCCGGATTGGAACCGCTCCAAAGGACCGTCACCTGGAGCCAACCTCTGCGCTGGAACGCGCCGGCCGAGACCGATTCTCTCTCGGTCACCCTGCAGGGCGTCGATGCGGACACGACTTGGACCGGCATCGCGGTTTCCGGCGACACGCTCGGCGCGCTGCTGCCCTCTAGCCGCTACCGCTACGTGGCCGGTCGGTGATAGAGAGCGGGCGGGCGGCGGAACCCGACCGCTGGCCGCCCTCGGGTGGCCGTATCTGATCCTCATCGCTCTGTTCTGCGCCGAGTGGTCGGTGCGCCGGTTCGGCGGACTGAGATAAGTATGGCCCCCACCGACCTCGATCGACCGGTCCAGTATCTGAAGGGCGTCGGCCCACGTCGCGCAGAAGCGTTCGGAAAAATCGGCATCCGCACGGTGCGCGATCTGTTGCGCCACGCCCCCCACCGCTACCTGGACGCAACGGCGGTAACACCCATCGCGAAGCTCTCCCCGGGGATGGACGCCACTGCCATAGGGTCCGTGGTCTCGAAAGGAGTCATCCCCACACGGCGCCTGCGACTCTTCCAGGCGGTGATACGCGATGCCAGCGGCCTGATCGAGTGCTCTTGGCCCGGTCAGCCGTTTCTCGACCGCACGATACGCAAGGGTGACATGTTGCTGGTCGCCGGACCCGTGCGCTTCTTCCACGGGCGTCAGATCCAGCCCCGCGAATTCACCATTTTGGCTCGGGAAGGCGACGAAGCGGAAGAGCAAGGCACCGTTTTCCCGGTTTATCCCGCTACGGCGAATCTGACCCACCGCCAGATACGCGGCATCCTTCAACAGAACCTCGACGCGCTGCTCGAGGCGGTGGAGGAAGAGGAGGATGTCATTCCCGGCGAGCTGCGCCAGCGGCTCAACCTGACCGAGGCGCGCCAGGCCCTGGAGTGGATCCACCGCCCACCGACCCTGGGGCACGCCGAGGAGGCTCGACGCCGGTTCGCCTTCGAGGAGCTGTTCATCCTTCAGCTGCTGTACGCGCGGGCCCGCTACGAGAACCGCGAAAAGCGCGAGGGCATCCCCTTCGAGCGGAAGAACACCCTGGTCCGGCCCTTCTCCAATTCGCTCCCCTTCTCGCTGACCGGGGCCCAGAAAAAGGTGCTGGCCGAGATTTCGGCCGACATGACGCAGCCGCGGCCCATGAACCGGCTGCTGCAAGGTGACGTTGGGAGCGGCAAGACCGTCGTGGCCCTGTTCGCCATGCTGCGGGCCGTGGAGAACGGCTACCAGGCCGCACTGATGGCGCCCACCGAGCTTCTGGCCGAGCAGCACCTGGCCACGTTGAAGAAGATGCTTGACGATACGTCAATCGAGATCCAGCTGCTGCGGGGTGGCATGGGAGCGGCCGCGCGGCGCGAGGGGCTCGAGCGGATCGCATCGGCGGAGGCGAACCTGATCGTGGGGACCCACGCCCTGATCCAGGAGGACGTCGAATTCCACAATCTTGGGCTCGCCATCATCGACGAGCAGCACCGCTTCGGCGTCCATCAGCGCATGCAGCTACGCCAGGCCGGTGTGGCCCCCGATGTACTGGTCATGTCGGCGACGCCGATCCCGCGCTCGCTCGCCCTCACTTTTTACGGAGACCTCGACGTCTCGGTACTCGACGAGCTTCCACCCGGCCGCCAGCCCGTCAAAACCGTCTTGCGCCGCGAGGGCGCTCGCACCCGCGTCTTCGAGTTCGTGCGCACCGAGGTCGCAGCGGGTCGCCAAGTCTATGTCGTCTACCCCGTCATCGAAGAGTCGGAAACACTGGACGTCCGCTCGGCTACGGAAGCCTACGAACACCTATCGGAAGACCTCCTGTCCGACCTGCGCGTCGCGCTGATCCACGGACGCATGCCGAGCAAGGAAAAGGACGAGGTGATGCGACGCTTCGTCGCCGGCGAGCTCGACGTCCTCGTCTCCACGACAGTTATCGAAGTTGGCATCGACGTGGCGAACGCCACGGTAATGGTCATCGAAGGCGCGGAACGGTTCGGCCTCTCACAGCTGCACCAACTACGCGGTCGGGTAGGGAGGGGCGCCGACCAGAGCTACTGTATCGTCCTGCACAGCGGACGGACGCCGCCGGAGCGACTCACCGTCTTCTCTTCCACGAACGACGGCTTCGAGATCGCGCGAGCCGACCTCAAACTGCGAGGCTACGGCGACTTTTTCGGCGCGCGCCAGCACGGCCTACCCGAGTTCGCGTTCGCCGACCTGGAACGAGACGAACTTCTCCTCCACGAAGCCAGAGATGCCGCCGCTGTGCTGATTGCAAATGATCCGGACCTCGCGCAGAAAGAACATCGTGCCGTTGGTCATGCTCTGCGTACCCAGTATAGAGAGAGACTTAGTTTGTATGACGTGGGGTAGATGGGGCGGTGGGGAAGTAAGTGGTGAGTAGTGATTGGTAACTAGTGTGGGACGATCGGTTGTTCTCAAATACTAATCACCACTTACTAATCACGACTGACTTCTATACAGCGTAAGTGATTGTATACAAACAAGATAACGTATTCACTGCAAGTAATACCTCAACGCCAGCTCCCCCGGAACAGCACTAAACTGCAAACCACCACCCTGTCCTTCATCGGGATCATAAGGCTTGTTCTCCGGCCCTCCACCTCTCATGAAATCCACGACGAACAACGTGATGCTGGCCAAGAAGCTGACCTCGGCGATGATGAAGGTTGTGCGAGCCTGCTTGTCTTTTTGCTGAACGGTTTGATACATCTCCTCCAGTATTGGATCGGTGTACGAGCCGTCGGGGTTCTGGGCGCAGGCCTCGGTATCGGCGAGGCAGATGAGCTCGATTCGCAGGAACAGCTTTGCGGCATCGTCGCTGATCATGGCGCCCGCGGCGCCGAAGCCGATGGCCATGCCGAGCGACGCCCATTTCCCGACTTTGACCCAGGGTCCGTAGCTGGGCATGGGAAGCGCGGCGGCGGCTGCGTCGGCCGAAGACTCGGCCAGCATTGGGTCGAGTGAAGGTTCGTAGTGAGGGGCCAGCGCCGTCGATTGCGAGATGGCTCGATGCGAGTCGGCGAGGTTCTGGCCGTGTGCCGGTTGAACGGCAATCACAGCAAAAAGGCACAAAGCGGCGACTGTGACTCGAGTCATCGCAGCTCGACTACCCTTCCGTGTGCTCCAGCAGACATAATCGATCCTGCCACGCCGTACAATGTCACCACGATTCTACCGTCGTGGACAAAGGGTGGGTTCTCGATGGAACCCTCTAGTTCTACCTCCCAGATGGGTTCGCCGTTCCGCGAGAAGAAATGCAGGTGGCCCTCCATCGTCCCGAACAATATTCCGTTTTGAACAACAACCGGTGAGGCGATCACGGTTCCACCGGCATCGGCGATGATCTCGGTGGAACCGTTGCGAGCGTCGAACCTGATCAGCTTTGCAACCCGGTTTAGAGCGTAGCCGACGGAATCGACCAGCACCGGTCCGGCGGTGAAGTTGCCGAACCCGGATGCCTGCCAGAGAAACTCCAGGTCGGGAAGGCTCCAGGCGACCAGCGACCCTACTTCAGTGGCCAGATACAGGGTCTCTCCGTCCGTGGCGGCTTCTCCAATGAATATTTCGGGGCTGTAGGCGGTAGCCCGCCGCTCGGCTCGGATACGATCGATCAAGTAGATGCTGTCATAGGCCACGTAGATGAGCCAGCCGTCAACGATCAGCGGGCTGGCGCTGGCCTTCCGGGGAAATACGGCCTGCCAGAGCGGCTCTTCCTGTCCGACCTCGATTGCCAGCAGCGAGCCGTCCTCCGATGCGGCGAAAAGGGTATCGCCGGCCAGGGGGAGGGGTCGGTCCACCGACCATACCTCGAAGTCCCAGGTATCGTCACCCTCGACGGCGTCGAGCGTGACTAACTGGCCCCGATCCTCGGTCCCGACGTAGATCGTCTTACCGACGGCCAGTAGCTGTGTGGGCGGTCCGTCCAGTTTCTTCCGCCAATAAGTCGAGCCGTCCAGCCGATTCAGCGTGTGGACGTTTCGGTCCGTGGTGGCGGCGATGATGACTTCTTCGGTCACGATGGGCATCCCGCGCATGGCTGCGCCTATCGCTTGCGACCACATGACGCTGGGTGGATTGCTGTTGACCCGCTGGCCCAGAAACGGAGTTCGTGCCACGTTCCCCATATAGGTGGGCCAGTAAACCCCGGCGTCGACGGGAGCCGGGTTGGCTGGCGCCGAGCACCCGGCCTGGAGAGCGACGACGGCGGCCCCCAATAACGCCCGCAGAGCGCCGCGCGGATCCAAATTGACACCCCCTCGGCGGGCCTCTAACTTCGGCGCCCGAACCATCACCTGTGTCAAAGCAGAAACCGGCACCAAGCAGAGCTCCATTCCATGCAAGAAAACGTCAATATCAGCGCACTCGCCGCCCACGTCGGCGGAGCCGTCACCGTCCAGGGCTGGCTACATAATAAACGCTCTAGCGGCAAGATCGCGTTCCTCATCGTACGCGACGGCACCGGGCTCGTGCAAGCTGTGCTCAGCTCCGGCGACGTGTCTCCCGAGGTGTGGGGGCGGCTGGAAGACCTCGACTACGAGGCGAGCCTGCGCGTCACCGGGACCGTGAAGGAAGACAGCCGGGCCCCCGGCGGCTACGAGATGTCGGCCACCGATCTGGAGGTAGTAGGGAAGTCCGGCGAGGACTATCCCATCCAGCTGAAAGAGCACGGGACCGACTTCCTGCTGGAGAACCGGCACCTGTGGCTCAGGTCGCCGAAGCAGGTGGCCATCACCCGGGTCCGGAACGAGGTGATAAAGGCGATCCGCGACTTCCTGTACGACAGCGGGTTCATCAACGTCGATACGCCGATCCTCACCGGTGCCATCGGGGAATCGGCCGGCACGCTGTTCGAGACCGAGTACTTCGACCTCGGCACGGCGTACTTGGCTCAGACCGGCCAGCTGTACAACGAAGCCAACGCCGCCGCCCTCGGCCGCGTCTACTGCTTCGGCCCCACGTTCCGGGCGGAAAAATCGAAGACGCGTCGCCACCTCACCGAGTTCTGGATGCTCGAGCCGGAGATGGCCTGGTGCGACAGCGACTGCAACATGCGGGTCCAGGAAGACCTGATCGCCTACATCGTCACCCGATCCCTGGAGCGCTGCTCCGACGAGCTGGCGGAACTGGAGCGCGACGTCTCCAAGCTCGAAGCCATCAAGCCGCCCTTCCCGCGCGTCAGCTACAGCGACGCGGTGGAGCGGCTCCAGAAAGCCGGCTCCTCGATACAGTGGGGCGACGACCTGGGCGCCGAGGACGAAACCATGATCGCTCAGGACTCCCAGCAGCCCGTCTTCGTCTACAACTACCCGAAACAGGCCAAGGCCTTCTATATGAAGGAGAACCCATCCGATCCGCGCACGGTCCTGTGCGACGACCTCATCGGTCCCGAAGGGTACGGCGAGCTGATCGGTGGCAGCCAGCGAGAAGACGACTATGACAGACTGCTGTCCCGCATCCGCGAAGAAGGACTACCCGAGGATTCCTATACCTGGTATTTGGACCTCAGAAAATTCGGGACCTTTCCGCACAGCGGATTCGGTCTGGGGCTGGAACGGACGGTGGCGTGGATTACGGGGGTTCATCATATCCGGGAGTGTATTGCGTTTCCGAGGACGCTTAATAGGCTGTATCCGTAGAGGGAGTAGGTGAGTAAACGAGTAATTGAGCAATCGAGACTGCGAGATGGCAGTATCCGGAGACTCTAAACTCCAGTCTCTTTTTCTCTGTTTCTCGTTTACTTACTACTCAAAATCCGCCTTGATCTCATCCCACAACTGATCCAGCTCCGCTAGGGAGGCCTCGCCCATCACCAGCCCGCGCTCCTCGGCGAGCGCGACCAGCCTACCGAAACGTTTCTCGAACTTCAGGTTGGCACGGCGCAGCGCCGTCGCCGCGTGCAGATTCGACAGCCGGGCCACATTCACCACCGCGAACATCAAATCGCCCAGTTCCTGTTCCAGCGCATCGTTATCACCAGACTCCAGGTGCGCCGCCACTTCGTCCGCTTCCTCGTGCACCTTCGCAAACGCGTCGCGGGCATGGTCCCAATCGAACCCGACTCCGGCGGCCCGATCTTGGACCCTCTGAGCTCTCGACAGCGGGTCGAGGCGCTTGGCCAGACCTTCGAACACATCGTCGCCTTGCCGCTCGTTCGCTTTTTCCGCTTCCCAGTGCGGCCGCTCTTCGGCATCGCCGTACAGATGCGGGTGCCGGCGGCGCATCTTCTCTTCCAGCGTTTGGACCACGTCATCGGCGGTGAACCCGTTCCGCTCCTCGGCCAGCACGATCTGGAAGGCCACGTTCAGCAGCAGATCGCCCAGCTCGCTGCGCAGGACGGCGTCGTCCGCGTCCTCCAGGATGGCGTCGGCCAACTCCAGCGATTCCTCCAGCAGGTAGGCGGTGAGGGACACCGGCGTCTGGGCGGCGTCCCAGGGGCAGCCGGCCCTCAGGAAGCGGACGACCTCCAGGGCCCGGTCCAGTACCCCGGGCACGCCTGGGTCGTTTTGGGGCGGAACCTCGTTCTTATCTGGCATTTCTTGATTTGGCGGTGCCGGCCGGGTATACTCCGGCCGGAGTTTCAATGAGCTTAACTGACACGTCTACGGTGCGCGCCTGGGTCGATGTGGACCTGGGTGCGGTCGCTGCAAACTACGACACACTCGTCGAGCGGGCCAAGCCGCGAATCGGCGTGCTGCCGGTGGTCAAGGCCGACGGCTACGGGGTGGGCATGTGCCCCGTGGTCCGGGCGTTGGAGCCGAAGGAGCCTTGGGGCTACGGGGTCGCCGCTTTGTCCGAGGCCATCGAGCTGCTGGAGAAGGGGATCAGTCGCCGGGTGGTGCATTTCTTCTGCACGCCGGACGAGCTGGAGCCAGTGGGCGAGCTGGGCGTCGCCGCCGCCATCGGCGACGTCGAGGCCCTGGAGCGCTACGCCGAAGTCGCGCGCCGACTACAGCGTCGACTTCCTTTTCACCTGGAGATCGATACCGGGATCGGACGGGCCGGCTTTCTTTGGAACGATGCCGACACGTGGTTGCCAGGCGTCCTGAAAGCCTGCGAGGAGAGTTTAGAGTGGGAGGGCACGTTCGCCCACTACCAGGCTCCGGACGAGGACGACGAAGGCCCCACGAAGGAACAGTGGAAGCGATTCCAGAAGTGTATCGCAGGTTTTCCTGACGGCGTAGGTGGCGTGTTGCACACGGCGGCCAGCGCATCGGCGATCCGCTGGCCCGAGTACTCGGCCGACATCATTCGACCCGGCCTGTTCCTCTACGGCGGGATTGCCGGCGGTGAACCGATCCAGCCGAGACCGGTGGCGGAAGTCAAAGCTCGGGTGAGGTCGGTGCGGGATGTGCCCGAGGGTTGGACCGCCAGCTACGGAGCCACTTACCGGGCCGAGCGTCCCTCGCGTTGGGCGACAATGGCCGTCGGATACGCCGACGGCTTGCCTCGCGGCCTCTCGAACAACGGCTTCGTACGGTTCGGTGACCGAGTGGCACCCATCGTGGGTCGCGTGTGTATGGATGTTACGGTCGTAGATGTCACCGAACTTGACGATATTGGACCCGGGTCGGTAGCCACGGTCATCGGCGGCCCGCACGACGGGCCGACCAGCCTGGGCGCGGTCGCCGAGCGCTGCGGGACAATTGCTTACGTTATTCTCACCGGCCTCGCGCGGCGTCTTCCGCGTCGCTACACCGGCGCGGACGGGAAGTTGATGGGGGAGCGACTATGAGTGAGGGTGGACCGACGCAAGTCGATTTCAGCGGCCTGGTCGCCGGTCTGGCGACTTCGGCTGTGGCCGTGCTGAGCCAGGTCGAGTTTTTGATGGACACCGAGGATCCGACGACGCCGTCGGAGGCGACGGGCGGAGAGTCGTTGTCGCCGGAAGAGGCTCGCAAACGTGTGGCCGACGGTCTGGCCGGAGCGCGTCAGCTTATCGACACGCTGTCGGTACTGAAGGACAAGACGGAGGGGAACCTGACGCCCGAGGAATACGAACTGCTCGACACGTCTTTGGGCGAGCTGCGCATACGTTTCGTCAGCCTCTCGAGCCGCGCGACAGTATAGAAGTGGAGACAGAGGGAAGACGGGTGAAGGGATATCTGCGCATACTTGCGGCGATTGCGGCGGTCAGCTTGGGTCTGGCGTGCTCGAAAGACGAGCTATTGAACGTCGATCCCGAGGAGGCGCCTGGCTTCGCTATCCCCACCGTCGAGGTGGTGCTCACGCCGGGTGAGTTGGAGCAGTGGATCGACTCGGTGTTCGGCGGTTTCAACAACGCCTCGACCTCGTTCTTCATGCTGGCGGAGCGGTCTACCGATCTCGACAGCCGGCCGATGCTCATCTTCAATGCCCCGATCCAGGACACGGTGTTCTTCTTCGACACCGCCTCGGCTGTTACTGATTACGACTCGCTGCGCTTGGTCGTCGACATAGACACGACCCGGGACAACGCGCTTGCGGCGGTTGGAACGACGATACAACTGCTGGCTATCGAGCAGGGATGGGATCCCAACTCGGCTCTTTGGCCGTTCGCGGTGGACAGCCCGGGCGTACGGGTGCCGTGGACCGGCGGTCTCGGGGGTACGCTGGGCCAGGTGCTCGATGAAGTGACGCTCACGTCGCTCATCGACACGACCACCCTCGAGGCGGTGGACAGCATCGTCTTCGACCTCACCGAGTACACTGACTCGCTGCTCGCCAACTGGGACGACACGTCGCAGGTGAACACCGGGCTGGCCATGATGATCGCCGATTCGGGCAGCCTGTTCCTCCAGGCGCCGCGATTGCAGTACTCCGTTGTGCCCGAACTGAATCCCGATACGGTTCTCGAGGTGCGCTGCCCTTCGCTCACCAGCATCGTCCGGTGTCTTCCCGCGACCACCTACATCTTCGACAATTCGGCCCAGCCACCGCCGGTTGGCGTGCTGCAGATGGGCGGGGTCGACGGATGGCGATCGTTCGTGCAACTGTTCTTACCCGATTCGGTTGTCTTGGGAGACGCAGCCGAGCACTACTCGCTGCGTGGCGCGACGATCAATAAGGCCCAGTACGTCATCACCAGCCTCGCCGCCCCGGCTCAGCCGTTCGGCGCCGAGATCGGTTTCGACGCGACGGCTTACGAGCTGGCCGACAACTACACAGTGCTTGGAGCCAAGACCCCGGTGGGTCCGCGGGTGGAAGGAAGCTCGTTCCGCATCGAGCCGGACTCGTTGGAGGCAGGCGATCCCGTTACCATCGACTTGACACGCCAGGTCCAGGCGTGGGCCGACATTCCCTTGGATTCGATCGTGGCGCCCATCACGTTCATGTTCCGGGCGTTTCCCGAAGGCTCGACGTTTGGATACTGGCACTTCGGAGCCGTGGACGGTGACTCTGCATCCAGGCCCGTCTTCAGGATCGTCTTCACTCCGGCCAGGGAGTTCCCAACCCAGTGAACCTTCGGCGGACGACGGTTTCGGCATGGCTCCTCACCGCCTGCTTGCTGGCACCCGCCGAAGCTTGGGCGCAGGTGAACTTGCTGGGCGCCACGGGCCTTGGCCGTCGCGTGTTGGCGGTGGACGCCCGCGCCCGCGCCATGGGCGGGGCTGGCGTTTCGCTACACGGGGGTAACCTGTCGGCGGTGAACCCGGCGACGGCAGCACGGTTCTCCAGTAGCGGGGTGTGGGCGACCTATATGCCGGAGAGGTCCGAGGTAGAGGGCGAGTTCGCCAACGGCACGACCACTTCCGAGGTCGTTCCAGTAATCAGACTGGTTTGGCCGTGGGGGGGCCGCTGGGCGGTGGCCGTATCGGCCGGTTCCTACCTCGAGCAGAACTGGGGCGTGCAGTTCATCGATACGTTGAGCCTGTCCTTTCAAGACGTGGCGTTTGAGGAGACCCGTACCTCTGACGGTGGTGTCACTCAGATCCGATTGGACGTCGCTGGAATCGCCATGGAAAAGGTCAGCTTGGGCGGCTCGTTCCTGTTCTACACCGGTCAAGTGCGTCGCAGAACCAAGCGGGTCTTCGAGGACGAAGTGAACTTCCGGACTTACGAGTTCAATTCGGCCACGGACTATCGAGGCTGGGGACTGGCCGTTGGCGCAGAGTGGGAGCCCATCCCTGAGGTGCTGGTCGGCGGCGCGTTCACTTGGAACCAGTCATTGCGGATCGCCGATGACACCACCGGCGAGGGATTCGACATCCCGCTTCCCCTGGCGCTCAACGTTGGGTCGTCCTGGCAGCTAACACCGGAACTGTTGTTGGCAGTGGCGTTGGGGTGGGAGGGCTGGTCAAAGGTCGCCAGCGACCTGCCTAACGCATCAGCGGTCGATACCTGGGGGTTCGGTGGTGGCGTCGAGTATGCCCTGGCGGTAGGAGAGAACAATCGCTGGCTCGTCCGCGGTGGCTTCCACGCTGACAAGATGCCCTTCGAGGTCCGGGGCGGCGCCGTCTGGGACAGAGGCTTCAGCCTCGGTGCCGGTGTCGTACTGGCGACTGGTCGCGCCAGGTTGGACTTCGCCGCCGAGTTCGGCGGACGTGGGGACAAGAGCGTCAACGACATCGAGGAATCCTACAGACGGTTCAGCCTCGGAGCCGCGGTCTTCACACGCTGATGCATCCAATCGGCCAGCTGGGCGTCCGCCCAACGCGAGTCTATTTCCATACCTTCGGTTGTCGCGCCAACCAGTACGACACAGAGCGCATGCGCCAGTTGCTCCAGCGCCGCGGTTGCGAAGCGGTCGACGATCCGTCATCTGCCGACGCTGTGGTAGTGAACAGTTGCACCGTCACGCAAAACGCCGACTCGGAGTTGCGTCGCTACGTTCGCGCGGTCAGCCGACGATCGGGCGGACAGGTTCCCGTCGTCGTCGCAGGCTGCGCGGCCGCGGTGGCTTCGGAGGCGATCGGGTCGTTGGAAGGTGTCAGCGCCGTGGTGCCGGGCCAGGATCCCGAGGCGGTGGCGAACAGCATAGGAGTCTTCCCGCGCAACGGCTCCGAAGTGGACCCTGTCGCTCTGCAGCGCAGCGAGCGTGGGACACGAGCCTGGCTCAAGGTCCAGGACGGCTGCGACCTGCGCTGCTCGTACTGCGTCATCCGCGTGGCCCGCGGCGCCAGTCGCTCGCGTCCTATAGAGGAGATCGTGGCCGAGGCTCGCCAGCTGGGTGCACACCATCCCGAGATCTCGCTCACCGGCATTCACATCGGATTGTACGGGAAGGATCTAGAGGCGCGGGAGTCGTTTTCCGATCTTCTTGAGGCCTTGCTCGAGGGCGTGCCCGACGTGCGGTTCCGTGTCGGCTCGCTGGAATGCAGCCAACTGGACGATCGCGTCATCGCGGCCATGCGGAACTCCGACGGCCGCCTCGCCCCGCATCTCCACGTGCCGCTGCAGAGCGGCAGCGATCGCGTGCTGCGAAAGATGCGGCGCGCCTACATGAGCAAGCGTTATCGCACACGCGTTGAACATCTGTGCGAACGCGTCTGGCCGCTGGGCCTGGGCACCGACGTCATCGTCGGTTTCCCCGGCGAGACCGACGATGACCATCGGGCGACTTATGAGATGATCGAGGCCCTGCCGTTCACCTACGTGCACGTATTCCCATACTCCGACCGAGATCGCACTGATGCGGTGGCAATGCTGGATCATGTTGCGCCGCAAGTGAAGGCGGCCCGCTCGCTGGAGATCCGCGAATTGGTTCGGCGGAAGGCCGACGCGTACCGTCGCAGCCGCATCGACACCCTGGCCCGCGTGGTCTTGGAGGGCGATGAACGGTCGGTCACCGCGGTGACCGGCGACTACCTGAAGATGCCGGCCTCGGATAGTTTAGTGGCTTCCGGGCCGCGCCTGCAGCCGGCGCGGATCGTGGCGCAGCCCGACGGTGAGCTGGCCGCAGAGTCGAATACTCGAGCCGCTTGAGCATGTCGAAGACTTACTGGGTCGAAACCTACGGATGCCAGATGAACGTGAGCGATAGCGAGCTCATGGAGGGCATTCTTGAATCAGACGGCTTCACCCCGGTCTCGGCGCCCGAAGAGGCCGACGTCATCCTGGTGAACACCTGTGCGATCCGCGAGCACGCGGAGCAGCGGGTACTGGGCCGGGTGTCCGAGCTGAACCGGGTCAAGAAACAGCGGCCCGGCACGCTCATCGGCGTCTGCGGCTGCATGGCCCAGCGCTTGGGCGCCAAGCTGATCGAGAGGGCGCAGTACGTCGACATGGTCATCGGACCCGACGCCTACCGATCGCTGCCCCAGCTCATCGATCGGGCGGGCGGTAACGGCGACAGCATCGTCGACGTGGACCTCGATCCGGCTGAGAACTACGAGGGCTTGGAGGTTCAGCGGAAGTCACAGGTGTCCGCCTGGATCCCCATCCAGCGCGGCTGCGACTATCGCTGCACGTTCTGTGTCGTCCCCAACACCCGCGGCTCCGAGAAGAACCGCGAGCCCGCCGCAGTCCTGGAAGAGGTCGAGAGGCTGGCGGGGCAGAGGATCACCGAGTTCACCCTGCTGGGCCAGACCGTGAACTCGTACCGCTACGACGACTGGGACTTCGCGCGCCTGCTGCGGGCCATCGCCCGTCTCGACGGCGTTCGCCGCGTCCGCTACACCTCGCCGCACCCCAACGATCTCAACCAGGATCTCGTGGACGTGATGGCCGAAGAGGATGCGGTCTGTCCGCAGATGCACCTGCCGGTCCAGTCGGGATCGAACAGCGTGCTGAAGCGCATGGCGCGACGGTATACGCGCGAAGAGTACCTGCAAAAGGTCGAGATGCTTCGCCAGGCGATCCCGCACATTGCACTGAGCACCGACATCATCGTCGGCTTCCCCGGCGAGTCGGAGGAGGACTACGAGGACACGTTGAGCCTGGTGCGCGAAGTCCGCTACGACGATGCTTTCACATTCCGCTACTCGCCCCGCGAAGGCACACCCTCGACACGCATGAGCGAGGACTGGTATGTTCCCGACCACGTAGCGCAGGGGCGCCTGGAGCGATTGATCACCGTCGTCCGCGAGATCGCTGCGGAGAAGAACCTGGCCGAAGTCGGAAACATCGTCGAGGTTCTGGTCGAGAAGAGGGCTCGCCGCGGCGAATTGATGCAAGCGCGAACCGACACGAACAAGGTCGTCCTCGTTCCCGGCCCCGAGGATTTGATCGGGCGTTACATGCGTGTCGCGCTTACGGGCACCAGCGGCGCGACCTTCACCGGATTCCCCATCGGCTCATGAGCAAAGGAAAGAAGCTTTTTCGGCTCGTCGGCGGCGCATTGGTCATTGCGGCCCTGGCCTGGTTCGCTCACGCGAACTCGGGCCGATATGTCGACCTGCGGTTTGGCCTGTTTACGCTTCGGGCCGTGTCTCTCCCGGTCGTGGTCTACGGCTCGGTCATCCTTGGTATGCTCCTCGTCGTCGGTGCCAGCTGGCGGAACGACCTGCGGGCGCGGCAGGCGCTCAAGAAGTACGACCAGATTGCATCCAACGTGATGAGCGATTTGGAGCCAACATCTCGGGAATTGGAGGAGGCGAACCGCAAGACCTAACAGGCTCCAACTGACTTCCCGCTTTCGCACCACCGCTACACGCTCGTTGCTCTCCGCACCTCCGGTTCGCATTATGTAGGCATTCCAACACCTCGATGCGGTTGACCTATGTCGAGCTTAAAGCAGTTCATCCGGGAGATACACCGGCGCAGCCTGTGGCAGGTCTTGCTGATCTACGCAGGCGGTGCTTGGGCTGTGTTCGCAATCGTCCAGACCCTCACGGAGGGTCTAGGCCTGCCGCAATGGTTTCCGGCCTTCGCTCTCGTGCTCCTGCTGGTTGGCCTCCCTGTCGTCCTCGCCACCGCCTTTGTCCAGGAAGGCAGCCCGCTCAGCGGCCGTGCCGATTCCACGTTGCTCCCTGAAAGCAGCGACCGCCCGTTGGCTACGTCGGATGCGCGCGGATCGCGGCGGCTATTCACCTGGCGAAACGCGATCGCGGGTGGGGTGGTCGCTATGGCGCTGTGGGGCGTCGTGGCGACTGGTTGGCTGATGTTCGCGGAGACTGATTCTCCTGTCGCGGCTGCTGCTGATGCCAAGTCCCCGGAAGCTCTTCCGTCCATCGCGGTGCTTCCATTCGAGAACCTGAGCCCCGATTCGAACCTGGCGTTCTTTGCAAAAGGTGTGCATATCGACCTGCTCGAGGTGCTGACTAAGATCGGGGGCTGGAGGGTCATCCCTCGCACATCCGTCGAGGCGTATCGAGATACCAGACCGGACGTGCGGCAGATCGGCCAGGACCTCGGAGTCTCCAGTATCCTGATTGCAAGTGTTCGCCGCGACCGGGACCAAATCAAGATCAGCGTTCAGCTGTTGGACGCCGAGGGGCCCGCGCAGATGTGGGCGGAGTCATACGAGCGAACGCTCGATGACCTGTTCATCGTCCAGGCCGACATCGCGCGGCGAGTCGCGAACGCGCTCCAGGCGGAGTTGACCACTGACGAGCAGCAGCAGCTCGACACGCCGCCGACGACCAACCCTCTGGCCTTCGACCAATACCTGCTTGGGATGACTCTGGCGCAGAGTCAGTGGACAGACCGGCAGCCTATTGTGGAGGCCTTCGAGCGCGCCGTCCAGCTGGACCCGGACTTCGCCCTGGCGTGGGCGACCCTCTCTGGATGGCGACGCCACCCCGAAGAGAAGCGCGAGGCGTTGGATCGTGCGGTGGCGCTGGACCCATATGCTTTTGAGGTTCTAATCGCCCAGGCGGAGTCCTACGAAGCGGGATTGGATTTCGATCGTGCCTCGGAGCTTTTCGAGCAAGCCCGGAGGGTCCGTCCCGGCAGTGCGGAAGGCTGGGCCGCTGGATCGCGACTCTTGCAGAAACAGGGACGCTGGGAGGAATCGGTCGAGCGTCTCGAGCGTGCTGCCGACCTGGATCCCATGAACCCGGTTCGGCGCCGAGTCCTACTCTACGCCTATCGCCGCTTGCGTCGTTTTCAGGAAGCCGAGCAATATGTGAACCGGGCGATCACTCTCGATCCAGCGAGTCAAGACTATCAGTGGCAGAAGCTCCAAATCATCCTGGCAACAGGGGACACGGCTCGCGCGAGGCGATACCGTGACGAAATCGCCGAGACCTTCAACCCCCGAGGGCTCGCTATTGTTAACGTCCACCTTAGTTGGTACTACAGGGACTATCCCTCATTATTGGATGCCGCTCGCCACGCCCGTAGCGACGCAAGCCCCTTTTCATATGGCTGGTACTTTCCGGCTCTCGCCTATTCTCTGATGGGGCAGGCTGACAAGAAGCTCGTCCTGGCAGATTCGATGCGAAGCTGGGGGGAGTCGCAACTCCAGCGGTTGTCGGATCTACCCAAGAACGCCGAGGGCATTGCTGACGCGCACCTGGAAGCTGCCGCAGGATACGCACTACTTGGCGAGGGCGAAGAAGCACGTCACCACGCTGAGCAGGCCCTGGACCTTGTGCCGATCAGCGTCGATGCCCTGGAAGGCCCGGAGTTTGCCTGGCACGTGGCCAATATCTACCTGCTGTTGGGAGACGCGGAGGCCTGCATCGACATGTTGGAGGCCGTGCTCGCCGTTCCGTCCACCAGGACCGCCGCGCAATTGAGGCTCGACCCAAGATACGATGGAATCCGCGACAACCCGCGCTTCCAAGCGCTGCTGGATAAGTACGAGTAGGGCAGGGAGGACACGCCCGTGACCCTTCCATGCACTGTCTGAGGAAGACGAGCAGGCTGACATGGGTGAGAGGATCTTTATAGACCGGGATGGCAACGTCTGGAGTGTGTGGGAGGCACCGACAAGGCTCGGGTTGAACAAGCGCACGGACGACGACGTGCATCAAGGGCCGGCCGCCCAGATCATATCTTTTGAGAACGAAACGACCGGCGAAACGAAAGAGGGGGTCATCAGGCGACCGCTGGCGGACGTCACAGACGACGAACTGCAGATCGCCCTCGATCGCTCGGGGAAAGCTCCTTCTTAGCCTCTAGTGGCAAAGTCCGGTATCGTCGCCCTTGCACTTGAACACCCCTGACAGACCGGGTATTCTAGTCGGCACGCTAGCCCATATTTCGTCTGATACGAGAACCCGTACTGGATGACAACGCTCCGGCCGACCCGCTACTCCGACGAAACCAACTCGACGTTCTTTGAGATCATGGGTACGCTCGTGTCGGTACGTTACGATGTCGAGGAACGCAAACGCTACGGCGTGCTCCGCGGTTCAACGCTGGCTCACGTTCATGTCAGCATCGACGACGGAGCCAGCTCCCACTCACACGAGTATGCTCTTCCCGCCAACCGTCGGGTGAGTGAAGAGATCGCTCCCATCGAGCGTGGACTCTACAGCTTCATGGACGAGGTCGTGCGTGCCGCGATGCAGATTCGCGCCCTGGAGAAGAGCGGGCAAGACCTGAAGGCGTTGGAGGCCCAACACCTGTACCACGAGACCGAGTCGCTAGAAGATTCGGACCCGGTGGGTCAGTGGAGGTCCGGCGAGCAGGACGTACAGGACGAGCTGACCAACCGACTCATCACCGCCGTCAGTCACGTGACGGGCCTGACGTCGCTTACTCGAGAGGGACTAACCGGCTACCAGGGAAATCGCAATACGGCGTTGGAACGGGTTCTCGAGTCGAAGTCGCGAACGGCAACACTCAGGGCTCAAGGAGTCTTGGAGGCCGTTGCTGCTTACCTGGACGATGACGTCGACGCTCGGGCCCAGAAGGCGACCGTCCGGGAAAAAACCCTCGCCTACCTCGCCTACATCGAGAGACGGCGCACGGGTAGCACACCAGTGCTCATCGACGAGCAGGCAGAGATCATCCTGAACGAATTCGTTCCCGCCTACATGAGGCTGCGAAGGAAACAGGCAGCGGCCGTCGCATTCCCCAGCAACATCGTCGAGCACGCCTTCGGCAGTTTCATCGGCG
>JBDHGH010000071.1:0-17237 GCA_039589995.1 Gemmatimonadota bacterium | reverse complement strand
CTGGAGCTCATCGGCAACCCGGTCTCATCAGGCGGCACGCGGCCCATCAGCCTCACCGTGCACGGCGACCTGCTCTACGTGCTCAACGCCGCAGGCTCCGGTGGCATCGCCGGGTTCCGCATCGGCACGGGCGGGGCGCCCACGCCGATCCCCGGCTCGATCATCCAACCGCTCGGCGGCGCCGGCCCGGCGCAGATCCAGTTCAGTCCCGACGGCCGCATCCTGGTGGTGACCGAGAAGGCGACCAACACGATCAGCACGTACACGGTCGGATCCGACGGGGTGGCGAGCGGTCCCAACACGCAGGCCTCGGCCGGCAATACGCCGTTCGGCTTCAACTTCAACCAGCGCGGTGACCTGGTCGTGTCCGAGGCCCAGGGCGGCCCACCGAACCTGAGCACCAACACGGCGAGCGGCACGATCTCCAGCCTGGCGATCGGCCCCGGCGCCACGTTGACGCTGCTCGAGGCGGCGGCAGGCACCGGCATTGCGCCCTTGGATGCGGCGTTCACGCCCGGCGGGCGCTTCCTCTACGTGCGCAACGGCGGCGGCACCGTCGGCGCGTTCCGCGCCGAAGCTAAAGGAGGTCTAACTCACATCGGTGACTTCGGCTCGCTACCAGCGGACGCCAACGGCATGGCGGCCCGGTAATCGCCGTCCAGCCTCGAAGTTCACATCCCCGGTTCGAACCGGAGCCGAGTCCACTTCACCGGCCGCGTGCCGCGGCCGGTGGAGTCTCCCCTTCACCGAGCCGCTTCTATGCCGACGGCGTTTCTGTGATAGGCTCGGGGCTCGTTCAGTTACCTGTAGCGTCTGAGCCGAAGAGAGACTCGGGACGCATACTTGGGAGAGGATGAGCCGCTCGTCCAGGCAACGGGGAGGTAACGCGGATGGGAGAAGTCCGGTCGTCCTTCCACAAGCGTTCCATGAAACATCCCGGCCGTTCCATGCCCGGAACAGGTAGACAAGGCTCTCGCACGGCCGTGTTCGCGCCGACGACTTATTGGCAGAAAAGCACTACATCCGGTGGCGACGGTGAGTGGAAACCCTATCACCCCTTCGATGGGTCGGACCGGAATAGTCCTCGTGCACGAGCCGCTAACGACACCGAACGGGAGACAGGGTCAGCCCGGCCGCGGCTGTGGAACTTGCCCGCCCGCTCGATCGTCTTCACTATTATTAATCTGAGGAGATTGCAGCCTGCGGCTCGCCGGGTAGACCGTTCGCGACGTGGAAATCACGCGCGAAGCTGCCCCGGAACGAGGGCGGCCGAGCGGCAGGGAGTGAACGCCGAGGAGTGATGCATGCGCCCGATCCAGCAGTTCCTGCACGAACTGAGACGGCGCAAGGTGGTGCGGACGGCGGCTCTCTACTTCGGCGGCGCGTTCGCGTTCACAGAGGCCGTCTCACTGCTCAGCGAGGCGCTGCGCCTGCCGGACTGGACGCTCGAATTCGCGGTGATCGTTGTGCTGGCCGGATTCCCCCTCGCGATGGCCCTCGCCTGGGTGTACGACATCACTCGCGAGGGGATCGTCCGCCACCAAGAGCCGGGACCGGGGCTTGAGGTAGCCGAGGAAACGACCCAGGCGTGGGTCGGAATGCCCGCACTCGCCATCTCGGCCGTCCTGATCGGCGTCGCTATCATCGCCTCGTTTCTCCTCGGAGGCTGGCTAGCCCGGGGAGTCGTCGAGCGCGAGGCTGCGAGTGGATCTCACGCAGTGGCGATCATCGCCGTTCTCGCATTCGAGAATCTCGATGATGACCCGTCCGAAGAGTACTTCGGTGTCGGCCTTGCCACGGAGCTGGCCAGCGTGCTGGGCCGGCTGGACGGGGTGATGGTCGTGGGACAGCGCTCAGCCAGGTCGCTGCAGGCGGAAGGAGCCGGCGCCCGCCGGATCGGCCGCGAACTCGGCGTGCAGGCCGTTCTGGAAGGGAGCTTTCGCAGGCTCGCGGACGAGTACAGGATTGACGCCCAGCTCATCGACGCGAGAGAGGGGATCCAGCTGTGGTCGGAGGTCTTCGCCCGGCCGCAGGGCGACGTGTTCGCGGTTCAAAGAGATATCGCCCGCTCGATCGCCGGGGCCTTGCGGACTGAGCTGGGCGTCGAGCCCGGCGAGGTGCCGGCCGGTGCCGAGCGCGTGGACGCGATGGCGTACGACAAGTACCTGTGGGGCGTCTTCAACCTCGGGCGTGGGACCGAGGAGGGCATCCGGGATGCGATCGACAACTTCGAAGCGGCGGTCACCCTCGATTCGAGCTATGCCCCCGCCCACGCGGGTCTCGCCAACGGCCGGCTCGCCGCTCTGGAGCGGGCGTCGGGAGACCGGGCGTCCGTCACCCAAAACCTCGTCCTGGCCGAGCGGTCGGCTCGCCTCGGCGTGCGATTGGCTCCGCACGACGTGCGAGCCCGGGTGGCGCTCGGGCAGGTTCACTTCTACCGGTTCGAGTGGGAGGCGGCGGAGGCGGAGTATGTGCGGGCGCTGGAGCTGGATCCCGACGATCCCTCGACCCGTCAGCGTTACGCGATGCTGCTCACGGCTGTGGGTCGGATCGAAGACGCGCTCGTCCACGCGCGGCGCGCGGTCCAGTTGGATCCTCGCTCGCCGGATGCGCGCTCGGTGCAGCTGGCGGCGCTGAGGGCCCACGGCCAGTTCGACGAAGCGATCGCGATTGGACAGGAGATCTTGCTTCTCGATCGACTTCGCTTGGAGACGTGGCTCGACCTGAGTCTGCTCTTCCTGTTCCTCGACCGCCCCGCGGATGCGAGCGACGCGCTGGAGCGGTACGCGGAACTGATGGGAGTGGAGCCTTCGCAGGTTCGCCCGTTCACCGAGGCGGCCGAACCGCTGGCAGCGGGCGTCGCCGATTGGCAGTCGGTGGCGCAGAGGCTGGAGCCGTCCCCGCTCGACCTGGCGATCCTGCAAAACATGGCCGGCGACCGGGAAAGCGCCCTGTCGACCCTCGCTCGAGCCCACCGGGACCGCCACCCGAGCCTGGCCATGGTAGCCGCCCGGCCCGAGCTGCGCTCGCTCCAGGAGCACCCTCGCTTCCGGGCGATACTGGCCGATCTGGAACTGGTCCGCTGAATCGTGGGCTCTGATCTGCGTCACGGCGTCGGCTGGCGGATCGGTGGCCGCACCGGCGGCTGCCGAACACCATTAAGAAGTGCCCCGTCAAGAGAAGAGACTCATCCGATGGCGGCGAACTCTGTTCGTCGCACTTTTGACTATCTGTTGTAGATCAAGCGTATCGTCTGTGGCAGATGCCTGTAGTATCGGTTCTGGGTTTCGTCAGTCAGTGACGTCCACACACCATTTTGGGCTCAGCTGGCCGGTGCTTTTCAGAACGGCCAATCGCTGTCGTAGCGGTCCCAGATACTACACTGGCACAACGCCTGGCTTCCCAATCAAGCGTGTGACCCCGTTCTCGGCGGAGTCAGTTAGGCAGATGGGCTTGCCAGGCGCGGCCACTGCGACTGTTTCCTTCGGCTCAGCGGTTTGCCCTTGAAGAGCCCGTTGAAGTCTTCCCGCTTTTTCAGCACGTGGTAGACGATGCGGGCGATCTCGAGTGCGACGAGCGTGCGGGCGATTCTATCGGGCTTCTTTCTCTTCTTTGCTCCACAGAAGGCGCGGATCTCGGGGTAGTACTGCACCGCCCGGACGGCGGCGTGGCTGAAAGCGAGCTTGAGGTACCGGTTGCCTTGCTTCGAGCCCGATCGGTGAGGGGCGCGGCCCGCAGAGTTGGCTGCGCCAGGCACCAGCCGGCAGTAGGAGAAGAACTGTTTGGCCGAGGGGCCAGTATACGGAGCCATACGGGCGTCACGAAGGAAGGGTCGACGAGAGGTTGCGAGGTTAGATAGGCGGTTACGCACAGGCACGAGCTACGGCGAGCCCAGACGATCCTTGGCCATCAGTGCATGCGACGCCAACTATGACCTCTGCCCGGTCCCGACGCTTCTTCCACCTCTTGTTAAGCAAAGGTGCAGGCGACTTGCACATCCAAGTCCTCTAACGACAAAGACTTACAGCAAACTTTTCTAACGATATATCGGTGAAGAGACAAGAGGTCTAGCTTACACTTCCCGGGCGCGGACGGAGCGACGACGCGGACGACTAGAATCAGCGACCTAGGGAGCGGGCACCTAGCTGCCGGCCGTACGGGATGGCATCACTGGGAGAATTTGCGCCCCCGCTCAGTCGTGTCTGGCCAGGAAACCCAGCGATGCCTGGGATAGCTCCTCTTCATCGCAGCGCAGCCCGTTGTGCCCGCAGTCGTTGGTCAGGGCGACCGTCTCCGCCCCGAGCAGCTTGGCGAACTCGAGCGCCGGCCCGGGCGTCACTACATGGTCCTGCACCGTGACGATCACCAACACTTCCGCCTCTACCCGAGCCGCAGCCCGCTCGAGCGAGTCGCCGTAAGGCGCCCCAATGTTGTGATCGATCATCGCCCGAATCTGGCTGGCCAGATTGTGCGCGACGGGAATGGGTAGCGGTATGCCGTCCATGCGGGCGAGGATGCCGGGCACGCTGTCCCGCGGGGTCATGCGGTCGTGGTAGTCGGGGCTGTTCCCCACCAGGATGCTGAGGCCGAACAGGGCCGAGGATGCAGCGGGTGAACCGCTTTCCACGTAGGTGGACAGGATACGGAGAGAAGTCTCCCAAAGCACGATGTCGTAGGCCGCCAGCCGCGGCGAACTGGCGATCGCTATGACCTTGGAGGAGAGGCCGGGGTAGCTCACCGCCCACTCGAACGCCTGCATCCCTCCCATCGAAATCCCTATCACAGCGTGCAGCGACGTCAGCCCCAGCGTCTCGGTCACGAGCCGATGCTGCGCCGCCACCATGTCCCGGATAGCGACGCGCGGAAACTCAGCGCCCGACTGAGCGTCGCTGTTGGACGGTGAA
Organism: Gemmatimonadota bacterium; assembly: GCA_039589995.1. GTDB lineage: Bacteria > Gemmatimonadota > Gemmatimonadetes > Palauibacterales > KS3-K002 > JBDHGH01. The sequence continues at coordinate 12,333 of JBDHGH010000071.1, read as the reverse complement.
GACGACACGCCGTTGCCGAATGCGTCGACGGCTATGACGAAATGCGTGGAAGTATCCACGAGACCGGTGGGCCCGAGGTATCTAGCGATCTGCGCCGAGGTGCCCGCGAATTGGGTCGTGAAGAGGACAGCATTCGAGTATTCTGCGTTCAGCTCGCCGAACGTGCGGTAGGAGACTCGGCAGTCCTGCAGCACCTCGCCGCTCTCCAGCGGGCACTCGCTCAGCGTGGCCAAGTGTTGCTGGCCTTGTGCGCGCGATGTTTCGGGGGCGAGAAGGGCGAGTGAAAGCGCGAGAAATAATGCGCGTCGCATCGGGGCCTCCTTGGTTGTCCTCATTACTGTGGACAATCTCCGATTCATGGGCGTCGCCGTCAATTTGTCGGCAAGAGCCTGCGCTCGAGCGAGCGGCGCCGCGCCTGCGGGTTCGCCTCACGAGTGCGGTGGGGTTGGGCCGGCTGCCCTGAACCCAAGCTTGACATCTGTATACCATTCGGTGTACATTCTGTACACAGGGTTGTATACAGGATGAAGCTATGCTAGTACTTACAATCGATCGTGCGCTAGAGGATCCGGTTTACCGCCAAGTCGCTGACCAGCTGCGGCGGTTGGTGGCGTCGGGTGAGCTGGTTCCTGGGACAGCGCTTCCTTCGGTGCGCCAGCTCGCACGGGACCTCGGGGTGAATTTGAACACGATCGCGCGGGCGTATCGGCTGCTTGAAGGCGAGGGCTTCCTGGTTATACACGATCGGGCCGGGGTTACGGTTGCGGCGCCGGCGGAAGAGATCGAGCACTCCGCTCGAGCCAAGTTGCTCGATGAGCTGACTGCCACACTCGCGCGCCTTCGGCAGGCGGGTATGACCATCGATGATCTGATGACGATCGTGCAGATCGAAGTGTTGGCCATAGATGGCGGCGGCAAGGAGAACGAAGATGACTGAAGCGACGGTTGTGAGTCTGTTCTTCACGGTTCGCGTGTTCATCGTGGGAGGGATCCTCCTCATCCTGCCGAGTATCATGCGTAAGGGCTTGCTCTTCGGAGCATATATAGGCGAGACGACGGCCGATCAGAATGCGGCGCGACAGCTTCGGGATGGCTGGTACATCGGCTGTGTCATTCTTATGGTTCTGTCGCTCCTGGTCGGCTTAGGGATCGCCGTGGCGGGCTGGCCCGTGACGGGCAACCTCACGGGCACGGCGTTCTTGCTGACCGGAGCGGGAGTACTCTATCTGCGATGGTACTCGAAAGCCCGAAAACTAGCGCCGCCGCTGGCGGCCGATCAGGCGGAAAAGGCAGTCGCCCCGCTGGTCCCCGGAGAGCCGAAAGGGGCCGGTTTAGCCAAGGTCGCTCTCGGAGCTTGCCTGCTGGCCAGCCTTGCGACCTACGCCTATGCAGTGGGTAGCTATCAGGATATGCTCGCCTTCGCGCCGGTCTACGCTCGCACGGCCTTCTATAAGATCATACTGCTGCCGAGCGTGAACCTGGCGGTCAGCCCATTCTATGCGCTGCTCGCGCTACTCACTGCGAATGCGAAGCGCTCTCTTCGCGGCGGCTCGGGTGGCGGCTCGCTCGAGGCCCAGGATGCGTTCCGCACCATCAACGCCAACATATTCAGTGGGACGGCGCTCCTGATGTGCGCGTTCATGAGCTACCTGTCGGTGCGGATCATCCGCGTTGGGCCCTCTGAGATCCGCACTCTGGGGCTCGAGATCATTGTGATGGCGGGCATGATTTTGGTCTTCCTCGTCTTCAACCTGGTTCGGATAATGAAGCGTTACGGCCAGGGAGGCGCGCTGATCGAATCAGGCTCAGCCGAGGCGCCGTTGACCAACGGTATCGCCGACAATGCTCGTTGGATCTGGGGTGTCTTCTATGTCGATAGGAACGATCCATCGGTCATGGTCGAGCAGCGTTTCGGTATCGGCTATACCCTCAACTACGGAAACCCGACAGCCATTCTAGTCTTGGCCAGCTTCTTCGTGCTGTCCTTCGCTCTGGTCGCGGTCGCTGTAGTCGGCACACAACTAGGAGGCGGCTGATCGATGAAGTTACTGCGAAGTTGCGTGTGCTCGCTCGCGATGAGCGCTCTGGTGCAGTCGGCTGCGGTACAGCCCATGCCCGATGCGGCGGCAGCCGACCAAGACGCTGCTGGAGTCCAGGTGGAGAATTGGGCAAGCGAGCAACGACTCACATTCGAATCCACGACGCTAGGTGAGCAGCGCCGCCTGTATGTCCGCCTGCCCGGAGGATACCACTCTTCTTCAAAGGCGTATCCTGTGCTGTACGTCCTGGATGGCGAGTTCTTTTTTCGCCAGGCCAGCGCCGCTGTCCAATTCCTCAGCGAGACAAGGTTCATCCGCAATCACCCGATGCCGGAGGCCGTGGTTGTCGGCGTAGTCAACCAGGACCGAAACCGTGACTTCACGCCCACTCACGCTCCCGAACAGGGGACCCTTCGGTTTCCAACGAGCGGCCAAGCCGATCGATTCGTCGACTTTCTCGAGGATGAAGTGTTCCCTCTAATCGAGGGCCGGTACCGAACACAGCCGTATCGCATTGTGGCGGGCTGGTCCCTTGGAGGTCTCTTCGCGGTAGACACCTATTTGAGACACCCAGACGTGTTTTCTGCCTACCTCGCGATCAGTCCGAGCCTTTGGTGGGACGAGGACATGGAGTTGGCTCAGATCGAGTCGGCCGTGCAAGCCGGTGCCCTTCCCTCCAAGCCGCTCGTCGTCACGCTCGGCGCGGAAGAAGGCGGAGATATGGATCGCACCGTTCGGAACGGGATCAAGCCTCTGCTCAGCGATGCACGGGACGCCAACCTCGCGTTCGAGTACATCGAAGTGCCGGGGGAGGGGCACACCTACGTACACTACAAGGCGATGTTGGATGGGTTGAGAGCGCTGTATCGCAGCTGGGTGATGCCCGATTCGGTGAGCGAAGCGGGTATGGCGGCCGTGACCGAGTTCTACGAAGCGCTATCGACCCGCTACGGGTACCCCGTTCGGATCTCGGAGGGCGCCTACTTCCGGGTACGGGTAGCTCTGGTAGAGCAAGGCAGGGAGGAGGAAGCGCTTCATGTCGCGCAGCAAGCCGTTGCCGAGTATCCCGCATCGTCCAGGGCGCGGGCCGGATTGGGTTGGACGTTCCTGCAAATGGGCGACTCCCTGTCCGCGAGGCGAGGCTATGAACAGGCGATAGCGCTCGAGGAAGCAATGCCAGAGCCGGATTCTGAGTTGCTACTCTCCTACCGCCGGCATCTCGCAGACCTTCGATAGTCGCTCTCCATCGTGCTCACCAAGCAAAAGTATAGGTGTACTTGATCAGCACCGTCCGGTTGTCGGTAGCCGGCAGTCTTGGCGAGCCGATGCTGCGGTCAAGGTTCCAACCTTCGTTGTAGACTATCCACAGATCGTTGCCTTCGCGGAAATTGTAACGGATGCGCACGTTGGCGGCCGCGAAGTCGCTAACGTTGCTCGTCTGCACGAAAGCGTTCACGGAGAACTTCGTGTTGATCGCCGTGCCAATACGCAGTCTCGCGATATGTGCATCGAACCGGTGCCGGCGATCCGGGAAGCGTACCACGTCAAGACCATATCGCAGGCTCAACTCGAAGTGGCGCGATACGTTCCACACCGGAACTGCCCACAAGTTCGTGCGCCAGCCGTCGTAGAATTTACCCGCGCCCGCGCCGACGAAGGCGCGAAACCGTGTGCCTGGCGGCAGCCCGTAGTCGAACTCGAAGCGCGGGAACCAGTAACTGCCCGAAGGCACGAACGTCGCCTCGGGGAAATCGAGTCGGTCCAGCAGATCCTCGTAGTAGAGTTCCAGATCCAGCCCCAGCCGTGAGCCCGACCGCCATAGCAGGTCGGCGTTGTACTCGACGTTGGCTGACTCGACGCTGCCGCCATCGTTGCGCCAGGCGACGCCGCCGAATAGCTGAAACGGATCGAGTCGACGGAGCGGCCCATCTTCCGGGTAGTGATAGTAGGCCAACGAGTAAGAGATTTCCGTGAAATTCCGGCGCGCGACGAAACCCATCTCGGGGTTGTAGTCCTGGCCGAAACGACGAGCGCTGAAGAAGTACGAGAAACCGCGTTGCCGCGCGCGGTTCAGATAGAGCCGCAGTGCCGACGACTCACCAAAGCGGAAACCGCGCTCGTCGATGATGCCATCGTCGAAAGTCTGCGCCCAGTAAACGCCCAGGTAGTCGTCGCCCGCCACGCGGATCACGCCGTCGAGGCCGTATGCCACGTTATAGGCGCCGTCCTCGCCGATGCGCGTCGTCAGCATGCCCCCGACGTTTGAGTAATTGTTGAAGACGCGACGCCGCACTCGCAGTACGCCGAAGTTCTCCGACGGCAACAAAGTGGTGCGCTGCGTCTGCATGTCCAGGAAGCCGACGTCCCAGTCGCCCACTCGCCCGACCAGCCGTGCGCCGGCCAGGATGCGAACCACTCGGCCCTCATCGATGCCGATGCGTCGGCTATAGAACAGCCGCGTCGGGCCACCGGTGTAGAAGTCGAAGATGCCTGAACGCTCTTGGAAGAATTGCCGCCTTTCGGGGAAGAAGACCGAGAAGCGTGTCAGGTTGACGACGTAGTCGTCCGCTTCGGCTTGGGCGAAGTCCGGGTTCACCGTCAAGTTGAGCGTGAGGTTGCCGGTCAGGTTGTAAAGCAGATCGCCGCCGGCCTGCGCCTCGGTCTTGCTGTGCAGGTCGTATCGGCTGCCGGCGCTGCTCAACGCCGCGGTCTGACTCACACCGCTCAGCGCGTAGGGGGTCACGTAGACCGGCTTTCGGCTGACCACGCCCTCGAGCACCGCGTCTTGGGCCAGCGACGGGCGCAGATAGTCGAAGTCCGGCGGGATTTCCGGATACACCTGCCGCTCGTTCTTGCGAGGTACGTAACGGTAGGCGGAGATCCCCATTTCCACACGGGCGCCTACCGGCTGGAATCCGATGCTCGAAAACGGGATGCGCATTTCGGCGAACCAGCCCTCGTCGTTTTGCACCGCTGCCACGTCCCAGTGAGCGTTCCAGCTGCTGTTCCACACCCCCTGGCCGTCGCCGGAGATCGAGACGTCGCCGCGGATGCCGGCGGCCGTCGTCCAGAACCAGAGGCCGATATCGTTCGTGTTGTAAGGATCGATCAGGACGCCGAAGCAGTCATCACCGCTCAGCCGGTCCCGGTAGAGCGAGTTGACCTGGATGGTCGCGGGGTCGGTGTCGAAGAAGCGCCCCGACACGTAGAGGTAACGGTCGTCGTAGGCGACGCGGATCTCAGTTCGCTCCGTCAGCTCGGCCTGGAAGGTCGGCGTGTACATGGTGAGCGGGAAGGGCTCGATTCCCGACCAGGCCGGCTCGTCGCTCAGCCCATCGAGTTCCACCGCTCCCCGTATCCGAGGCAGTACCAACAACTGCTTGATCTGCTCCGGTGCCACCTCGGGCTCCTGCGCCTTCGCCTCGAGCGTGCCGAGAAGATGTGCGGCGGCCACGAGCGAAACCGCCGCCACCATCAGATAGGTCGCGCGTCTACACGTCAGCCAAGACGCACGCCTGAAGCACGAAACCGCATCACTAGACGCTGTAGGTGTGCGGTTGGTTCCGCTCATGCTCGCGACCGTCGTACTCGCGCTCGAGATGACTTTGCGTATGTGAATGCTCCCGCGACGGATTCGTCTCGTCCAAGGCCCAGACCGCCATCGCCCTCACCGCCGGATCCGGATCCCGCAACGCATCGAGCAACACCTCCACCGCCTGCTCGTCGTCGGCCTTTCCCATCCATTCGGCTGCAGAGGTCCGCATCTCCGCGTCGCTGTCGCCTAAAGCATCGATCAGTGCCGACACGTCACCCGACATCGATCGCGCGTCCCGTGTGCCCAGCCGACCGGCCCACACCTGGTCGTTCTCTCGGCCGCGCTGCCCCAGCTGGCCGAACAACTCGTCCCGCGCTTCGTTCGCCCGGCGTCCACCGATCTCGCCCAGAGCCCAGATGGCCGGCTCCGCCAACTCCGGATAGCGTGCCACCGCGTCCACGATCGGGTCGATCGCTGTCGAACGCTCGATCTCGCCCAGCGACAAGACGGCCATCTCGCGCACCAGCGGATCGTTGTCATCGAGCAACTCGATCAACGGTTCGATCGCGTCGTAATCCTTGATCTCGCCCAGCGCCCAGGCCGAGACGAGACGTACGTCCGCATCGCGGTCGCCCAATGCGTCGACGAGCGGACCGACGCCGCGACCGCTCTCCAGCTCGCCCAGAGCCCAAGCCGCGTAACGCCGCTCGGACGCATCACCGTTCCGCAATTCGGAGATCCGCTGCGTCAAAGCGTCTTCGTGTTGTGCCGCGTAGCGAACGCTGTGCTTGGCCTTGGATCGCGCATCGATCGCCTTATCTCGAGTCCCGTGTATGGCTCGATCCCCAATCTCCACAGCCTTGGCCCACAGGTTGTCGACGTCGTCCGACCTGACGACGGCCAGCGCGCCGATCGCCACCGCGAGGAACAAGATGATGCCGCTTAGTGAAAAATTTCTTTCATACATGGCTAAAAAAATCTCCTTTCCGTCTCTCTCGTTTGCTCGGTTGCTCTTGAGTCGATCGCCAGGCGCCCGGGATCGACCGGTGCGGCAACTATCATCCTAGCGCGAACTGTAACGGTGCGACGGGTTAATCTCGTCCAACGCCCAGATAGCCATCGCCCGCACACGCGGATCGGGGTCGCGCAGTGTGTCCAACAACGCCTCGACTGCCCGCGGGTCACCGCGTTCGCCGAGGTACTCTGCCGAGGAAGTCCTCAAGCCCGCATCTCTGTCGTCTAGCGAACCGATCAACGCCGACACGTCATTCGAAATCGATCGCGCGTCCTGCGTCCCCAGCCGACCGGCCCAGACCTGATCGTTCTCCCAGCCTCGCTGCCCCAGCTGCTCGAACAACTCGTCCCGCGCTTCGTTCGCCCGGCGTCCACTGATCTCGCCCAGCGCCCAAAGAGCCGGCTCGAGCAGGTCCTCGTCGTTGTCCACCGCGATCATTATCGGGTTGATCGCCCGCGTGCTGCCGATCTCACCCAACGACAAGACGGCCATCTCGCGCACCAGCGGATCGTTGTCATCGAGCAACTCCGTCAACGGCCCGATCCCATCGTTGTCCTTGATCTCGCCCAAAGCCCAGGCGGAGACCAACCGCACGCCCGAACTGCGATCGCTCAGACCATCGATGAGCGGATCGACGCCTTCCGAGCTCTCCAGTTCGCCCAGCGCCCAAGCCGCGTAACGCCGCACCTGCGGATCGTCATCCTGAAGCTGCTGAACGCGCAGTTCCAGTTTGCCGCTGGCTTGCTCTTCCTGCAGAACGCCCCAGAGGTCCACGGACGCCAGCGGGAAGGCGATGGTCACCGCTGCCACCGCCACGTGTACCAGCTGCCGATGCGAGATCGGCGTGCGGTCCAGGCCACGGGCCAGGATGCTCTTCACGCGGGTCGCAAGGCTGGAGGGGTGTGCCATAGCGAACGCGCCGCGCGGGCTCGGGTCCACCAACGACCGCGCGATCTCCACCAAGTGCGTCGCGTACACGTCGGAGCGAACTCCGCCGACCAGCGCTTGATCGTCGCAGGCGCGCTCCTGCTCCAGACTGCTGAGCCGCGCCGCCAGCCACACAACGGGATTGAACCAGTAGAGTGCGCACACGACCACGATCATCACGTGGATCGCATAGTCCCAACGTCGCACGTGAGCCAGCTCGTGGAGCAGGACCACGCGCTTCCGCTCCGCAGACCACGTCTCCGCCGTCGATGGCAGAATCACGACCGGGAACGAAAAGCCGAACGTCACCGGCACCGACAGCTCGTCGCTGACCACCAGTTCCACGTCGCGTTTGATGCCCAGGCCGGTTGCCAGGCGGTGAGCCAGCGCCCGATCGTCATCGGAGGCGCGCGCCGCCCGCTCACTCAGCGCACTCACACGAAAAGCGTCGATGGCGAAGCGGCCCAGCAGCACCCCGGCGCCCAGCAGCCAGAGGAAGAGCAGGGAGGCCGCGGTGGATGCGCCACCCGTGCCCTTCGCGCTCTCTGGACTTGTGGGGTCCTTCGCGCTTACAGGAACTGCTCCCGCGGCATCGCTCTGGCCGTCATTACTGCCGGCATACGCAGCCGCGGCAAGATCGCTCTCCTCGCAGTCGCACGTGCACTCGCAGTCGTCTTCATGACTGCCGGCTGTGATATCCGTCCGCGGCTGCACCGACTCTGCTTGCGCACTCACCGACAAGTAGAGCGGTTCCACCTTCCACGACGGCAGCGTCGCCTCGAGCACCGGCAACGCCAGCAGCGCCAACAGAGCTAGGCTCCAAACCGCGTGGCGCGTGGCGGCGGAGGTGCTGCGAAGTAGATACGTCGCCAGCCCGGCGGCGCCCAGGATGAGCGTGCCCTTCAGGAGCACGTTGATCGCCAGATCGACGGCGAGCGTTGTATATGTGTTAGCCAGCATCTGACTCATGCGACTTTCTCTCCTCCTCGACCCACTGGGCGATGACGTCCAACTCTTCCTTGGACAGCCGCTGCATGCCCAGCAGCGCTAGGATCGCCCTGGACGGCGAGCCCCGGAAGAACGTGTTCATCACGTTGCCCATTGCGGATCGGGACGCGGCTTCATGGGGCACCTTCGGATAATAGACATAACGCCGCCCGTCCTGCTTGTGCTCTATGTGCCCCTTCTTCTCCAGAATCCCCAGCGTCACCCGCACCGAGTCGTAACCGGGATCCGTCTTCATCCGGCCCACCACATCCGCCACGGTTCCCTCACCCAACCGGTACAGGACGTCCATGATCTCGCGTTCGCGGCGGCTCAACTCGGTATGTAAAGGTTTCTTCATGGGGATCCTTTATAATGGAGAACGATTATTCATTATTGTAAAATTTTTTTCAAGTATCCCCATTCTAAAAGCCGCAACCGCTCGCGTCAAGCTTTTCCTAACTTGGAAGTGGGTCCCGGCTCTGTAAGTCACTATCGGGCTTTCTGTTACTCTCGGCTCAGCTTTCCAGATCGCCCCACCTGCTGCCTATCCAGACGGAGTGCGCCGGCTTCAGGTTTCGGACGTCCGCCCGCAGGCTGCGACACCTTCATACCCCGCTCGGTCTGCCGGGAAGTAACAGCCGCTGACGCGGGCGCGGACGGGGCTCTCCCGGCGTATTCTGGCAAGAGCAGAGTCTACCTCTCGAGGTCTTGAAGGTGTACTTTGGGCCTCGTGACCTCTATGAGCGACATTCCGGAGGCCGTCAGTTCGGCCCTTCCCGACAGGTACCAACTGCGGCGAGTCGTGGGGCGCGGCGGCATGGCGACGGTTTATATGGCCGACGATGTCCGCCACGAGCGGCCCGTAGCGGTGAAGGTCCTGCATCCGGAGCTCGCCGCCTCGATAGCCGCGGAGAGGTTCCTGAAAGAGATCAGGTTCGCCGCCCAGCTGACTCACCCTCACATCCTCATGCTCATCGACTCAGGCGTCGCCGATGGCTTCCTGTACTACGTCATGCCGTATGTGGACGACTCGCTTCGTGCGTTGCTGGAGCGGAAGGGAAGTCTCGCTCCGCCGAAGGCGGTTGAGTTCGCCTGCGAGGTGGCGGACGCGCTGGGCTACGCGCATCGCCAGGGTGTTGTGCACCGAGACGTCAAGCCGGAGAACATCCTGCTGGCCGAGGGGCACGCCGTCGTCGCTGACTTCGGTGTGGCCAAGGCGATCACTACGGCCGGCGGTGATCGGGTCACGCGCACCGGTTATCCCGTCGGCACTTTGGGCTATATGAGTCCGGAGCAGGCGGCCGGGCGATCGGACCTGACCGAAAAGACCGACATCTATAGCCTTGCATGTATCACCTTCGAGATGGTGATCGGTGAGTCGCCGGGGATGTGGGTTACGGAGGAGGCGGGCCGGTTGGGACGCTTCGTAGACGCGCCGCCCCAGCAACGCGACAAGCTGGACGCACTGCCGGGCTCGCTCGAGAGTACGCTCGTGCGAGCTATGAGCCTACGGCCGGAAGAACGCTACATGACGGCGGGAGAGTTCACCGAAGCCTTAGAGGCTGCGCTAAGCGGGGAAAAGATCTACAGCGAGGGAGAGGCGCAGCGCTTGGTACAGCGAGCCGCAGAGATGGAGGCATCGCAGTCTCGTCATGAAGAAGCACTCTCGTTGGGCGGTGTCGAGCAGATGGCAGCCGAGGTCGGCATCCCGCCAACGCTTGTGCGGGACGCCGCTCGCTGGGACGCAATTGTCAAACCGCCTCCCCCTGCCACCCCGGAGAGCGCAATCGAGAAGGGTGGTCTATTCGGCTACACCGGTAGGATCGAGCTGGATCAGATGGTCGAAGTGGAGATTTCCCCTGAGGCCTACGCGATACTTCTGGAAGAGGTCCGCGACACCATCGGCGAAGCGGGGCAACTCAATGAGACGTTGAGTCAGTCCCTCTCTTGGGAGCACCGTCGAGGGATCATTCGGTCGTCCCCGAAGACCAAGGTCCTCGTCAGCCCGCGCCGCGGAAAGACCCGTATCAAGATTACGGAACTCCCTAGCATCGACCGCACCGCCTTGAGCGCGGGCGCGCTTGCCGGGGGCAGTATCATCGCTATGGGTGTCATGGGTGCAATGCTCGACACTGGCGCAGAAGGAGCCGCCTTGCTGGGCTTGGGCGCAGCGTTTGCCACGGTGTACGGGAGCTTCCGCGCATGGTACCGTTCTCGGGTACGGCGAAAGTCCAAAGCTGCGGGCAGCCTTCTCGATCGCCTCGTCGAAATCGTGCGCGACTACAAAGCTCCGGCACTATCCGATCGGCCTCAGTCAACGACCGACCCGAATCGCCAGCTCGAAGGGTAAGCGCGAGACGCTCAGGTTCCGTCGACGTCAGCGTCGCGTCCGCGTCCTCTTCCTCGCCCTCGTCCGCGACTTAGATACGCTTCTTTCATCCCGGAGAGAGTCACTGCCGCGGGCGCGGCGATGACGAGGGGCGACTCTGGCGGTCTGGCTGCGTTCTATGTTGAGCCTCAGGCTGCACGGTAGATACTCACCCGGGTATCGCCGAACCGATAGCTCTTGCCCTTTCCAGGCAGGCGATGCTGGTGCCCGTGCTCCACCGACAGAATCCGGCTGAAAGGCACCTCGAGCCACCGTTTGACGACGCGGTCGGCCTTACGCGAACCGTAAGGCGGGTCCGCGAACGCGATGTCGTAGGCTGCCGCCTCCAGGGCCTCGAGGAAGGGGATGGCGTCGCGCTTGAAGATGCGGGTGCGCTTGGTGACACGGAGGGCGGCGACGTTGGCTTTCAGCGAGTGGAGGCTGGCGGGCCCGTTCTCCACGAAGTCGGCGCTGGCCGCTCCGCGAGACAGGGCTTCCAAGCCCAGGGCGCCCGAACCGGCGAACAGATCCAGCACACGGGCGCCGTCGAGGTGGGGAGCGAGGATGTCGAGCCAGCGATTGCGGATCTCCTCGGCGGTCGGCCGCACTCGGGCGCCGGGCGAAACGAGGTCGCGGCCCGCCCAGGCGCCTCCCACGATCCTCATGTCGTCTCCTCTCGCGGGCTAAACGGATCCGCCTCTAACGGCCTCGCTTGCGTCCGGGACTAAAAGAAGAAGAAGGCAGCGGCCAGTATCCCGTAGACGGCCAGCAGCTGCGCGCCCTCCAGCCAGTTCGACTCGCCGTCCAGCGCGATGACCGTGACGACGCCCACCGACAGCGCCACCGCTGTCACCTCGAACGCGGTGAACGCCAGGTTCATCGGGTTGCCCAACAACAGCGAGATGAAGACCATCAGCGGCGCGACGAACAGAGCAATCTGAGTGCTCGAGCCAACGGCGATCGCAAACGACAGGTCCATCTTGTTCTTCGCGGCCATCATCACGGCGGCACCGTGCTCCGCCGCGTTACCGACCAACGGGATGATGATGACACCCAAGAACAGCTCGCTCACTCCAAGCTGTGCGATGGTCTCTTCCGTCACTCCCACGAGAATTTCCGACAGCCAGGCGACGAACGCCGTGGCGACGAAGAGAGCGACGAGGGTGCGCCGGAGGCTCCAGTTGGGCTCCTCGTGGGCGATCTTCGCCCGAAACAGCTCCCGGTGGGTCTTGAGAGAGAAGAGCAGGCTTAGACCGTAGACGGCGATAAGAGCCACCGCAACAAACTCGGACAAATACTCCAGCGCAGCCGGGTCACCTTCGGGATGAGCGAAGTCGAACAATGCCGGTACCACCAGCCCGACCACGGCGAGGACGAGCAGTGCAACGTTCATCCCCGCGGCCCGCGGATTGAATTCTTGCGTCTGATGTTTCAGGCCGCCGACAAAGATCGAGAGACCGAG
>JBDHGH010000070.1:0-27302 GCA_039589995.1 Gemmatimonadota bacterium | reverse complement strand
CCGTTCAGCGGCTTCCACGCTACCAGGCCAAACAGCTCGCGTGGCTGAGCCTGGTCGGGTCCCAGCGTCTGATCTATGTACAATGTCACTATGTTGGGGATGAGGTTGGCTTCGAGGTAAAGCTGGGACTCGGCGATGGAGAAGGCCGAGTTCGGTGTGACGTTATCGTTTGCGGCCCAGTCGAACCGAGCTCGCATGTCGAAGCCGAGCCCCAGCCAGTCTACGACCCTTCGACTCTTCGTGGCCACGGTCTGTGCCGGCAGTTGCGTCTGTGACCACGCACTGCCGAAGTCGTTGCGTCCACCACCGCCGGTCCGATTGACGTGACACTGCGAGCACTTGAGGCCCGTGCGCAGTGCGATGTACGGCTCAGCCGCCAACTCGGCAGCGCCCGCCGAAACGAGCGCGCCGAGGACGACCAGAGATACCCTCCTAAACATCGGACTACGGCTAGTTGTCGTTCGCGCCGTCGGCGATCCAGGCGCGAATGATGTCGATTTGTTCCTGGGTCAGCTCGTCCCTGTTCAACGGCATGCGCTCGCCGGTGCCTCCAACCGAAGCTTGCGTGCCCTGGATTTTGTGGACGAGGTAACTGTTGTCGGGATCCCCAGGTTCGATGCGGTCCATCGTGTTCAACTCGGTGGACGCTACGTTCACGGTGGTCGCGATCGTTTGACCTTCGCTGAGGTTCTGGCCGAGGATCGGTTGGGTGCCGCCATGACATCCGGTTGTGCAGTTGGCTGTCAGTATTGGTTGCACGTCGCCCGAGAGGGTTGGAGGGTTGTCGCCGTTTCCGTTATCGGGACCGGTTCCGTCGTCGCCTCCGCAGGCGACGGCCAGACCCAAAACGGTGAGGACACAAGCTGCTCTAACAAGGTGAGTACTCATGGGCAGCCTCCTGGTTGGGGTCTTGATAGGGAGACAGTTGTTAGGAACAACAACTTGTCCTCAAGTACGGTTCCTAGGAGTCCGCATCCGGGCGTCTTCGAACTGGTGCTTACGGGAGTGTCCACGTATAAGTCATGGAGCCGGAATCGGAGCGAGAGGATCCAGGCTCCTGCAAAGAGCCCGTAGGGTTTGATTGGGAAGGAGTCATCGAGGTGAAAGACAAACGAAGGCGGTACGAGGGCAAAGCACTCGTCGTCGAGTACGATGCGAAACGCTGCATTCATGTCGCCGAGTGCGTCCACGGTCTGCCCAGCGTGTTCGAAAAGGACCGCAGACCGTGGGTCGACGCGGATGGTGCGGAGGCAGATCGGGTTGCCGAGGTCGTCGTCCGCTGTCCTACCGGTGCACTCCACTTTCAGCGGAAAGACGGCGGTACCGACGAGTCAAAGCCCGATGACAATATCGCCATCCTGGAAGCCGACGGGCCGGTCTACGTGAAAGGTGATATCGACATTGTCGATGGCGAGGGTGCGTTGAAACTTCGCGATGTACGCGTCGCCTTCTGCCGTTGCGGTGCGTCGCAGAACAAGCCGTTTTGCGACGGTAGGCACAGCGACGCCGGATTCAGCGCTTCCGGCGATGTAGTGGATCCGAAGCCGCGGCCCGAGGAATTCTCACCGGGCCAAAGACTCACGATAACGCCGCTAGCGAACGGATCCCTTCGGGCCGAGGGTGTTCTGGAGGTTCGTAGCTCGGATGGGAGGCAAACCAGCTATCACGACACTCGGGTTCACCTCTGCCGATGCGGTGCATCGAAGAGAAAGCCCTTCTGCGATGGAACGCACAAGGAGACCGGGTTCACCGCGGGCTAGGAGTACTTGCCTGGATCAGCGGGGCAACCGCTCGGGCATGTCGGCTACGACGTAAGCCATGACTGCCATCGCGGCCACGCATTCCGCCATCTCGCGCGGGTCCAGCTTGTCGATCGTATCCGCGTGGGTGTGGTGGTACCAGAAGTACTTCTCGCCTTCCACACGCAGGCCCATCCCGGGAACTCCGTCCTTCATGATGGGGCCGATATCAGCGCCGCCGCCGCCGCGAGTGATCTGGCCAGCGTCGATACGATTGAGAAGAGTACCAATCTCACGAATCGTTCGGTACGCGTTGTCGGAACCCGTGAACCCGAATCCCTGAGGTTTGAAGACACCGCCGTCTGACTCGATGGCGAGAACGTGGTCATCCAACTCGTCTATGTGGTGCTCACGGTAGGCGCGGCCACCACGAAGACCGTTCTCTTCGTTGGTCCACATCACGGCCCGAATTGTCCGCCGCGGTCGAAGGCCGAGGACCTTCATCAGTCGAATCACTTCCCAGGCGGCTACGCTGCCGCCCCCGTCATCCATGGCACCCTGGCCGACATCCCAGGAATCGATGTGGCCACCCAGGACCACGATCTCTTCCGGGTGTTCCCAGCCCACGATCTCGCCCATCACGTTGCGCGACATCACGTCGGGCAGCGTCTCCGCGTCCATCTTTAGAAGGACTTCTATGCGCTCTCCGCGCTCCTGCATCCGCTGCAGCATGTCGGCGTCTTCCGGCGTGATGGCAGCGTGCGGGATTTGCGGAACGCTGGGATCGTAGCGCATCTGGCCGGTATGCGGCGTTCGCAACGAGAACGGCGTTACCGAACGGATCAGGCTGGCCACGGCGCCGGCTCGGGCTGCCGCCACCGCACCTACGACCCGATAGGTCACGGTCTTTCCATAGCTGGTGAACGGAGCGTTGAGCAGGACGATCTTGCCGCGAGCTTCGTAGCTTCGAGCCTCCAACTCGTCGAAACTGCTCACCACCAGGACTTCGGCGCGAATCCCTTCCGGGGGAGTGCCGATGCTGCCACCCAGACCGAGCATCGGTAGGTCCAACGGTCGGGGCAAGACCAATTCCAGAGACTCGTCGCCTCGTACCCAGTGTGGCACCAATACGGGCTCTGAACGGACGTTATCGAGTCCGTCCCGCTGCATATTCTCAGAAATCCAGTCCAGCGCCGACTCGAGGTTCTGGGAGCCGCTGAAGCGGTGCCCGAACAGGTCGAGCATCTCGGTCAGGCGCTGGAAGGCAAAACTGTCCGACAGCGCGGCGTCGATAATACGGTCAGCTACCTCACGGTAGTCGACGGCAAGATTTCCGGTCTGCTGTGCTTTGAGGTCGGCGCCAGCGCTGGCGAACACCAGCAAACAGGCGGCTGTAGTTGAGAATCGTAGTGACATCACGGTCCTTTTCACTTCCCGAGTCCTGTGTTGGGGTCCGCGGAATATCCCAGAAAACGGGGGTCAACGCAAGGAAGGATCGGGAGTGCGTGTGACTTTCGCAGGGCTGGAGATGAGGCCGGGAAGATGAGCGCCAGCCGTGAGGAACCGTCTAATGGTGACCGGCTTTAAGCGATACTCCGATCTGGAAAACCACCAGATTCGCGGAGCTTTCGACGGGATTGATGGACAGCGAGCCGTCCGGTAGCACCTCGATGCTTCCCTCCTCGAGATAACGGGCGTATCCGTTGGCCAGGTACTGGATGTTCAGTGCTAGCGAAGCCTTCTTGAAGATTCTGATATCCAGCCCGGCTCCACCCGTCCAGGCCAGCGTGACATGGTCGAAGTTGGTGGAGCTCTCGGTTTCCTCCCCGGGCTCGGACCACGGATCGCTGACGCGGGTCGAAGATGTCGTGACGAAGCGCGTGAGGCCGGCGCCACCGTGCACGTGCGCTCGCACGTCGCCTGAACGGAACGCGAACTGGGGCCCGGCCAGCAGCGAGTACATGCCGTGCATCATGGTGACGTCGTGATGGTTCTCGGGCTCGGGGATATCGACGAGGCTTGCGACGGCTTCCGGCGACATCCATCGCGCCTCGATACCGTAGAGCAGGAAGTACCCATCTAGCCTCATGCCGAGAGTACCACGCTGATCGAAGTGAACCACGCTGGAGGCTCCGATCCCTGGGGCCGTGACCACGTGCGCACCAAACTCGCCTAGCGGAAAGCCGGTCACGAAGAAGTCATCCTCGTTGAGCAGGTTCTCCAATTCTCCGGGCGCAGCACTGGAGATCCCCGGGTCGAGCTCCTGTCCGTACGTATTGGGTGTCGCCGAGACGAGCGCCAGCCAAGGCAAGAAGATTATCGGGCGGGCCAACATGAGGGTGTGACGAAACATGGGGCCACTCCTGCTGTACCCTAGCAGAGCAAGCCCGGTGCCGCCGTTTGGACCCTGAAGGTCGCGGTTCTTGGGCCACACCCGGGGTCTCGAACCGGCATCGTCGTGTCGGTCGGCGACACCCCCGTGTATGACACACACGCTGTGCCGGCGGTAGCGGTTTGATCAGCCGCTGGTTGCGGCCGGCCGACTGTGGTACGATCAAGCTGAGTGGTTGGGCTGGAAGCCGGACCCTGCTATGATTTCGAATTGCACGTATAGCTATGCGCTCGCCCGGGCAGTACCTCGATTTGGGTACTGGGATAAATCCGATAAGGTGTAAAACCCATGTTCGACCTTCGATTTCTCTACCGTGTCGCCGCCGCTGTGGCCGCAGTGACGGCTCTACATGTGAGCGGCTCGACAGTCCTCGCACAGCAGGGGTCCAGGAACTCGCTTTTCAGTGAGGCGGACCAGGCCCTGGAGAGTGCCCAAGAGGCGCGCGCGGATATTCTGGCACCCCGCAGCTTCGGCGAGGGCATGAAGCGTTATCAGGAGGCGGAGCGAGACCTTGAGCGGGGGAGAAACAGTGAAGACGTTCGTAAGAAGCTCGTTGAGGCCGTAGAGTTCTTCGAGCAGGCCACCGCTGCAGCACAGCTCGCCTACCCCACGCTGTCCGAAGCGCTGGCCGCGCGCGATGACGCGGCGGCCGCTGAAGCGTCGGAGTACGCCGCGGACCTCTGGATGACGGCCAGCGATCTGTTCGAGAAGGCGGCTCGCGAGCACGAAGGCGGCGATGTAGAGGACGCGCGAGAGAAAGCGGACGAGGCGGAGGCGCTTTATCGAGATGCCGAGCTTCAGGCCATCAAGGCGAACTACCTTCAGGAAACTTGGGAGTTGTTGATGCAGGCCAAGGACGGCGGCGCGCAGAAACGGGCGCCCGTGACCCTGGCCAATGCGGAGGCGTTGGTGACGGAGGCCGAACAGTTGCTGAGTGATAGCCGTTACGACACCGACGAGCCGCGTTGGTTGGCCCAACAGGCTCGGCGCGAAGCGATGCACGCCATATATCTTGCCGGGATCGTGCGCGCCATCGAAGACGAGGAGCTGACCTTCGAGGACGTGATGCTGGCCGGCGAAGACCAGCTGGCCAGGATTGCGAGCGCTCTTCAGGTCGCCTCGCAATTCGAGACCGGTATGTCATCCACCACCGATGCCATTGTCGCCGAAGTGGAGGCCTACCAGGACAGTCTCGCCGGTCTCGGGATCGAACTCATGGACCGAACGGATCAGGTCGCGGTCATGGGCGCGCGCGTGGTCGAGCTCGAGACGCGAACCGCTGATTTGGAGCAGGAACTGGGAGGACTGACCGAAGAGAGGACCGCGCTGGTCAATCGGATGGATGAGCAAGCGCGTTTGCGTCAGAAGTTCGCGACGGTAGAGCGCATGTTCAGCCGCGACGAAGCGCGGGTCCTGCGCGAAGGTGCCGATGTCACCATCCGATTGCTGACACTCAGCTTCGAAGTCGGCCAATCGGAGATCGACCCGTCGCAGCGCGATGTTCTCGACCGGCTCCAGCGTGCCATCCTGGAGTTTCCGGGCTCACGAGTCACGGTCGAGGGGCACACGGATTCGTTCGGAAGCGATGCGACGAACTTGAGATTGTCGCAGGAGCGGGCCCAAGCGGTTCGCAGCTATCTACTCGGCAACCCGGGCCTACAGCCGTCGCTGATCGAAGCGACGGGATATGGAGAGACGCGACCGGTCGCAAGCAACGATACGAGGGAAGGACGAGCGAGAAACCGCCGCACCGACGTCATCATCCACACCGACATCGGGATGGGGTACTAGAACTTCCGCTTCTTGGTAAGCAGGTTGACGATCAACACCAGGACCAGTGCTCCGGCCGCCGAGGTGACGAGGGGGAATCGTACGTCACCGAGTGGCACGGTGATCGGTTCCGCCCAATCGATATAGTCGGCGAAATAGGGCCCGGCCCAAGCGCCTATGAAGGCCATGATCACCGACACGGTTAGGCCGCCCCTGGAGTAACCGGTGATAAACTGACCGATAACCCCGACCACACCCGCCACGACCACCAGCGCTCCGAACTCGATGATTCCAATCATGCCGTAAGCTGCAATTCAGCAGGGAAATGCACAATGCTGGATGAGGAGACGCCGCCAAGGTGGCCCTGTGGGTGCCAGGCCCTGACGGCGTCAAGAGGATCGGAGGCTCATTCTACCGAGCTGAACTGCCGCTTCCACAGCGGGCAGGTGGGACAGCTGAGGTAGTCTTTTAATAAGAGACTATTGGAAGCATCCGCTCTCCGAATGAGCCCCCGGAAGATTCCAGGGTACAACTCGAAGCGAAAGCTACCACGTAGCTATCATGTGGTGGTCAGGTGGCGGTCAGGTAGCTATCAGGCACGGGAGGGCCTATCAGGTGAGAATCATGTGGGCTGGAATGGTACGTTACGCTACATGAAATTAGAGTAACAGGAGTGCCAGGTACACCAACACCAGAGCGTGCGCGAACTGGTCCAGCCCGAGCGCGTACCAGAACACGTTACGGGTTGGATCGTTCAGGTTGGGAATGCGGCGACCGAGTCGCGCGCGGCCGGCGTCGAGGGCGAAATGGGTGACGAACTCGATGCCAGCGGCAAGTGCCAGTATCGACCAGGCTGGGAACACGACGACCCAGATGACCAGCGCGACTAAAACGGTGTGCACCAGAGCGTGGGCGGCGATGAGCCACATCGGTTTGGCGTTCGCCTTCGCCGCCAGCATCCCGGGCGTGGAAAGCGGTGTGAAGTCGCCGAGGTAGTGGGCGAAGAAAAAGCCCGCGAGCAGAAGGGCGGCCTGGTTCGTCACCGCGAGGGCCTCACTCGACCGCCGCCTCGCCCAGGGCTTCCCGATTCAGAGGAATTTCCAGGAAGCTCTGACGAATATCGGAGTCCCCGATCTTGGCCGCCTTCTCGCGGATCGCCGCGCGGGCCTGCTCGAGAACCTCTGCCGCTTCGTCACCTCGTCCCTGGGCCTCAAGGCTGCGAGAGCGCGTGAAGAGCACGGCCTCCTCGGGGCCCTCGATCTTGCCGCGCATGCTCAGCTTGTGCATGGCCTCGGCCGAGGCTTCCTCCGCGCTTTCGACGTCCCCGGCTTCGAGCGCCAACTCGGCTTCGCGGGTGACGGCCAGGATGTCGACGTGGGCCAGACCGGCCTGTCGCGCCAGCTGACGAGCCTGCTTCGAGGCCTTCGCGCTGGCGGAACCCGTTTGGATTTGGGCGAGCTGCAAGTAAGCGCGCGCGCCCAGCCCGGGTTGGTGTGCCTGCTCGGCTACCTCGCAGACCTGTCTCGCTAGTGTCTCCGCCTCGGCGTTCTCGCCCAATGCGGCGAGCGCCGCCGCCAGCGCCAGCTTCGAGCCGGATTGCGCCTGCAGCGATCCGCATCGTTCGGCCAGCTCCAGCGCCATGCGGGCCGACTTCTCCGCTTCCTCGTAACGGCCCACCCAGTGGAGGGCCCAGGCTTGGTGGCCGATGATCCGGGCTTCGGCCGGCCGTTGACCGATCTCGGCGCAGATCTCACGGGCGGCTTCGAAGTAGTCGAGGGCGGTGGCGAAGTCGTCGAGGTCGATCTGCACGAGGCCGAGCTGGTCGAAGACTTCCGCCTGCCCGTAGCGATCGCCGGCCTCGCGCTCCAACGGCAATGATGAGCGATAGTACTTGAGCGCCTCCCGCTGGTCGCCCCAAAGGTGAGACACGCGAGCGAGCAGGCGAAGCACATCCGCCTGCATGGAGATGTCGCCGATCTCTTCGAAACGAGCCAGCGACTTTTCGCCGTTGGCGTGTGCGCCCGACAGGTCGCCGGAGTGAAGCTGGAATCGGGCGCGTCGATACTCGGCTTCGGCGGCGATACGGTCGTCGTCTTGTTCGCCGGCTAGGGCCTCCAGGTCGTCCAGCGCCGAGCGACGCGTCTCCGTTTCGCCGGCTTCCGCCGCGATATCCTCCGTGATCAACAACAGGCGCGCTTTGGCTGTCGGATCGGCTGCAAGTCCCAGGGCGCGTTCGACCAGCGCCCGCGCATCGCTCAACGAGCCGCGCTCGCGAGCTGTGTCTGCGGCCTTCTCCAGGTAGGGGAGCGCTCGGTCGGGTTCGGCCGAGCGCTCGTGGTGAAACGCGATCCACTCGGCGTACTCGGAAGCGCCCTCGCCCAGCCTGTTCTCCAGCCACTCGGCCACCGCGCCGTGCAGCTCGGTCCGTAGCCTGCGGAGCATGCCTTCGTAGGCCACTTCCTGTAGCAGCAGGTGCTCGAAGAGAAACTCTCTATCTCCGCTCACGGTGGAGAAGGGAAGCGAACGAACAAAGGCTCCGTCCATCAATGTGTCCAGCTCGCTATCGACCGGGCGCTGGACGAGGGCCTCGGCTAGCACTCCGTTCCAGAAGCGCCTACCGACGATGGCGGCATACTGCAACACAGACTTCGCCGCGTTATCCAGACCGTCGATGCGAGTGCTGAGCACGCTCTCGATGGTGTCGGGAACGCTCAACTGGTCGAGGTCGCCTTCGGCTTTCCAGACGTCGTCCTCACGTCGGATCGCCTCGTTCGCCGCCAGCGACTTGAGCACCTCCTCGAGGAAGAGTGGGATACCCTCGGCGCGCTCGGCGATGCGATCCAGGAAACTCCCGGGCAACTCGTGCTCTCCCAGCAGGGACTCCGTCAACTGCCGAAGCTCGACTTGCGAAAGAGGTTTCAGGTCGATGCGATCCTCGACCGTCTCCACCAATCGGTTGAGCGCCGTCTCGTGCGATAGCGGGGGCCGGGAGATGAGCACGACCATGACTGGACCCGGCAGCTTCGTCTCCTGCAGCCGACTCAAAGCTTCGAGCGTCGTCTGATCGGCCCAATGGAGGTCTTCGAGCACCAACATCGCCGGCGAACCCTCGCCAGAACCCAAGGAGCGGATCACCGCTTTCCGAATCCACTCCTGCCGCTCGGTCGGGCTGTAGCCCTGTAGCTCGGTTACCTCGGAGACCGGGCTGCCCAGTGCGATGGCGAGACCGGCCTCGAGTTGCGGCGACCAGGGCTCGGGCGCGCCAGAGATGACCATTGTGGCGGCGTCTTTTGGCGCGACGTCCACCTGGAGGTTGTGTTTGCTACGAAGCAACTCCGCGACAGGTTCCCACGGAGTGCTGCTGCTATAGGGATAGCTGCGGCCGATGGCGATGGGCACCGAGCTGGCTTCTTCGGAACCGACCAGCTCCTCCAGTAGTCTCGTTTTGCCGATGCCCGCTGCACCCGTAATCAGGCAGAGCTGGAACTCGCCCTTCCGCGCTTTCTGCCACGCCGCCTGCAAACGTGATAGTTCCTTGGACCGGCCTACGAGCGTCGTGTGCTGCCCCTCGAAGCCGCGCACGCGTCCGCGCTCCGGCTTGACGCGAATGACGTGTCGGGCACGGACGGGCTCGTGGCGCCCTTTGACCGCCAACTCGAGTTCCTCGTCGAACTCGATTAGATGGTTCGTATGATTGACGGTCGTGGCGTCGGTGAGGATGCGTCCGGGCTCACATCGGGTTTCGAGCCGGGAGGCGACGTTGACCGTGTCACCTACGGCTGTGTAATTCTGGGCTCCACCGCCGGCAAAGAGACCCGCCACCACGGGCCCCGTGTTGATGCCGATGCGAAGCTGGGGCTTGAACTTGCCCTCTTCTCCAAACGCGTGGCTGTGTTCGACCGCCCATTCTCGCAGCGCCTCCTGCATGTCGAGCGCAGCACGGACGGCCCGCTCTGGCTCGTTCTCGTAGGCGACGGGTGCCCCGAACAGTGCCATCACGCAGTCACCGATGAATTTGTCGACGTAGCCGCCCCAGCGGGCGATGCAGTCGGAGAGCCTATTCAGGCAGTCCAGGATGAGCCGATGGACTTCCTCGGCGTCCAGCTGCTCGCTCAGCTGGGTGTACCCCGACAGGTCGGCGAAAAGGACCGAGACGACGCGGCGGTCGGCCTGGCTGGGCGAGGAAAGCGGTGCGCCGCAGGCCAGGCAGAACTGGGCTTTCTTCAAGTTCTGCGTCGTGCAAGCGGGGCAGGCGGCGGCGAAACTGGCGTCGACGGGCACGCCGCACGTCGCGCAATAGTGGGCGCCTTGCGGTATCGTGTCGCCGCAAGTGGGACAGGGTTCGATGGGGGGGGCATCGCTCATGAGGGAGACAATGTGAGGCGGAAAGGACAAAAAAACAACGCAGGGCGCGACCGGGCTGGGGCCGCCCTGCGTGTTGGGACCGGAAGGTTAGATGCGGCCAACATTCCCGATCCCGATTTGGCGCTGACTGCTAGGCCATCGGGCTCCGGGGCTCCACCCCCCTGCGNNNCTGCGAGGCGACACCCGCTCCTCGAGCTCCTCAACGGTCAGCTCGATGGCGGAGGCATCCTTGCCGGTGGCCTCGAGGATCTGCTGCTTCTGATCCTCAGTCAACTCGATTCGGACCGGTTCGTGCTTGTCCATCATCCTGCTCCTTTGAGTTACAGTGGTTGGGGCCGTCCCTCTCTGCCCGAGGGTTCAATCATTGCTACTGACGATTCCCAAGATGCCGCCGAATCGCAGGGCGTGCGACGACGCAGGTCACGCTCGGCCGGTAATCGTGGGCATAGGATTCGGGTGATCGGTGGGCAAACCGGTTGTGACGAGTGGGCGAGAGAGTCTGTGCTTCTGTGTGTCAGGTCTGTGTGATCTTCGTCACATCGGTGAAGGTAACAAAAAGACGCAGGGCGGTCTGCTGCGACCGCCCTGCGCTGAGGACCGGAGGGGCTACTGCGTCTCCCCGGTCCTTGTCAATTAATCAGGCTCCCGGACGGGTGCGGGGCGAAACCCTCTCCTCGAGCTCTTCGACAGTCAGCTCGATGGCGGATGCGTCTTTACCCGTGGCCTCTGAGATCTGCTTCTTCTGCTCTTCCGTGAGCTCGATGCGGACCGGCTGCTTCTCCATTGTTCTCTCCTTGTGACGGTTGGTTCGCGACCCTTGAGTGGGTCAGGCTGTACTAGCAACTGGGGACAAAGATACACGAAGCGCGAGTTTGGGGCGACGACGCTTGTCACCCCGGGCATGTAATATCGGGCGTGATCGCAGCGTGACTTGACGAGGCCAAGGGCTGTAACCGATGGGGCGGTCGAACGGTACCTCAGGGCGCACGCAGGGCGTGACTTTCGTCACGCCGGACAACTTCAGTCGGCTATTCCTCGCGGAGGACCAGCGCCGACTCGGAGACCCGAATGACCCGGCCTTCCGCATGCAGCAGGTCGCTGTCCAGCAAGTCCTTGAGCAGGCGCGATACCACCTCCCGGCTCGAGCCGATGCGGTTGGCCAGTTCCTGGTGCGTGGGCCGGGTGAACACGATCATCGCGCCTTCGGGCTCGGACTCGCCCTCTCGATCGGCTATGTCCAGCAGCGCCATCAGTAGCCGCTCCTTTACCCCCATGAGCGCGTGCTCGCCGATTTTCTGGTAGGCGTCGCGAATGCGGCGGCCGAACTCGGCCATGATGACCTTCTGAACCATCTTCTGCTGGGCTAGCCAGGCAACAAAGTCATCGACCGGGAACTTGGCGATTCTGGAGCGCTGGACTGTAATCGCGTTTGCCGGTTGAGGCCCCCCGTCGATAGCGGAGATCAGCCCGAAGATACCGCCTGGCTGGACGCCGTTCAGTACCACCTCTCTGCCTTCCTCGTTCATGAGCGTGCATTTCACTCGGCCGCTGACCAGCAGATAGATCGAGCCGGGAGGGTCGCCCTGGTAAAAGAGAATGTTGTTCTTTGGGTAATCGTGACAGCGTGCCATAGAGGCCAGCTCGTGAAGAGCTTCATCGCTGACTCCGTTGAACATGGAGAGCTCGTGGATCGCGGTGCGAACGTCATCCATCGTGTTCTTGCCGTTTATAGCCATAGGTCTACTCGTATCGTTCTGCGTACGGCGCGCGCGATCGCCTGGGCGAGCGTTCCGCGTGTGGTGTGAATCTTGGCGACCCCGGTCATTCCCGGGTCGGGCTGCCAGTCCCCCGCCGGTACGAGGACGTCGGCTTCGAGCCAGCCCTCCTCTGCCGCCGGATCGACCGCCTGTAAGTCGGCGATGAACTTCAGGTCCGGTCGCGATGTGAACTTCAAAGCGGCGGTTTGTCCGGCCATCACCTCGCCGGCCCGCTTGGGCGGAACCTTCACGCGGGCGTAGCGCGCTCCAGTAGCTGCGACTTCGATCAATAGATCGCCTTCTCTCAGTGCGCTGCCCGTGCGTTCCTCAAGACGATGACCGAGAACGACTCCGTGGATCGGGGCGCGCACGACCAGGCGTTCGAGTCTACCCTTCAGAAGCGCAAGCTCGCGTGTCGACTCCTGCAGCATGGAATTCATAGAAGCCGCCGTCGCGAGGTTGCCGGCCGACTCGGCGTCGGCACGCTGCAGCCTCAGTCGCTCGACCCGGGCCTCGAGGGCCAGGTAGGCCGCCTCGACACTTGGGCTCCACAACGTGGCGATGGGTTGGCCCACCGCGACGGTGTCGCCCTCCGTGACGTGCCAGGAATCCAGGGTGCCATCGACTTCCGCCCGAACCAACGCCCGCGGCGAAGCCTCGATACGGAACTCGCCCGTTACTCGCGAAGTCCAGGGCAGAATGAATGGCAGGATCATGAGCAACGCGACCGCGGCTAGCAGAATGCCCGCGCGGCGGCCGCCGAGGAAGCCGGCGCGCCAGGTCGTGGCCGCCGCCGTCGCCATCGCCCGTCCCCGACCGGAGAGCTTCACCAACGTGCTGGTCAGCGAGAACGCGATGATGACCCAGACCAGGGGGCCGATGAAGCGACCGACCACCAGTACCAGCCACACCAGGGAAACGACGATGACGAACAGGCTGTAGAAGACAGCAGCAGATCCGTAGATGATGAAGACGCGCCGCTCGCGGGGCGTGACGGCAGGTTCGGCGACGTCCATGCCGAGGAAATACTTCTTACCTAACCAACCCATGTAATCGAAAGCGCGGCGCCGCAGGTTGGGGATCTCGAGCCAATCGGACAGCGCGTAGTACCCATCCAGGGGCAACAGCGGATTCAGGTTGGCCAGGACGGCGAGGATGCCTGCCGACAGAAACGTCAGGAAGCTGAGCTTAAAGACCAGCGTGCCCGGTTCCGCCACGATCCAGACGATACCGGCCAGCGCGGCAATGAGCATCTCGACCCAGGGACCGGCGAAGGTCACCCACAAACGGTGCGAACGTTTTTGGAAGGTCCAGGCGTCGTTCGTATTGCAGAAGAGGGCCGGCGAGAAGTAGAGAACCATGCCGCCGATCTCGCGGACCTCGCCGCCGAACGCCTTTGTCGTGAAGCCGTGCCCCAGCTCGTGGATCGCGCCGATCCCGAAGAACAGCCCCCAGAGGATCACGTAGTCCCAGGCGCCGAAGCCCGACAGTGTGTAGAGCCCGAACGTCGCGCCCCAGAACTCGTCCCAGCGGGCGAAGAGCACGGCGAAGTAAACGACAAACAACCCCAACGAGGCGATGACGAAGCCGGGCGACCAGATCCAACGTGTGTGGCTGACGAACCATTCGAAGAAGCGGTCCGGGTCGCCGATGGAGAAGCGTAGCCGAAGGATCGAGCCTTTAGTCCGACGCCGTGAGCGGACTTTCCGATCGGAGCGCAGGTGTTCCATTAGCATCAAGCGCTGTTCCGCGGCGCTGCGTTCGACCAGGCCGAGGCGTTTGAGTTTTTGGGCGAAATCTGCGACCTGCCCGGCGGGTGGTCGTGCGCCGAGTGTCTCCGCGGCATCAGCCGAAATGTCCGCAGGCGTTCGCACGCCGTCCATCAACTGCATCAGCGCGACCTCGGCCTCGCCAAACTGGAAGTACTTCTGCTCGGAGGGTTCCTTGACGACGTAGTGGATCTTACCGTGAATCTCACGGTGAACGATCTTCACGTCGTCCTTCAGCTTGGGTCGGGCATCGAGGGCGGAAGTCACCGCTCTATTGCCTCTGCCTCGCTGGGCTTGATGAGGACTGCGGCGCCGGGTCGGAAGCCGTTGGGCTCAGAGAGCTCGATGATCACTTCTCGGGTGCCGCTACCGGGGTCCACCGTCGGGCTGACGACTAGCACACGAGCCGTCGCGATCTCGCCATGGGCGTCCGTGATTCGCACCGGTGCTCCCGCGAGGAAGGCCGTGGCCCGGGTCTCCGGTACCAGGAGCCGGGCGCGCAACGGAGCCATCGCGGTGATGCGGAATAGCGGCGTGCTGCCTTCGATCAGTTCGCGCTCGCGGATGTAGCGTCGCGAGACCACTCCCGAGAAGGGTGCCTTGATCCGGGTCCTAGAGAGGTCCAGCTCGGTGCGCTTGAGCTCAGCCTCGGCGTAGCGCTTGGCGTAGATCGCCGCGTCGTACTCCGATTGCGGGACCACTTCCTTCTCCCGCATCAACTCGACACGAGCGAAGTTGGCGTTGGCCTCGTCGAGGGCGGCGCGTGCCGCCTCCAGTTGGATCTGGACATCGGCATCGTCCAGTGTGGCGAGGAGTTGGCCCCGCTTGACCGCATCCCCGACTTCGGCATGAATCGTCATCACGACGATTCCTTGCTCGAAGTAGTAGCCGCTGACCATCTGGCTGACCACGTCCACATCGCGCTCGGAATACAGGAACGTGTGGTAGCCGAGGTCGACGTCGGCCGCTGACGCCGTGGATGCGAGGCTTAGTCGGATCCCCTCGCCGGCGCGGGCGTCAGGGTCCGACTCGATCTCGCGGCTGCAACCGAGGAAAGACGTCGCCAGGAAAACGGATGCGAGGCCGGTCAATTGGATCTTTGTCATGTTCACCGCCAAAAGTGCATTTGGGCCCAGCGCACGACCGGGCGTGCCATCCACCAACCGAAGGGGCGACGCGGACCCACGATCTTGGCCCGCGCCTCCATGCCGGGCTTGATCAGCCCTTCCGAGTTGTCCAGCCACGCACGCACGACGAACGTGGGAGCATCTGCGATCGTGGAGTCGGCGTGGGGCGCGATCTCCGTCACCGTACCGATGAACGTATAGTGCGGTAGAGCCGGGACCTTGAGGCGAACCCGCTGCCCCATCTCAACGCGTTCGATGTCGCGTTGGTGCACGTGGGCTTCCACCTCGAGACGGTCTGTTCGGCCCAACGTCACGAAGGTTTCGCCGGCGCCCAGCCACTCGCCCAGCATCTCGTCGGGACGCTGCGTGAGCACGACCCCTGCCACCTGGGCCTTCAGCCGGGTTCGCTCCAACCGTTCGTCGAGGATATCGAGCTGCGCCGACAGCTGGCGGACATCGATCTGCGCGATCCGGGCCGCAGATTCATCACCTCGCTGTTGCGCGGACGCCGCTTCTCTTTCCGCCACGGCGAGAGCACCGTTGCTCTCCTGGATCTGCATACGGATCTCGTCGTCGCGGAGAACCGCCAGCACGTTGCCTTCCGCGACGGCGTCGCCCTCGTTCACCAGGATCTCCGCCAGCAATCCATCGACAGTGGCACGGATGGGCATGCGATTGCCGGGCAGAAGTTGCGTATCTCTCGGAGTGATGCGCTCGGCCCAGGGGAAGAAGATGACGACCAACGCCAGCGCCGCCGGGATCGCGTACCGCGTCAGGAGCTTGCGTCGCGGCATGGCCATGACGCGCTTCCACCAGGCGGCCATGGGCTCTAGGAACCCGATGAACGGGACCTGCCCGTACAGGTCGGCGTTGCGAATCGAGACGGAGACCTGGTTGGCCAGCAACTCGGCGGCCTCGCGTCCGGCTTCGCCCAGGAACCCGGTGGAGGCGGATTCCATGTAGAAGGCGCCCAGCCGTCCCTCCTCGTCCTTCAAGGGGATGAGGCAGAGCGAACGTATCCCGGCTTCATCGAGATAGGATCCGTAGGCGTTGCGGATCGAGTTCGCCGTGGCGTCGTCCGCCGATAAGTCGGGGACGTAGACGGTCGCGTCGCGCTCCGATAACCAGGCGATCAATCGTTCCAGCTGTCGGGTCGCTTCGGATTTGTCTATGGTCTCCTGGCCCGAGATCGCCTTCAGCACCTCCTGGCCGCCTTCGTCGAGGGCGATGGCCGCCCGGTCGTAGGCGATCGCCTGGCTGGCCAGGTTCACCACCGACATCGCCAGGCGTTCGACGTCCAACGTCGAAGTGATCTCGCGGCTAATTCCGAGTAGGGCCTTGAGGTCGTGAGCCCGCCGCTCGGCGTTGTGGAGCTGGGCGTTGCGCAGAGCGAGGCCGGCGGTCGAGGCCAGACCGGACACCAGGGTCAGGTCATTCTCGCCGAACTGGCCGTTGCTATTGCGCTTGTTGATCACCTGGACGACGCCCAGGGTCTCGCCTTTGGCCCTGAGAGCGGCGGTGACCATCGACTCGGTCTTGAACCCGGTCGCCTCGTCCACCTGGTGCACGAAGCGCGGGTCGTCCTTCGCGTCGATGATCAGCTCGGGCTTACCCGTGGCCGCAACTCCTCCCACGATACCGGCACCGAAGGGCAGCTCGAGGCCCTCGATCTGCTCGCGCACCGGGCCTCGAGCAATGGCGCACACCAAGTTGCCGCCCTGACGAAGCCAGATGGAACCGGCTTCCGCATCGAGTATCTCGAGCGTCCGGTCAAAAACCCGTGGCAGCAGTTCGTAGAAGTCCAGGGTGGAGTTGAACTCCAGGCTGGCCTGATAGAGCAAGTCGAGATGCTCTCTCGGCTGGAGGCTTATCTCAGACATGGCATCTGCTGTTGTGGGGAGTGACAAATGAGGTGGGCATACAACCACGCAAGACCAGCATGCTGCCAGAGGCGGTTCGGGCAGTGCTGGACATACGGGTGTAGGCTGTGCCCTGAGGTTGGGCGTAGATACATCTGGTGCTCCCCGGTGCCAAAGGAGCCCCCCCTCAACCCATCTGCCCTGTTTTGAGCGTATATAAGGTAGCGCGGAGTGGGTGTGCCGAGCAAGAGGCGTGTGAGCGACCCTACAAATCAGGCCACGATGGGGTCATCGCCCTTCTTGTTTCCGACGGCCGGCGGCGACAGATTTCCAGTGCTCCACATTGGGCAGCCAAACATGATAGAAATCAAGACATTCGGGCGGACATCGGTCGCGGTGAACGGTGTCCTGCTGACCGGCGAGGCCGCGTGGCCCAAATCGCTGGCGTTGATCGTGTATATGGCCCGGGAGCCAGGGCCGGATCGGCGCGAGCAGATCCTGGGCGTGCTGTGGCCGGACACGGATTCAAAGAAGGCCAGACGCGCGCTAAACCAGCTGATCTATACGCTGCGGAAGGCGAGCCCTGAGCTCGACCTCGAGAGCATCAGCGACGCGCTGGACTTCGGCAAGGAAGTTTGGTTGGACGTCGAGGAGTTCGAGCGCCGGTTCGAGGCCGGCGACCTGAAGGGTGCGGTGGATCTGTACGAGGGGCCGTTCCTATCCGACGTCTCGGTTGGGGAGCCCGAATTCGATCATTGGGCCGATCGGCAGCGTGCGGGTCTGCGGCGCAAGTTTCGCCGTGCGGCCCTCGAGCTGGCCGGGCAGGCAAAGGTGGCGGGCGATGCCGACCAAGCGGTGGCATACTGCCAGCGTCTGGTCGAAGCCGATCCGTTGGACGACGAGGCTCAACACCTTCTGATCGAGTGCCTGTTCCTGCGGGGCGACCGGCTAACCGCACTTCGCCACTTCGAGAAATATCGCGAGCTTCTGGCGAAGGAGTTGGAAGTCGAGCCACTCGACCACACCCGTGAACTGATCGAGCGGATCCGCGGCGAGCCGGCGTACGGAGAAGGGCCCTCCGGGGCAGCGGTCGAGACCGAAGCCCCAACTGCGGGCGAGGCTGGAAAAGCGGGGCCGGTGGTGGCGGAACCAACGCCGCGCCGTTCGCCTGCGGTGGTTCAGTTGCTGGGCCGCAGAAACTTGCTGGGGCTCGCGGCGCTCGCCATGGTGGTCATCGCCGTGGTCTGGCTCTGGCCCTGGGCCGGGCCGGAAGGTCCGGCTGCCGCGACTCGCGGGACGGTAGCCGCGGGCTCGATTCGCGTCGCCGTCCTGCCGTTCACACCTCACGGGGTCGGTGCGGACGATGGAGAACTTTCGGTCGGAGTCGCGCAACTCGTATCGCTGAACCTGGATTCTCACAACTCTATCGAAGCGGTCAGCCATCGAACCGTGCTGCAGGTCATGGAAGCGCGCGGACTCGACCCCGCGTCGGCGAACGACACCTCCCAGTTGAGCGCGTTTGCGGGCGACATCGGTGCGACAACGATTCTGCTGGGCGATGTCCACGCGAGCGGGGACCAGCTTCGCATCGTCGCAGACCTGGTGGATTCAGGCACGGGTGCGGTACTGGGAGAAGCTGACGTTCGCGGTTCGCGCGATGCTCTGTTCGAGCTTCTCGACGAGTTGACGGTCGCACTGACCGTCGCGCTAGGCATTTCAGCCGACACCACTTCCTTCTAGACGATCAGCTACACAGCGCCTACAAGTGTTTAGTAGGTAAGCGCTTGTCGGCTTTGTCGCTGTGTCGGATGACTCCTGGATGATAATCGGGGACTCCCAGCCACGGCTCATCTGAGATCCCGCTGATACCCCTCCCTTATTGTGATCTCGCAAGTTGGAAACAGCGATTTCGTCCCGTTGAAGTGAAGCAGGTCCAGAGGGAGCCAGAAAGCCATGAACGCGCTAAACATCAGACTAAAGAGAATCCGATCGAACCGTGAGGCGGTTGGGCTGGGGTTCTTCTACGTGGTTATGCTGGCCTTCTTCATCTATGCGCTCGTGAGCCTGCTGCGCATGGGCCTGCTATAGGATAAAGGAGGCAACCGATGCCCCACCCCGCGGTGGCGGCGTGCAGTGACCACCGCGGACTATCCCACCACAGCAGCGTCAGCTGCGACTGTTCTCCGCAGCGGGGGGTGCCGCCCTGGCGCCCCCCGTTTCCTTTTCGTCGTTGGTCGAAGTGCGGAATAAGAAACCGCCGGCGCTGCGTGCTGCAGCACCGGCGGCAGAGGGCAAGGAGGGTGTTAGGAATTAGAGGTACATTGCTTCCGCGAGTTCCTTCCAGCGCGTCCAGCCGCTCGTCAGCCAGTCGCGCAGCCATTCGCCCGCGTCATCGAGGGTCGGCCAGGATGTGCGCCGATTCCTACGCGGCGCTGGGGCGAAAAGGTGCCGCTCCAGGTCCGTCTTGTATATGTCAACGACAGCCGCTCTGCGTTGGGCGTTCATCTGAGCTCTATCTCCTGCCGATTGTCGGTTTCCTAATTTGTGTTCCGAATGTCGTTAACGCCTGGCGCGGCGTTTTTGCTCCCGACTTCTGTTCGTATGTGGTTGGTGGCTAAGCCCGACGGTACCAATCTGCATAGCCGCGATCATGTGGTAATCAGTTGACGCTCAGGCCAAAACGAGCCCGATCATGCAGCTATCATGTGGCCATTTTGTCAGTGAGTTAGGGGATCTCCGGGCCATGTAGGCCGCGGTGCTACGCCCACTCGGGGCTTGCGGTGTCGCGCCGCCCCGTCTACAGTCTCGGTCGTTCGCACGACCTTGTGAGCCCCTGAACCAAGCCGGGTCTAATTCGAGGGAGGCTCTGATATGACCATGAGATTCGTGCAGGTTGCGGTTGCGGCTACCCTGCTGCTGCCGGGTTCGGTGCTGGCCCAGGAGTCGAACGGGGAGATCCCGTCCCCGGAGTCGTTTCTAGGGTTTGAGGTCGGGGTGGACCGAAAGCTGGCCGACTGGAACGAGATCACGGGCTACCTGAACCTACTGGCCAACGCCAGCGACCGGATCGAATTAGACACGCTAGGTGAAACCACCCTGGGACGGCCCTTCGTGGCATTGACGATCTCGAGCGCCGCGAACCTCGCGAACCTCGACCACTACCTCGAGATCCAACGGAAGTTGGCCGACCCGCGCACAGTAGAGTCGGAGCTCGAGGCGGAGGAGTTGATCCGCGAGGGTCGCACAATCGTGCTGATCACTTGCGGCATACACTCGACCGAGGTGGGTGGCTACCAGATGTCGATGCGACTGGCCTATCACCTGGCCTCGCGGACAGATGAGGCAACGCAGTCGATTCTGGACAACGTCATTCTACTGTTGGTCCCGTCGCTCAATCCGGACGGCAGTCAGAGGGTCGTGGATTGGTACGAGAGCACGCTGGGCGAACCGTGGGAAGGGGCCGGACCGCCGTTTCTCTATCACGACTACGTAGGCCACGATAACAACCGCGATTGGTACGCGTTCACGCAGGCCGAGACGAAGCACACCGTGACCCAGCTGCACAACGTCTGGCATCCCCAGATCGTGCACGATGTCCATCAGATGGGGTCGAACGGGGCGCGCTTCTTCATTCCGCCGTGGACCGACCCTGTCGAGCCGAACGTCGACCCGCTGCTGGTGGCGGGGATCAACGCCATGGGTACGACGATGGCGTGGGAAATGTACGGGCAGGGCAAGCGCGGGATCGTGGTGAACGCGATATTCGATGCCTGGACCCCCGCACGAGCCTACCAGCATTACCACGGCGGGATCCGGATCCTGACCGAGACGGCGAGCGCCCGGTTGGCGACGCCCATCGAGGTGCCCTTCGATTCTCTCGAAGCAAGAAGAGACGCGGACCCGCGGAAGTCGTCCTGGCGTTTTCCCGATCCCTGGCCCGGCGGCGCGTGGCATCTTTCGGACATCGTCGACTACATGGAGTCCGGCGCGACGGCGTTGCTGCGTCAGGCGGCACTATATAGAGAAAGTTGGTTGAGCAACTTCTATCAGATCGGGCTCCGTGCCGTGGGTGGCCGTGAAGGTTGGCCGCGGGCGTTCGTCATTCCGGTGGACGGTCAGAATCCAGACGGCCTGGCCGACATGATACGGATTCTCGCCACGGGCGATGTCGAGGTGCACCGGGCACGTACGGGATTCGTGCATGACGGTCGGAGTTTCGAGGCAGGGACTTATGTCGTGCCAATGGACCAGCCGTACTCGGCGTTCGCCAAGACCATGTTAGAGGTTCAACAGTACCCGACGATAGAAGAGTACCCGGGCGGCCCGCTGAAACGTCCCTACGACGCGACGGCTCACACGCTGCCGTTGCTGATGGGCGTAGAAGTGGTGGCATCGGACGAGATGCCGCAGGTGGAGCTTTCGGAAGCTGTAAAGGCGCCCGAGTACAAGAAAGAAGTCCCCGGTTTAACGGGTAGCCGGTCGCCGCGCGTTGCTCTGTACGAACCGTGGCGACCGCTGATGGATGCCGGCTGGACCCGTTGGGTCTTCGACGAGTACGGCATCGATTACACCGTGCTCCGCGACGAAGACGCTCGCTCGGGTCAACTGAAGCATCGTTTCGATGTGATCGTCTTGCCGGACGGCGAGGCCGCCCAGTTGATCGACGGTCACAGCGATGGCGAGATGCCTCCGCAATACGTCGGCGGATTGGGGCAGGGCGGCGTGGACGCGCTCGAGGAATTCGTAAAGGACGGGGGTGTTCTGGTCGCTTTCAACGAGGCGTCCAGTCTGCCGATCGAGGAGTTCTCTCTGCCCGTCGTAAACGTATTGGAAGGGCTCGACCGCACCGAGTTTTACATACCGGGCTCGATCCTGAGGCTGAACTTGGATCCTGGACATTGGTTGAGCGACGGCGTCCCAATGCAGACGACCGCCTGGTTCGAGAGCGGCCTCGCCTTTGAGGCGAGAGACGAGGCGGCGGAAGATTCCGTCGAGATCGTCGGGCGCTACGGCGAAGAAGAACTTCTGCTGAGCGGCTGGATCAACGGAAGCGAACACATCGCCGGGCGTGGCGCGCTGGCGGTGGTCCGACACGGGAACGGGCGCGTGGTGCTATTCGGCTTCAAGCCGCAGTACCGTGGTCAGACAATCGCGACATACCCGCTCATCTTCAATGTTTTGAAACGGTCGATGGAGAGCGCCGCCGGGCCTTCAAAGGCTGACCGAGTAGGCGCGGCGAGGTGAATACGACGTTCGCACCCTTCCCAGCGTTACGGTACGCGGCGGCGGCGGTCGGGGACCTGGGTTCGGTCTGGGCACCGCCTTATGACGTCATCACGGCGGGCTCGGCTGCAGAGTTAAGGTCGAGGAATCCCTACAACATAGTCCGTATCACGAACCCGGAAGGCAGCGGGGACGAGCGCTATCGGGTGGCCGCGAGCACTCTGGATGCGTGGGTCGCCGATGGCAAGTTGGCTCGGGACGCTCATGCCGGGTTCTATGTACACCGTCACGGTTTCAGTCTGGGCGAAGACCCACTCGAGCAGATCGGTGGCGAACGGTACGAACGCACGGGGGTCTGGGGCCTGCTGAAGCTCGAGCCGTTCGGCGGCGGGATCGTGCTTCCGCACGAGCGGACGATGAGCGGCCCCAAGGCGGATCGCCTGGCTTTGATGGATGCCTGCGGCGTCCAGCTATCACCGATCTTTTTCATCTGCTCGGATTCGGACGGTCGTATTAGCGGGCTTTTGGCGGACGTCGCTTCGAGGAGGCCTGGCGAACGGGTCGAGTTTCCGTCGAACCAGTCGCAAGAAGTCTGGCGGGTCGATCGCCGAGAGTGGGTGGACGAGTTGGCGTCCTTGATGGGCGAGCAGATCTATCTGATAGCGGATGGTCATCACCGGTACGAGACGGCTCTGGCCTATCGCGATCTTCTGGACGAGCGCGGCGCTGTCCCGACGGGCCGGCAGGCGCACGAGTTCCTCATGGCTTACGTGGTCCCCGAGAGCGATCCGGGATTGCAGCTGCTTCCCACGCATCGGGTGGTGTCGGGTGATGAGGTGAACTGGGTCGGTGCGGCGTTGCAGGCGAGCGGGCGTTTCGATGTGAAGAGGCTGAGCGAGGCCGAGCTCGCTTCGGTGGAGCGAATCCTGAACGACGACGTGGGTCGACCGACGTTTGTTCTGGTGGCTCGCGGTCAGGAAGGCGGTTGGTTGATGAGTCTGCGTGACGCGGACGCGACGAGTTCCGTGCCGTCCGTGGCGTTTCATGATGTGTTCATGTCGGACGCGGTTGGAATGGGGCGCGAGGAGCAGATCGAGCGGATGAGTTTTGTTAAGGATGTGGGGTCGGCTGTGGAGAGTGTACGGAGCGGGCCGGCGCAGGCGGCGGCGCTGTTGGCGGCTCCGAGGGTGGCGCAGGTGAGGGAGGCGGCGGCTGCGGGCGAGCGGTTGCCGCCGAAGACGACGTATTTTTGGCCGAAGGTTCCGACGGGGGTGGCGTTGCACGTCATCGATCCGTCGGAGAGTGTTATATAGTCGCGGACGCGGGGCGCGGACGCGGACGGGGCGTCGACGCGGACGAGGGGATATTGAATACGAGGGGGAGATGAAGAAGAAACTGCTGTTGGCGCATAGTCCGGACGCGGATGATGCGTTCATGTTTTATGCGATGGCGACGGGGAAGGTTGATACGGGTGATATCGAGTTCGAGCATCAGTTGCAGGACATCGAGACGTTGAATTTGAGGGTGATCAACGGAGAGGTTGATGTATCGGCGATATCGATACACGCGTACGCCAAGGTGTCGAACGAGTATGTGATGTTGCCGCACGGGTTCGCCATGGGTGAGAACTATGGGCCGCGTATCGTGGCACGTGAGGCCTTGGAGCCGGGCGACATCAAGGATCGCGTCGTGGCGGTTCCCGGGCAGCTGACATCGGCACATCTGGCCCTTCGTCTGTTCGAGCCGGACATCGATGTGAGGTTCGTCCGTTTCGACGAGGTGATGGGCTACGTGGCAGAGGGCTTCGCTGACGCCGGAGTGATCATCCACGAGGGCCAGCTGACGTACCCCGAGGCGGGCCTGCAGCTGGTGACGGATCTCGGTAAGTGGTGGCACGAGCTGACCGGCCTGCCGCTGCCGCTTGGGGCCAACGTGGCGCGCAGAGCGCTGGGCGACGAGACCATCGGGCGAGTTTGTCGCTACATGCGCGACAGTATTCAGTACGCCCTCGACCACAGGGACGAGGCGCTGGAGTACGCGGCGCGTTACGCCGGCGAAATGCCGGAAGACCAGGTGGACGAATTCGTAGGCATGTACGTGAACCAACGGACTCTGGACCTGGGGGCCGACGGGCGTGAGTCGGTGAAGGAGTTCCTGGCGCGTGGCTATGCCGCCGGACTCATCGAAGAAGAGCCTCGCGTGGATTTCTTCGAGTACTAGGTCGAGCGTGATGTCGGAGTGCTAGTCGGGCTCGTCGGTAATGGCGAGCCCGATTTCTTCCAGAACCCACGGGTCACCTTCCAGTCGGGCACGTGCGCGAAGTGCCTCGTACGCTCCCGTTGTTCCCACCCGACCCAGCGCCCAGGCGGAGTGCCCGCGCACCAGCGCGTCTGGGTCGTTGAGCCCTCGCTCGAGAGCCGGGAGCGCGGCCGGTTCGCCCCAATTCCCCAGTGCGACGGCGACGTTGCGCAGAAGTCCGCGACGTTTCCCGCGGGACAGGGGTGTGTCGCTGAAGCGTTTCGAGAATTCGTCCTCTCCGATGGCCATCAGTTGTACCAGCTCGGGGCCCACGATATCCGCGCGTGGCTTAAAGCGCTCCTCTGCGGTCATGGGCGCCTCGCTGTTCCACGGACAGACCTCCTGGCAGATGTCGCAACCGAAGACGCGGTTGCCGACGAGCGGGCGAAGTTCCCGGGGGATGGGATCGCGCAGCTCGATGGTCAGGTAGGAGATACAGAGTCGGGCATCCACTTCATGGGGTCCCACGATGGCGCCGGTAGGGCAGGCCTCGATACAGCGTTCGCAGGTGCCGCAATGATCGGGAACGAACGGCTCATCCGGCGCTAGCACTGCGTCGGTGAGTATCTCCCCTATGAATGTATAGGATCCGATTTCGGTGTTGATGAGAAGAGTGTTCTTGCCGATCCAGCCGAGGCCGGCACGCTGGGCGTGATCGCGTTCGAGGACCGGCCCGTAGTCGACGTAACACCGAACCGCGGGATCGCCACCGACGATGTCTGCCAATGAACCAGCCAGCAGTTCTAGTTTCTCCTCGAAGACCGCGTGGTAGTCGGTCCCACGGGCGTAGCGTGCGATGATAGGACGAGAAGGGTCGGCGTCGGGCCCGTCGTCTTCGTTCAGGTAGTTCATACCCACGACCAGAATGGAACGCGCACCGGTCAGGGCATCGCTGGGCTCGAGGCGTCGCCTTACGGCGTCCGCTCGCCATAGGTAGGCCATTTCGCCCGCGTAGCCACGGTCCAGCCAGTCGAGGTAGAACTGTCCGTGGGTGGGAGGCTCGGCGGGCGCTATTCCGACGAGCTCGAAACCCAACTGTCTTGCACGCCGCTTGATCGCCTGCGAGTGCGATGGTTGCGGTTGCATCGGGAGAGTCTGGCCGGGCATGCGCTAGGGTGTCAGGACGATCTTGCCGAATTGCTCACCGGCTTCCAAGCGCTGGTGGGCCTCACGCGCCTTCTCGAGCGGCCAAACAACGTCGATCACAGGCTCGAGGTCTCCCTGGAACACCAGCGACATGACTTCCTCGAACTCCGACCGACTCGACATCGTCGTGCCGATGACTTGAAGCTGTTTCCAGAACGCCAGGCGAATGTCGATGTGACCCTTGGGTCCGGTAGTGGCGCCGTAGATGACCAGCCGGCCGTTGCGAGCCAACGTTCGCGTAAGGTCGGGCCAGATCGATTCGCCGACGCTGTCGAGCACCATGTCGACCCCTCGCTTCTCCGTCGCGGATCGGATCTCCTTGGCGAACTCTTGCTTCAGGCGATCGATGACCAGGTCGGCACCGAGATCACGAAGGCGTTGAGACTTCTCCTCGCCGCTGGTCACCGCAAAGACGTAGGCTCCATTCAGCTTGGCGATCTGCAGTGCTGCGGTGGAAACGCCTCCCGAACCGCCGGTGATCAGAAGGGTCTCGCCGGGTCGAAGTCTTCCGCGGCTTACCAACGCGCGCCAGGCGGTCTGGTAGACGAGGGGCACAGCCGCCGCATCCTCGAAGGCGAGATCGTCAGGGATGGGAAGGACGTTTTGGGATGGGACGGCAACGAGCTCTGCGAATCCTCCGTTCAGGTGTTCTCCGATGATTCTGTAGGAATCGCAAAGACTCTCCTCGCCCTTGTGGCACCACTCGCAGTGGCCGCACCAGAGGCTTGGGTTGACCAGCACGCGAGTCCCCGGTTCCAGGTCTTCGACGCCCTCGCCGACCTCGGCGATCGTGCCGGCTATGTCCGAGCCACCGATGTGAGGGAATTCGAGCCGGAGTCCTGGCAGCCCGCGCCGTGCCCAGAGGTCCAGATGGTTCAGTGCGGCGGCACGCACCGCGATGAGGGCGTAGCCCGGTGGTATTTGGGGCTGGGGTACATCGCCGATCTCGATGACCTCCGGACCGCCGTGCTGCTGGAAGATCGCTGCTTTCATTGCTGTTCCTTCGTTCTTGTCCCGAATTTGGTGAATCCCGGTCAGTAACTTCGTGTCAGGCCGGCGAGTCGTGCAACCGGGGCCGAGTTTGCCGGGATTTGTAGGGTGCGACCCATTTCGCCATTTTGGGGTATGAATCCCATGCCCGGAAGCGTGCGATCGGCCTGAAAAATGCCGAAAGGCGGCTCTCGATGAAAAGGAGACTGCTCGTTCTGGCGTTGTTGGCGATGGCAGCCTGCGACTCTCCATCGTCCCCCGGCGACGCTCGGCCCCTGAGCGAATCAGCCATCCTATCACACCTGAACTTCTTGGCGTCGGACAATATGTTCGGTCGGCTGTATGGCTCGGAGTACGAGCTTCGAGCTGCCGAGTACGTTCGCGACAAGTTCATCGATTACGGGCTCGAGCCCGGGGTGCCCGGGTACTTCCAGGAGTTTGACATCAACGTCCCGGTCATGCCCCCGGCGGGCATCGAGTCGCAGAATGTGTTGGGTATCGTCGCGGGACACGGTGACCTGGCGGACGAGTGGGTCGTCGTCGGCGCGCACTACGATCATGTGGGCTGGGTCGAGGGGGTGAATGGTACCATCGACGTGATCAACGGTGCCGACGACAACGCGTCGGGGACCTCGTTGATGTTGGAGATCGCGCGCTTCATGCGCGAGTACGCAGCGAGCGGTGGTACGGGTGAGTTTGGCCGACGGTCCATCATGTTCCAGGCGTATGGCGCGGAAGAACTTGGGATGATAGGGTCGTATCACTTCTGCGATAATCCGACTGTGCCGATGGGGCACGTCACGGCCATGGTGAACCTGGACATGGTCGGCCGTCTGCGTGCGGATGCGCTCACACTGATCGCGACAT
>JBDHGH010000069.1:0-17027 GCA_039589995.1 Gemmatimonadota bacterium | reverse complement strand
CCGAGGACGATTCGGGCAGAATCGTCTTCCGTCGAATCGATGGGACGCTAGCGGATCACCCCATCACTCGCGGGCGAAACCCGTCGGAGCGGGTTGATTCGGTCCTGACATTCATGGGACAGGCCTTTCGAACCGAAGGAGACGTGGAGCCTCTGATGGTCATGCCACGCGGCAGCATGATGTTGCTGCCGGAAGTTGCCTGGCAGTTCTCGGAGAAGACTCCGCGAGTCCCGGCTGCGCTGATGTTTCAGGGTGTGGCCTTGAGGTTTGGAGAGGGCCGAATCGCTGCGTTTGGCGAAGCCGCAATGTTCAGCGCTCAGTTGTCGGGGCCGGAGGGTGCTCCGATGGGAATGAACGCTCCCGAGGCCGCTCAGAACGCTCGGTTCCTGCTCAACGTTCTTCACTGGCTTTCAGGTGATCTGGATTGATCGCCCGGCCGGCAGCCGACTCACTGCAGCGCCCCTGTCGCTTCGGGAACTAAGTGGATAACTTCAAGTAGTTAAAGAGTATTGCCAAAGGCTTCGCAGACGTAGGATAAAGTACTATGGGTATTGACGGTATTCTGATCGCCACCCTGTTTGGCATTGGGAACATCGGCTGGACCGAGGCGATTCTCATCGCTTTCGTCTTCCTGCTGCTGTTCGGCGCTCGTCGGCTCCCAGAAATCGGCCAGTCCTTGGGGAAGGGGATCAAGGAGTTCAAGAAATCGCTGACTTCGTCGGACGAAGAGCCGATGGTCGGCTCGGGCGACCAGAACGTCAGCCAGGTCGAAACGCGGGAGAAGGAAGAGGCTCAGTAACGATCGTCGATCCGGACGAGAGGCGCCGCGGCCGGTGTGTGACTGGCACGGCGCCTTCGTGCGTCCAGTATCTACGGCTGGCCGAACTTACCGACGATCGGCTTGGCTATCCGCTCGAAGTCGGCGTAGTTCAAGCGCACTGCTTCTTGATGGTCTCCGGCGTTGAAGACAATCTGATCGTCCTCGGCGAGGCGAGCGTCGACGTAGACTTTCTGGTCGTACAGGTTACCGAACGGCGGCATCGCTCCGGGTTCACAGTTCGGGAACATTCCGGAGAATTCCGACTCCTCCGCCAGTCTCAGTTTGCCCTGACTGACCAGCGCCTCGAGCAACTCCCCGTTCACATGGTACGACGCCGGCAGAACGGCCATGATCGCTTCATCTTCTTGGGTCATGAAGATCACGGTCTTCGCCCACTCGTACCCGGAAATGTGTGATACCGCAGCCTCTTCGGCGGCTGTATACGCTGTTGGGTGTTTGATGATTTCGTAGTCCACGTGCTCGTCACTCAGCAGCCGCTGGACTTCTGGCGCGACACTCATGACTTCCCCCTTTCTTCGGGCAGAGACAGTGCACGGGCTCCCTTGCGGGCGGAGATTTCGGACTGGCAACCTGTGATTAGTAAGTAGTGACCAGTGACTCCGAAGCCGTTCGCGACCCGTGACGCGCGCAGTCGCGGCGCAAGGGATCGGACGGTTCACGGGATCACTGGTTACTGATTACACGTCTAATGTACTACTTCTTTAGCAGTTTTAGGAACTTGCTCAACGGATAGGTGTTTGCCACATCCCCGGCCTCCAGCCAGCCGCGGCGCGCTTGGTCGATGCCGTAGCTCATGTAGTCGAGCTCGGCGGTCCGGTGTGCGTCGGTGCTGATGACGATCGTCACCCCAGATTCCCGGGCCATCTGCAGGTGAAAGTCGCGCAGGTCTAGCCGGTCGGGCTGCGCGTTGAGTTCCAGCATCACGCCGGTGTCCTGTGCCACCTTCACCAGTTCCTCTACATCGACGGGATAGGGCTCGCGGCGGTTTATCAAGCGTCCGGTCGGGTGGGCGAGGATGTTGGCGCGCGGGTGCTGCATAGCGCGCACGATTCGCCGAGTCATCTCGTCGCGGGACATGTTCATCTTCGAGTGTACCGAGATGACGACGATATCCATCGCGTCGATTAGATCATCCTCGAGCGCTAGCGACCCATCGTCCAGTATGTCGATCTCTGCCGACTTCAGGATGCGGATATCGTCGTATTCGACCTGAAGTGCATCGATTTCCGCGTATTGCTTCCAGAAGTCATCGACGGTGACACCCGTCATCGCCAATGCGGGGCTGTGGTCGGTGATGGCCATGTAATGGTAGCCACGCTGCCTACAGGCCTCGACCATCTCCTTCACGGTGTTCTTTCCGTCGCTGTACCGGGTGTGCATCTGGAGGTCGCCACGGATTTTCCCGAGGTCGATGATCTTGGGTAACCGGCCCTCGGTTGCGGCTTCGAGTTCGCCGTGTGCTTCGCGCAACTCTGGTGCGATCCAGGGGAGATCGACTGCGGCATAGACCTCTTCCTCGGTGGTGCCTCCGATCAGCTCCGCTCCCTCGAATACCCCGTATTCGTTGATCTTTATTCCTCTCTCACGACTGATGCCTCGGATCACGATGTTGTGAGCCTTCGAGCCGGTAAAGTAGACCATCGCGGCGCCATAGCTCTCGCGCTGGACCAGGCGAAGATCGACCTGCAAGCCGACCTTTAGGCGTATCGAGCTTTTCGTCGAACCCTTGACGATCACTTCCTGGACATCGCGATAGTCCACGAAGTGATCCATGATGGTTGAGCCTTCATCTGTGGTCGCCAGGATGTCGATATCGCCCACCGTTTCGCAGCGGCGCCGGTAGCTACCGGCTACTTCGAGGTCGACCAAACCATCCGCTTTCTTCAAATACTTGATCAACGGTTGCACGTAGATGTCTGCGTCGGAGAGCTTGAAGCGGCCGGCGCGAGCTTTCAGTTCCGCTATGCCCTTGAGAATTCGGCTTTGGAGAGTCTTACCAAAGCCGGAAAGCTCCTCGAGCGCGCCGCTCTTCGCCGCCTCTTCGAGTTCTTCGATGGATGTGACTTCCAAGCCGTCCCAAAGCTGCCGCGCCCGTTTGGGGCCCAGTCCGGGGATGTGCATGATTTGGACGAGCGAAGCGGGTACCTCCTGGCGCAGATCGATGAGAGACTGCAGGCTGCCGGTTTCGTGAAGTTCGTGGATCTTACCGGCGAGGTCCTTTCCGATTCCAGGAAGGTCTTGAGGGTCAGCCTCCTCGTCTTCCAACAGCGAGTCCAGCGGCTGCGAGAGCGTTTCGATGGTGCGGGCGCCATTGCGATACGCCCGGATGCGGAACGGGTTCGCACCCTGAATCTCGAGGAGGTCGGCTATTTCCTCGAAGATGCGTGCGTAGTCGATGTTCTCCACTTCAAACAGATCCCGCCGGAAGCATCTTCAGGAACTCGCCTTCCGAGATGACCGTCACACCAAGATCCACGGCCTTGTCGTACTTGCTGCCAGGGTCGCTGCCCGCGACGACGTAGTCGGTCTTGGCGCTCACGCTGGACGAAGTATGACCGCCCAAGGAACGCACGAGCTCTTGAGCCTGGCCGCGTGTTATGGAATCGAGACCGCCGGTGAACACGAAGGTCAGGCCGGCAAATTTGTTGTCGGAGGGCCGCTCGGACTCGATCAGGTCCAGACCCTTGCCCAGGAGTCCTGCGATCGCGTTGCGATTGTTCTGATCCTGGAGGAATTCGAACACGGCTTCCGCCACAATGGGTCCGATGCCCGGAACGGCTTCGAGATCTTCTTGCGAGGCTTCGAGAACTCTATCGAGCGTCCCGAAATATTGGGC
Organism: Gemmatimonadota bacterium; assembly: GCA_039589995.1. Classification (GTDB taxonomy): domain Bacteria; phylum Gemmatimonadota; class Gemmatimonadetes; order Palauibacterales; family KS3-K002; genus JBDHGH01. The sequence continues at coordinate 13,350 of JBDHGH010000069.1, read as the reverse complement.
GAGGTCACGTGCCGTTTGGCTGCCCACCTCCGGTATGCCCAACGCGTAAAGGAAACGATCGAGTGTGACGCGCCTCGCGTCTTGTATGGCGCTCACCAGGTTCCCTGCTGACAGGTCGGCGAATCCCTCCAATTCCAACAGGTCTTCTTCTCGCAAGTCGAAAAGGTCCACGACGCTCCCGATTCGATCGGCGTCGAGCAGCAGCTCCACGGTTCGCCCGCCCAGGCCGCGGATGTCCAACGCTTCGCGGGATACGAAGTGGAAGATGCGCCGCTTCAGCTGGGCGGGGCAGGCCAGCCCGTTGGTGCAGAAATCCAGGGGGCCGCGGCTGACGACGTGCGATCCGCACACGGGGCACGTCCCCGGCATCTTGAAGGCCCGACTTCTCTTCTTATCCGGTTCTTCGATTCGTTCCAGGACTTGAGGGATCACGTCGCCTGCGCGCTGAATACGGACTTTGTCGCCCTTTCGAATGTCTTTGCGTTCGATCTCCTCGCGGTTGTGGAGGGATGCCCGAGACACGGTGACTCCTCCGACGTCCACGGGACGGAGCATTGCCACCGGAGTAAGTTTCCCGGTCCGGCCTACCTGGATCGCGACGTCGAATATCTCCGATACCTCACGGCGCGGCTGGAATTTGTAGGCGAATGCCCAGCGTGGATGGTGTGCGGTGGCGCCCATCTCCTCGCGGGCAGCCAGATCGTTCAGCTTGATAACCACGCCGTCGATCTCGTACTCGAGCTCGTCTCGCTGTTCTTCCAGCAGGTGGTGCCGCTGGATCGCTATGTCGATCGTGGCCGCTTGCTGGACGTGCCGACTGACCTTGAACCCCCAATCGCGCAGTGCCCCCAACACCTCCCAATGGCTCGAAAAGGCCTCGCCGTCCACCACCATGATCTCGTAGGCGTACACGACGAGTGGACGTTCTGCGGTCACCCCGGGATCGAGTTGGCGCAGGGCGCCGGCCGACGCGTTCCTTGGGTTGGCGAAGACTGGCTTGTCGAGCTGCGTGAGCCGCGCGTTGAGTTTCTCGAATTCCTCGATCAGCATGATCGCTTCGCCGCGCAGCGAAACGAGGCCGGGCGCACCGCGCTTGTCGGTCTTGAGTTTGAGAGGGACCGACCCGATCGTTCGGACGTTCGGGGTGATGTCCTCGCCGACACGTCCGTCGCCGCGCGTCGCCGCTCGTACGAGCACCCCATCCTCGTAGACCAATTCGACGGACAGCCCATCGAGCTTCGGCTCCACGACGTAGCCGGGTGTCGCATCACCGAGAGCCGCACCCACGCGAGTGTCGAAGCGTTGGGCACCCTCTTCGCTGTCTCCCGAGTCGAGGCTGAGCATCGGCGCGGTGTGATCGACCTCGCTGAACCCCGGTCGCGGCTGACCCGAAACGCGCTGGGTCGGTGAGTCGGGAGTGATCAGCTCGGGATAGTCCACCTCCAGCTGCTTCAGCTCGCGATACAACCGGTCGTACTCGGAATCCGAGACTTCTGGACTATCGAGAACGTGGTACAGGTGGTCGTGATGCCGGATCGCTTCGCGAAGGTTTTCGATCCGGTCGGCCACGCTTCGCGGTTGGCCGCTGACTGACGTGTCGCGCTTCTTTCGGCTCAAAACAGCTTCACTCCACGACAGCTTCGTCTTCCGGCAACGGCTCCGGCGTAGCTCTCTCCACGTTCTCCTGTGCATCTCGACGCCGGCGCGCCCCACTCGAAAAATCACGCGAGCCGATGGCCCAGTTTGCCAGACGTGCGGCAGCCCGTCCGTAGACCGAGTCCTCCGGGAACTTCCCGTCGGGTCCTCGTTCGCCCGCGACCATGCCGGCGAGGATCTCCCAGCCCTCCTCGACCTGGCGGATCGACCACACGTGGAACTGGCCCGCCTTTACCGCGTCCACCACCTCGTCGTTCAAGACGAGCCCCGACAGGTTGCGTTCCGGGATGATCACGCCCTGGTGGCCGGTCAGCCCGCGACGTTTGCAGGCCTGATAGAAGCCTTCGATTTTCGTAGTGGCGCCGCCGATCGGTTGTATGTCGCCTTTCTGGTTCACCGCACCCGTGATAGCCACGCCCTGACGCAGCGGAACCCCGGCGATTGCGGATACGAGTCCATAGAGTTCGGCGGCGGACGCGCTATCGCCCTCGACCTCCTCGTACAGCTGGTCGAACGACAGACTGGCGGACATGATGAGCGGATGGTCCTGTGCGAACAGGTCGCCGAGGTATCCGGAAAGGACGAGCACGCCCTTGTTGTGAAGGGGGCCACCCAAACGGACCTCTCGCTCGATGTCGACCAGGCCCGAGGTTCCCATAAAGGCGCTGGCCTCTACCTTGATCGGTCGCGCAAAAGCGTGTTCCGCTGCTGAAAGCACGGCCAACCCGTACAGTTGGCCAACCTTCTTTCCTCTCGGCTCGACGGTGAGGGTGTCTTCTTCGATCAAGTTGAGAAGCTCGCGCTCGGGGCGGTTGACTCGCTGCTCACGCTCGAGTACGGCTTTCCGCACATCGTCCGCGGTCACGGTGTTACGTTCGCTCGCCCTGGCGAAAAACGCTGCCTCGCGGACGAGGTCGCCGATGGATCCGAATTGGGTGGACAGTCGATCCTGGTGCTGCGCGAGACGCGAGCCCAGTTCGACGACTCGGGCCACCGCGGGTGCATCGAATGGCGGCAGTGATTCCTCTTCGCACCGCGCCGCGATGAACTCACCGTAGGCGCGTTCGGCCTTCGCATCTCTGTCCATATAGGGACTGAAGTCAGCTTTGACTTTGAACTGTTCCCTGAACTCGTGGTCATAAGCGTGGAGCATCTGGTACGTGTACGGGTCGCCGATCACCACGACCCGGACATCGAGGGGGATGGGTTGAGGTCGGAGCGTCGTGGTCGCAATGGGACTGGTGTACTCGATGATCTCTTCCATGCGAATCGAACCGGTCCGCAGGGAGTTTTTCAATGCGGTCCAGGCGAGCGGCCGTTCCACGATTTCCCTGGCTTCGAGGATGAGATAGCCACCGTTGGCCTCGTGAATCGCGCCAGCGATGATATCCTGGAAATCGGCGTACATGGCTCCAAACTGAACACGGTGTTCGATTCGGCCGATGAGGTGGTGGTATGTGGGGTTTTCCACCTGAACGACGGGTGCCCCGCTATCGGGTGTATTGCAGACGATGACGTTGACCCGATAGGCATCGAGGGGATCCTCGGCCTCTGTGGGAAGCGAAATCGGTCCTTGCGGCACCTCCTCGCTGGAATCGGAGAAATGCTCGGCGTTATCTACGATCTCCTCTGCCAAGCGGTCGAGGTGTGCCGTCACGGCGGGGACCGATTCCCAGTCGGACCTGATCTCGCCGACTCGTTGGGCGACGACATCTCGCGCGATCGATCGTTGAAGGTCACTGACCCGAGTCTGTGCCGCGCGCTCGATTTCTCGGATTCGGCGTTGGACTTCGCCGAACGCCTTCTCCATCTCGCGTCGCCGCTCCAGGACCTCTTCCCTCTGATGTTCCGGTAGTCCCTGGAAACCCTTGTCGTCGAGGGGTTCGTTGCCCAACGCAGGGACCACTACGAACCCGGTGGGCGTCTGTACCAGCGCCGCGTAACGCTCTTCGTCTATAGTCTTTTGAAACTCCTCGATCAGCTCACGTTGCGCTTCCGAGCCGCGCTCCGAGATCGCGTCCCGCTCGTTACGGAATTCGTCGCTTCGTAGTGCCCTCGGAAGCGATGTCACCAGCTCGGTCAGAAGCCCGTCGATATCGTCGCGGAGCTTGGGGCCGTGGCCGGCGGGTAGCCTCAATGCGTGTGGTTCGCGTCGGGAATCGAAGTTGGATACGTAGCACCAGTCGGGAGGTGTGGGTTCGGTCTCGGCTCGGTTCTCCAGGAGGTGGCGGATCATCGTCGCCCGTCCGGAACCCGGAAGCCCGACGGCATAAATGTTATAGCCGGGGTGGTCGACATCGAGGCCGAAGCGAACGGCGCGCATCGCCAGGTCCTGACCGATGGGCTCGCGGAGTGGTTGAAGGTCGTCGGTAGTCTCGAAGCTGAGCGTGGACGGATCGCATACCTTTCGCAGCTGCCCAGGCTCGAGAGAACTCGGGGTTCGGGTTGTCACGCGGATCTCCCTTCTATTGAAATTCGCTGATGCGAAAGCTGATCAGCGATTAAAGGCGTCAGCTCTTCAGCCGTCCCTCGGCCACGGCTCGCACGATGTCCGTCACCGTCACGATTCCCTGCAGTTCTCCGTCGTCGATGACCAGGATTCGATGGATCCCCCTGTCCAGCATGTACTGGGCAGCCTTCTTGAGCGTGGTTCCGGAGGGCTGACTCAAGACGTCCCGGGTCATAACATCGGCGACGGTGTACTGGTTCAGCAGATCCAAGTCGCGGTCACGTGTTGTCCGCATCAGCTCGACGGTTCCCATTTCCGCTGGATCCCACGAATCGGAAAAGAAGTCCGAGGCGGACGTGCCGGGCCGCTTTCGCGGGGGATCTTCCGGATCGTCCGATGGACCGTCCGGCCCCAGAGAGACGGGACTGGCGTCCTCGCGGAAATCGAAGATATCGGTCTGCGATATCACGCCGATCACTTTCCTGCTGGTGACGACCGGAGCACCGCTGACCTCGCGTTCGGCGAAGACTTCCACGAGTTCTCTGAGTGTCAAATCCGGAGACACAGCGACCACATCGCGCTGCATCAGATCTTTGAGCCGTAGCATCGAAATGATCCTGTTGCAAAGGGGCCCGTGGGTCGACAAAAATGTGACGCCTCAGGCTTCGTTCCGCAGCACCATCGCGTACCGCGGGCTAGCTTGGCTGTGAAGACAAGATAACGCGGTTCGAATGCCCGCGTCCATTGAGGTCGGCTGTCGACGCACAACTTTTCCAGATTCCCATCGACGACAGCGCCGCCCCCTCGGGCAGGACCGGACGGCTAGGTTGAGGGGATGGAGCCCAAGAGCCTGTTAGTCCGGCTCGTCCGAATCGAGCTTCAGTGCCGCAGAATTGATGCAATAGCGAAGCCCTGTGGGTTGGGGGCCGTCCTCGAATACGTGGCCGAGGTGAGCGTCGCAGGCCGAACACAGAACCTCGGTCCGACGCATGGCCAGGCTGTCGTCGGCCGCGGTGGCCACGCTGTCCGGCTCGGTCGGCTGGTAGAAGCTCGGCCAGCCCGACCTGGAATCGTACTTGGCGTCCGAGTCGAACAGTTCGTTGCCGCAACACACACAGCGGTAGGTTCCGGGTGTCTTGGCATCGTGATATTCGCCGGTGAAGGCTCGCTCCGTTCCCTTTTGCCGCGTGATGCGGTACTGCTCGGGCGTCAGCGTTCGCCTCCACTCGTCATCGTTTTTCGTCACCTTAGGCTTGCTCAAAGGGCCCGCCTCCTTTCTGGTTCGGGCGTTATATCATCAAGCTGTTGCCTGCACAACAGCACAGGCCGGGGTGAAGTTTCCGTGTCCCGGCTCGGTAGCAGCAAACGCATCCACGACCCTGATGCCGCCGCTGCGGCCAGTTCCGGTTCGCTACCCGAGGGAGCCTGTAGTCTCTGACATAAGCATGCTGTTCCTCCGGGCGCCCGGGTCAACGACCCGGGCGCCTTTGCGTTTGTGGGCTAAGTTGATAGAATAGGGGCCGATCCAGACAACCTTATGATGGAGATCGCTGATATGAAGCTGCGGGTAAGCTGCCGTGCGCTCGGTGTTCTGACGCTAGCGGTTCTGGCCGGCGCCCCTGAGGCTCGGGCCCAGGATTGGGAGGCGGTGGAGATCGAGACGGTGGAATTGACGCCGGGCCTTTACCTGTTGTACGGGCGAGGCGGCAACATAGGGGTGTCCGTGGGCGACGACGGCATCTTTCTGGTCGACGACCAATACGCTCCACTCACCGACAAGATCGTGGCCGCCATCGAGGCGATTAGCGATCAATCGATCCGCTTCGTGCTCAATACGCATTGGCACGGCGATCATACGGGTGGCAACGAAAACTTCGGCAAGGGTGGCGTGCTTGTCGTTGCCCACGACAACGTGCGCGAGCGGATGAGCGTCGAGCAGTTCATCGCCGGCATTAACTTGGAAGTCGAGGCTTCGCCCGAGGTCGCGCTACCGGTAGTCACTTTCAGCAGCGACGTGACGTTCCATCTCAACGGTGACGAGATTCACGCCGTCCACGTGGAGCACGCGCACACCGATGGCGATGCAGTGGTTGTGTTCAAGAACGCCAACGTCGTCCACATGGGCGACACGTTCTGGAGCGGGATCTATCCCTTCATCGATGTTTCGTCGGGTGGCTCGATCGACGGGATGATCGAGGCGGCGAACATCGCGCTACCCCTGATGGATGATGAGACGCAGGTCGTACCCGGGCACGGCCGGTTATCGGATAGGGCAGGGCTCGTGGCCTTCCGCGACATGCTGATGGGCGTTCGCGCCGCCATCGCCGAGCAGATCGATATGGGCAGGAGCTTGGACGAGATCATTGCCGCTAATCCCCTCGAGCCCTGGGATGCGGAGTGGGGCCAGTCCTTCATAAACTCCGAGACACTCATCCGGCACGTCTACAGCGATCTGGCCTCAGGTCAGTAGACTAGCGGCTGGAGCGGGGCGTTACGGGCTCGAGCGCCGATGGGGCACCTCCTCCTTGCCTGCGTCGAATCCTGAACCGACGCCGCAGTCCACCGATGAGTCGATAGCCGAGGAGCGCAGTCAGAATCGCACCGAAGATCGCGGGTTCCCGGATATCGGCCTTCACCAGCCAGAGAAAGTGAAGCACTCCGAGAATAGCGGCCACGTAGACCAGCTTGTGTAGCAGTTTCCACCGCCTTCCACCTATTCTCTTGACCATCCGCTTCGTCGACGTGGCGGCTAATGGTGTCAGTAGGAGCAGCGCTGTGAAACCGACGGTGATATACGGGCGCTCGGCGATGTCCTCCAAGATGTAGGCAAACGCGAAGAACTGATCGAGCCCGATGTAGGTCGCGAAGTGCAGGCTGGCATAGAAGAAAGCGAACAGCCCGAGCATGCGCCGCAGTTTGATCAGCCATCCAAGGCCTGTGACCTGACGGACCGGTGTGACGGCCAGCGTCGCCATCAGGAATGCAAGCGTCCACCAGCCGGTGCGATGGGTGATTTCTTCGATGGGGTTAGCACCCAATCCGCCCGAGAACGCGTGGACGACAAGACGTGCGATAGGAACCAGCGCGAGGACGAAGACGCCCAGGCGGGCGCCGATCTCGAAGTAATCTCTCTTTCTCAGAAGTACCGACTCAGATCCATGTCACTGTAAAGATGGGCGACCTGCTCGGCGTACCCGTTGAACGGCAGGGTGGGGCGCCGTCTCAGTTCGCCAAGTCGCCGCTCCCGAGCCTGGCTCCAGCGCGGATGGTCGACCTCCGGATTTACGTTCGCGTAGAAGCCGTACTCGCTGGGTGCCGTGACGGCCCAGGTCGTCATGGGCATCTCCGACACGAAGCGCATGCCGACGATCGACTTGATGCTCTTGAACCCGTACTTCCAGGGCACGACCAGTCGAATCGGCGCGCCGTTCTGGTTGGGGAGCACTTTTCCGTACAGGCCGATGGCAAAGATAGCCAACGGATGCATCGCCTCATCCATCCGCAGCCCTTCGACGTACGGCCAGTCCAGAACGCCACGGCGCTGACCGGGCATCTGCTCTACGTCATGGAGCGTCTGGAACTCCACGAACCTGGCCCGGGAGGACGGCTCCAGGTCCTCGATGAAGTCGGACAGGGGAAACCCCATCCAGGGGATCACCATGGACCAGGCCTCGACGCAGCGGAGCCGATAAACACGCTCCTCGGCGGGGTAGCGCTTGAGGATGTCCTCGATGTCGTACACACCCGGCTTGTTGCACTCGCCTTCGACGTTGACGGTCCAGGGCCGAGTGCGAAGCGTGTGCGCGTTCCTGGCGGGATCGTCTTTACCGGTCCCAAACTCGTAGAAGTTGTTGTAGGTCGTCACATCGTCGAACGGAGTGAGCTCATCGTCCTGGTTCGCCTCGCCCATGCCATCGTCGGCGATGGCGCTGCGATCGCCGGCGCAGGAGAGAATCGGCGCGGCCGTGGCGATCAAACCGAGGCCGGCGCCCGCGGTCGCGGCGGAGCGTATGAACCGACGCCGGCTCATGTAGAGGCCCTCGTCGGTTACCTCCGATTCTCGGATATCTGGTGGTCGCCTGATCAGCATATTCCTTGTCTTTCTCCCGACCTCTTCTTGGCGCTTCCTGCGGATCCTCTCAGCGTTCGTTCTGCAGATGGCGGTCGGCTTCCTGACCAAACACCAGAGCCTGTGGGGCTGTTCCCTGGGGGCGACTTGACAGCCCGGCCGTCTGGAAAGAGGTTCCTAAGTTCGCCAATCGAAACAAACATATCAATAAGGACCGAGCCCGATGAGAAGATCGCGCCTATCCTGGTGGCCGGGTCTTGCTCTGGCCGTGGCGTTGGCTTGGCCGGGTGTGCTGGCTGCCCAGTATAACACCCCGCCGACCCCGGCGGCCTACGCGCTGCAGGGAGTGACCGTCGTAAGCGCGGATGGCAGCCGCCTGGCCGGAGTGAACGTCGTCATCCGCAAAGGACTGATCGAGGCCATGGGCCCCGACGTTGCGATACCCCCGGACGCGCACGTGTTGGAGGGTGACACGCTGTTCATCTATCCGGGCATCGTCGACGCTCAAGGTTCTGCCGACTACGAGTTTCCGGAGATCGAGGTGGAGCGAAGCGAGATCCCCGCTTGGGATCCGCCGCGCCACGTTCAGAGCTTCACCCCGCACCGGAGAGTCGTGGACTACCTGACCCAGCTGGGGCCGGACCTCCAGGGTGAGCGACAGGCGGGTGTAATCGCGGCGGCGGTCCACCCGGAGGGGCGGTTGATGCCGGGTCGTGGCACGGTGCTTGTCTTCCGCAGCGAATCGACGGTGCCGGGAGACCTCGTGGCGCGTCCGGTAATCGGTCCGACGCTGTCGTTCCGCGGTCCCCAGGGCGTGTACCCGTCGACGTTGTTCGCGGTCATCGCCTTCTACCGGCAAACGTTCGAAGACGCTCGTCATCACGGGGCCCAGGTCGCGGCCTACGACCGTGACCCCGAGGGCCTGAATGCCCCAGCCTGGGATCCCGACCTCGACGTGATGCGCGAGTTGATGGGAGGAGCGCCCGCCTATTTCGATGTGGACTACGGCCGCGATATTCAGCGAGTCCTTGGACTGTCGAGCGAGTACGGCTTCCGTCCGGTGATCGTCGGCGGCGACGAAGCGTGGAAGGTCGCTGACGAGCTGAAGGCGCAGGGGACGCCGGTCCTGGTGTCCCTGGACTTTCCGAAGCCCGAGCGCTGGAAGCCCGACGAGGACAAGGGTGAAGAGGCCGAGGGTGAGGAGGCCGAGCCGGGTAATGGGAACGGCGACGAGATGGATGCGGCCACGCAGCGCGAGAAACAGCGGCTGGAAGACATCTACTCCAACGCCGGTCGCCTTTCGGCCGCGGGCGTTCCGATTGCTCTGACCAGCGGCGGCGGCCAGGCGAACATCCTGGAGGGCGCCCGGAAGGCCATCGAGTACGGACTCACGGAAGAGGCGGCTCTACTGGCGGTCACGGCAACACCCGCTTCGCTCCTCGGTCTGGATGGATTCGCATCGATCGAGGAAGGTAGGGCGGCCACGTTCATCGTGACCGATGGTCCGCTGTTCGACGAAGAGACCGCGGTTCGCTACACGTTCGTCGAAGGTGCCCTCGAGGTTGGAAAGGAGGCACGGGCGGCGGGCGAAGCGCCTGCGGTGAACTTGACCGGCACCTGGGAACTGTCGCTGGACAGCGAGATGGGTTCGATGGTGGCGAAGATGATCCTGACGCAGGAAGGCGCCGAATTCACCGGTTCCATGTCGTCCGAATTGGGCGAGTCGAAGATCAAAGATGGAGTTGTCTCGGGTAACGAGATCAGCTTCATCCTGGTGTTCTCGATGGGTGGTGAGAGCATGGACCTCGAGTTTTCCGGTACGGCCGAAGGCGATCAAGCCTCCGGATCGAGCGATGGACCGTTCGGCTCCATCAGCTGGACCGCGAAGCGGTCCGGCGGTCCGGGAGAGGAGATAGAGCGATGAGAAGCCTAAAGACGCTAGTTGCGATTGCCGTCCTGACGGCCGGACCGTTGGCGGCGCAGGATGCGCCGAAATGGATGGTGCAGGTCGAGCCGGGCACGATCGAGTACCCGCGTGGTACCGTCGTGATCCAGAACCTCGATGCGCTATGGACCGCGGCGGGAGAGGTGCTGGAGAACGTATCGATCGTTGTACGGGACGGCATCATCCGTGAGATCGGTACGGACGTCACGGTGCCCAATGGTGCGCAAGTGATCGACGGGAGCGGAATGACGGCGATCCCGGGGATCGTCGACGAGCACTCGCACACGGCGATGGACCGGAGCACCAACGAGGGTTCCACACCGATTTCGGCCGAGGTCCGCGTACTGGACGCCCTGGACCCGGGCAGCTTTAACATCTACCGGGCGCTGTCGGGCGGTGTGACGAGCTCGCTGATTCTGCATGGCAGTGCGAACCCGATCGGCGGCCAGGCCGCGATCATCAAGATGCGCTGGGGAATGGACGACCCAGAGCAGCTACTGGTCGAAGGCGCGCCCCAGATGATCAAGTTCGCGCTGGGCGAAAACGTCACGCGCAAGAACTTCAGTGGGCAAGGAATTCGCCGCTTCCCCATGTCCCGCGCAGGAGTCGAGGCGTTCTATAACGAGGCGTTCACCGCTGCGCAGGAGTACAAGAAGGCTTGGGAAGAATACAACGACAACCGCAGGGCCTACCGGGTACCGCCGCGAGTCGATTTCCGTCTCCAGACGCTGGTCGATATCATGGAGGGTCGAATCCTCGTTCACGCTCACTCGTACCGTAGCGACGAGATCGTGATGCTGATGCGCGTGGCGGAGCGTTTCGGTTTCAGAATCGATGCGTTCACGCACGTGCTGGAGGGTTACAAGGTCGCGGACGAAATGGCCGCGCACGGTGCTGCGGGCTCGACGTTCTCCGACTGGTGGGCCTACAAGCTCGAGGCGTTCGACGCCATTCCCTACAACCCGGCGATCATGCACGAACACGGCGTGCTGACCAGCCTGAACTCCGACATACCGTCGCTTCAGCCGTTCATGGTCTACGAGTTCAACAAGCCCGTGAAATACGGCGGCGTTTCGAAGGAAGAATCGCTGCGGATGCTAACGGCCTATCCGGCCAAGCAGCTCCATATAGAAGACAGAGTCGGCACCCTGGAGGTTGGCAAGGAAGCGGACATCGTGCTGCTGAACGGCGACCCGTTCAGCACGTATACTCGCGTCGAGAAGACACTCGTGGATGGCATCGTCTACTACGATGTGTCGGCGGAGGCGGAAAGTCGCGGCGAGCCGGTGAATGCCATGCCGACGATTCCCGCCACGCCGGTCGCAGCCCGACCGACGGCTGCGTCGGCGTCAGCGGCAGTTTCGGCAGCCGCAACGAACGGCGGATCCAATGGCTCGAACGCTGAAGGCGACATCGTGCTGATGGGTGCGACGGTCCACCCGGTGTCGGGGCCCGTCATCGACGATGGTGCGGTGATGATCTCTGATGGCCGCATCGGTTACGTGGGCTCGCGAAGCGGAATCGATGTCCCGGCCGATGCTCAGGTGATCAACCTGGCCGGCAAACACCTCTATCCCGGCATGATCGATCCCATGACGCAGATCGGCATGGTCGAGGTCGGGCAAGTGGCCGCGAGCCGGGACGACCGCGAGGCGGGCCGATACAACCCCCATCTGAACGCCACATGGGACGTCCATCCGCACAGCGTCGAGATCGACGTCACCCGAGCGAACGGGATCACCGCCGTGCTCAGCGTTCCGGCCACGGGGATCATCCAGGGCGCCGGAGCCGTGATCCAGCTTGACGGTGACACGCCGGAACGCATGGCGGTGGTCGAGCGTGCGGCCATCGTCGTTAACTTCCCATCTCCCAAAGGCAAGGCGTGGGATGATCCCAAGCTCGAAGGCGAGCGGTTGGAAGAACTGGTCGACCTGTTCGAGCGAGCGGTAGTGTACGCCGCCTCGCCGTCTGACAGTGACGATCCCACAGCGCCGTTCGACGGCAACGGCCGCGTTCGCGAGCGTAGCCTGTTGCAGGCGATGGTTCCGGCCGTGACTGGGGAGACTCCGGTGTTCTTCAGAGCGCGCAGCGAACGCGACATCCGTACGCTGCTTCTGTTCCTGGACGAGTTCCCCGACGTCAATCCCGTGCTGGTCGGCGCGGATCAGGCGTTCAGGTTGGCCGAAGAACTGGCCGAGCGTCAGATACCCGTGATCGTCGGTTCTTCGTTGAGCCCGACGATGGACCGCAACGACCCGGTGAGTGCGGGTTGGAGCAACGCCGCTGTTCTCTACGCCAACGGCGTCAGGGTTGCCTTCAGCACCCAGGACTACGCCAACGTGCGAAACCTCCCATACGCGGCGGCGAAGGCTGTAGCGTTTGGCCTACCCGAGGAGGCGGCGTTACACGCGGTGACGCTGGCGCCCGCGCAGTTCTTGGGCGTGGACGCGCAGATGGGAAGCATCGACGTCGGCAAACGCGCGGATTTGATCGTGACCAATGGCGACCCACTCCAAATCGTAACCACAGTGGAGCGCGTGTTCATCGCCGGCGTTGAGGTGTCGACCGAGAGCAAGCACACGCGACTGTACGAGAAGTTCAAAGACCGACACTAGTGGGTGGGAATGTGAAATAATAGAGCATTAGAACATTAGAGCAATAGAAGCTGAAGTAACATTCAACTTCGAGTGTTCTATTGTTCTATTAATCAATTAATCGAAATTCCCAACTAAAAAGCGGCCGCCCAATCGGGCGGCCGCTCGTGCGTTCTGTACTGTCGGTGGCCTATCGGCGGGGTAGGCTCCGGCCCGCTGGCACGCGGATCTGGTTCCGCGCCGTCGGCAAGAAGTTACCGGTGATCCTACGGTTCGGGAAATTCGCGCCGACCATCGGCCGCGTCGGATAGCGAATGTTGATCGCCGAGGGCGCGCAATGATCGCCATGACCCCGGCCGCCGACCCCCACCAGGATGCCGATTCCCACACCGCCGCCGCCGGTGCTGGGACGGCCTCGATCGCCGAGCGTCACGAGCGCAGGCTCGCGGACCCGAATCGGGGTAAGGTCGGTCTCGACCGATACGGGATTGATGCGGGGGCGCGGTACGAGAGGCTCTCTGATGTCGGAGGAGGCCGCCTCGGCCAGCACGATCGTGTGCTCCGACAGGTCCACGCCGGTCGACCTGACTTCAGGTACGCTGAGGTCGAAACTGCCTGACGGCGCGCTTTCGAGGTC
>JBDHGH010000068.1:0-17342 GCA_039589995.1 Gemmatimonadota bacterium | reverse complement strand
ATCCGCGAGGGTGGCCGGACCGTGGGGGCCGGAGTGGTAACGAAGGTACTGGAATAGGGGAGAAGTAAGTAGTCATTAGTCATTAGTGACTAGTAACATCGAACTTACTAATCACGAATGACTACTGACTAATCACTTCTTGAAGACATGGCTGCCAATAGAGTAAAGATCACGCTCGCGTGCGGCGAGTGTGAAAACAGAAACTACCAGGCGAGCAAGAACCGACAGAAGCACCCGGAGCGGGTCGAGTTTCGCAAGTACTGCCGACGCTGCGGGAAGCACACGTCGCACAAGGAGACAAAGTAGACGTGGCTATTCTCGAGCAGATGGGCCGGTGGCGCGAATTCATGGCCGAGACCTCGGTCGAATTGAAGAAAGTGACGTGGCCGGACTTGGAGCAGCTTCGGAACGCCACGGGCGTGATCATCATCTTCGTGCTCGTGGTCGCGGGAATTATCGGCCTGATGGACCTCGTATTCCGTCAGATCGTGGACCTTATTATAGGCGTTCTTGGTGGGGCCTGAGGTAATGAACGATCAGACCACGGAGCAGGAAGCCAGGTGGTACGCGGTCCAGACGTACGCCGGCCACGAGAACAAGGTCAGGACCCTGGTTCTCAACCGTATCGACGAAGAAGAAGGCGAGTCGATCGAGGAGAAGCAGATACAGGAAGTCCTGGTCCCGACCCACGAGGTCGTCGAGGTCAAAGGCGGCAAGAAGGTCGCGAAGACCAAGCGACTGTACCCGGGCTATGTGTTGGTCAAGATGGTCCTGAACGAACGGACTTTACACGAGATCAACAACATCCAGGGCGTGATCAAGTTCGTGGGCGGAGGCTCTTTGCCGCAGCCGCTGAGGGATGATGAGGTCAACAAGATTCTCGGGGTCGAGACCACGACAGCCGTGGAAGGCGCCGAGGACGACGATAGGATCCCCTTCTACGTGGGTCAGTCGGTGGAGGTGGCGGAGGGGCCGTTCGGCGACTTTACCGGCACCATCGAACATATCGACCACGAAAAGGGCAAGATCAAAGTTCAGGTTTCACTGTTCGGCCGGTCGACGACGATCGAGTTGGACTACACACAGCTCAAAGGATACTGAGCGGTAGCTGATGGCAAAGCCAAAGAAGAGAGTAATCGGGTTCATAAAGCTGCAGGTCCCTGCAGGACAGGCGACCCCGGCACCACCGGTCGGCCCGGCGTTGGGACAGCACGGTGTGAACATCATGGACTTCTGCAAGCAGTTCAACACTAAGACGCAGGGTCAACCGGGTCTCATCATTCCTGTAGAGATCTCGGTGTACGCCGACAGAACGTTCGGTTTCATCACCAAGACTCCACCGGCCGCCATTCTTCTGAAGAAGGAAGCTGGGATCGACAAAGCGTCGGGCGAGCCGAATCGGGAGAAGGTCGCAACCGTTACACGCGACCAGGTGAAGAAGATCGCGGAAATCAAGAAGGAGGATCTCAACGCCGCGTCGGTCGAGGCTGCCATGCGAATGATCGAAGGTACCGCCCGGTCGATGGGGATTGTTGTAGCTGACTGATGCCTAAGCACGGAAAACGATATCGCTCAGCCGCTGAAAAGCGTAACAGCGAAGAGTTCTACGGGTTGCGAGACGCACTGAACATCGTCAAGGACGCAGCCTCGGCCAAGTTCGACGAGTCCGTGGATGTAGCCGTTCGCTTGAACGTCGATCCGCGCCATGCGGACCAAATCGTTCGAGGAACGGTGAACCTTCCTCATGGGACGGGTAAGACGATACGCGTTCTAGCGGTTGCACTGGGAGACAAGGCTCGCGAGGCCGAAGAGGCGGGCGCCGACTATGTCGGGACCGATTTCATCGAGAAGATCCAACAGGGTTGGCTCGACTTCGATGCCGTAGTCGCTACGCCCGATACGATGCGGGATGTCGGGAAACTGGGAAGGATTCTAGGCCCGCGTGGCCTGATGCCGACGCCAAAAGCCGGCACCGTCACCATGGACATCGGTAAGGCGGTGAACGAGTTGAAAGCGGGCCGCATCGAGTTCCGTGTGGATCGGACCGGCAACTTGCACGCACCCATCGGTAAGGCTTCGTTCGAAATCGGCAAGCTCGAAGAGAACTTCCAGGGCTTCATGGATGCGGTACTGCGGGCGCGCCCTTCCGCGGCCAAGGGTGGCTACGTCAAGGGTGTTACGGTCTCGAGCACGATGGGGCCAGGAGTAAGAGTCGAACTTACGGCGTTCCGAAAGTCCGCCTGAGAAAACAGAGAGCTAAGCGTTTATGGCGCAGCGTACTAAACAAGAAAAGGTCGAGGTAACCGCAGAGCTGTCGGAACAGCTCGCTAAGTCGCAAGTCCTCTACCTCGCCGATTTCACCGGGCTCAACGTCAAGGATATTACCGAGCTCCGTCGGCGATTTCGGGAGACTGGCGGTCGTTTCCTGGTGGTGAAGAACCGGCTCGCCCTGAGGGCACTCGAAGACCTCGATTTGCCGGACATATCGGAACACCTGCGGGGCCCAACCGGTTTCATTTTCGGCGGCGACGACCCCGTGATGCCGGCGAAGACTGTTCGCGAGTTCGCCAAGGAATTCGAGGATCGCCCCACATTGAAGGTGGGGGTGGTGGAGAAGCAGTTGGTGTCGACGAGGGAGATCGTGACGCTTGCGGATCTGCCTTCCCGCGAGGTGCTGCTTGCCGGTATAGCGGGGTCGTTGACCGCGTCGGTGGCGGGCATCGTCGGCGTGCTCGAAGGACTGATTCGAGACATCGCCCATATGGCCGGAGAAGTAGCCCGGGTGAACGAAGAGGCCGCCGGGAGCGAGTGAGCGGCGGATCCTTCGGGCTTTGATGGAGTAGAAGAACAGCTACGGAAATGGACAAGGAGAGTATGACTAAGGTCGAGGAGATTCTTGACGCGATCGGCTCGCTGACGGTACTCGAGGCAGCGGAGCTGAAAAGCGCGATGGAGGAGAAGTTCGGTGTAAGCGCTGCCGCACCGGTAGCGGTGGCAGCAATGCCGGGCGCGGCTGCGGAAGCGGTCGAGGAGCAGTTTGAGTTTGACGTCGTTCTCAGTGACGTGGGTGCCAAGAAGATTCAGGTGATCAAGGCCCTGCGTGAAGTCACCAGCCTGGGCCTCAAAGAGGCCAAGGAGTTGGTCGATGGCGCCCCGAATACAGTCAAGGAGGCCGCGACCAAGGATGAGGCCGAAGCGATCAAGGCCAAGCTCGAAGAGCAGGGCGCTACGGTCGAGCTCAAGTAGTAACAGAGGAACTCTCGGTTTGGCGGTCATGCCGGCCGTCAAGTGTGTGGTCCTGAAGACGAGGTGACGGCT
Organism: Gemmatimonadota bacterium; assembly: GCA_039589995.1. Lineage (GTDB taxonomy): Bacteria > Gemmatimonadota > Gemmatimonadetes > Palauibacterales > KS3-K002 > JBDHGH01. The sequence goes on along the minus strand of JBDHGH010000068.1, from coordinate 14,024 downwards.
CCTCTGTTTATGCCGCTCGCGTGGCGAAAAAACTTGTACTCGATTACACAGAACCCCGCGACCCAACGGGACGTCGGGGGTTTCTGTGCGGGCTTTGGCCTCGAGACCCCGATAGTGACTAGAAACTCGCTGGGTCGACGCAGCTGTCTGCGGCCGACCACGGCGGTGGTAACTCTGTGCACCTTTCATGGAGGTATAGACGTTGGCTAAGACCATGACCCGCATCAGTTCGCAGGCGGATGGCGCTCAGTCCGATACGGCTCGCGGCAACGGGAATGGCAGGGGTTTGCCTGTTATCTCGTTCGCCCACCTCGACTCGGCGATGGACATGCCGAACCTTCTCGATGTTCAGCGCGAGGCATTCGCAGCGCTGCTGGAGACCGGCGTCGAGGAAGGCTCGGGTCGAGATTTTGGGCTAGAGCGGGTCTTCAACGAGATATTCCCGAGCACCGACAGCAAGAAGAACTTCATGCTCGAGTTTGTCGCGTATGCGCTCGGCGAGCCGAAGTACAGCGTCGAGGAATGCATGGAGCGCGATATGACCTACGGCGCTCCGCTGAAAGCGACCCTTCGCCTGGTGATCAACGAGGATGTTGGCGGCGAAAAACGCCCCCGTGACATTCTCGAAAAGGAAGTCTACTTGGGCGAACTGCCTCTGCTCACCGAGCAAGGCACGTTCGTGATCAACGGGGCGGAGCGTGTCATAGTCAGCCAGCTTCACCGTTCGCCCGGCGTGGTTTTCGAGGAGACGATCCATCCGAACGGAACCCGGCTGTTCTCAGCCCGGATCATCCCGTTCCGCGGGTCGTGGGTAGAATTCTCTATCGACATCCACGACGTCATCCACGTCCATATCGACAAGAAGAAGAAGTTTCCGGCTACGGCGCTGCTCAGGGCGTTCGGGCATGGAAACGACCCCGACGTTCTGAATCTGTTCTATGGGATCCGGCAGCTGAACCTGGCTGACGTGGCAGGGGACAAGGCCTTCACCCGGGAGGTCGTCGGGACGTTGTGTGCCCACGGTGTTTTGAACCCGGCGTTTGAAGGCAAGCCGGAGACGGTTGTTCTCACAGGATTCGACCTCGAGAACGATGAAGGGTGGGTCGCGGACGACCACAGAAACCCTGAAACCGGCCGCGTGATTGCGGGCGCTGGCGATCCTGTAACGGCGGACACAATCAATCGCCTGATCGAAGTCGGGATCGAAGAGGCGGCCATCTACCGCGATGCCGAGGCCTTTCTGGCGCGGCGCTCTGACGAGCTCACATCGGACCTGTTCAAGCAGCTGGTGCGCGGGGGTGTAGAAATCGTCGAACTGTATGCCAGCCCGGCCCGGGTTCCGCTGCGTGGGCGGTACGAGGATCTGGCCAACCGTCGCGACTGGAGCCAGGACCCGAGATTGGCGGCAGACGTCGTCGATCCCGAAACCGGTGAGATTTTGGCCGAGATGGGTCAGGAATTCAGCGCGAAGCTGTTCGAGAAGTTGGCAAAATCGGGTCTGCGGTACACCCAGGTGTTTGCCGGCGGTGCCCGCGGCGAGTCTCCGCTGATCAAGAACACGCTGTTGAAGGACCCGACGCATTCCGAAGCCGAAGCGCTCTACGCGATCTACTCGCTGCTGCGGCCGGGCGAGGCGCCGAACCTCGAAACCGCGCGCACGGCGATCGACCGGCTGTTTTTCAACCCGAAACGTTACGACCTCGGTCGCGTCGGTCGGTACAAGATCAACCAACGGCTCGGCAATACCTATCGCCTGCTCGGCATGGAGCCCCCCCCTCAGGACGTGACGATCCTGACGGTGGCGGACTTCATAGCCATCGTGCGCTACTTGATGGAGCTCAACGAGGGCAGGGGCTACGTGGACGACATCGACCACCTCGGCAACCGCCGCGTGCGGTCGGTCGGCGAGCTCATCGCCAATCAGTTTTCGGTAGGGTTGTCCCGGATGGCCCGCCTCGTGAGGGAGCGCATGTCGATCGCCAGCGATCCGGAGCAGATCAATATCGACGATCTGGTCAATGCGCGTACGGTTAGCGCCGTAATCCAATCGTTCTTCGGATCGTCACAGCTGAGCCAGTTCATGGATCAGACCAACCCGCTGGCGGAACTGACGCATAAGCGTCGGCTCTCGGCGTTGGGGCCGGGAGGGTTGACCCGAGAGCGAGCGGGCTTCGAGGTGCGGGACGTTCACTACTCGCATTACGGCCGGATGTGCCCGATCGAAACGCCGGAGGGTCCGAACATCGGGCTGATCACCAGCTTATCGACGTTCGCACGCATCAACGATCTCGGATTCATCGAGACTCCCTATCGTAGGGTCGACAAGGGCCAAGTGACCGGCGAGATCACCTGGCTAACGGCGAGCGAAGAGGAGGAGTTCTCCGTCGCTCAGGCGAACGCCGAGCTCAACCCTGACGGTACGTTCGTCAACCCGCTGGTGTTGTGCCGGCAGGCGGACGACTACCCGTTGCTGCCGCCGGAACACATCGACTATATGGACGTGTCGCCGGACCAGTTGGTCGCTGTTTCGCCGGCGCTGATTCCGTTTCTCGAGCACGACGACGCGAACCGGGCGTTGATGGGATCGAACATGCAGCGCCAGGCGGTTCCGCTTCTATTCCCGGCGCGCCCATTCGTCGGTACTGGCCTCGAGGCGAAGGTGGCGCAGGACTCCGGAGCCGTGGTTGTAGCCAAGCGCGGTGGCCTGGTTACGCAGGTCCGGGCCGACGAGATCATGATCGACACCGGGATGGTGAAGCCCGGGGGAGACGAACCGCTCGCGAAGCTCAGTCAGTTCGACCGCTATCGGCTGAAGAAGTTCTGGCGCACCAACCAGGATACCGCGATAAACCAGCGGCCACTGGTCATGGTGGGTCAGCGTGTGAACGGCGGCGACATCATCGCCGACGGTGCATCGACCGACCGGGGCGAGCTGGCGCTTGGCCGAAACGTTACGGTGGCATTCATGCCCTGGTACGGCCACAACTTTGAGGATGCCATCGTCATTAGCGAGCGACTGGTCAAGGACGACGAGTACACGTCGATCCATATTCAGGAGCTCGAGCTTCACGTTCGCGACACCAAGCGCGGGATGGAGGAAATCACGCGGGAGATCCCCAACGTCTCTGAAGAGGCGCTCAAGGATCTTGACGAGCGTGGCATCGTGCGCGTAGGCGCCTCGATGAAGCCGGGAGACGTTCTGGTCGGCAAGATCACGCCGAAGGGTGAAACGGAGCTGTCACCCGAAGAGAAACTGCTGACCGCGATCTTCGGAGAGAAGGCGAAGGACGTGAAGGACAGCTCGCTGCGAGTGCCCCCGGGAATGTCTGGAACCGTCATCGATGTGAAGATCTTCTCGCGCCGGATCGACGATGCGCTGCTCGAAAAGGAGCACGGTGAGAAGATCGGTGAGCTGCGCGAGCAGGAACGTGACGAAATCGGCCGCATCACCGAAGTGCGCAATGAGGAGTTGCGCGAGCTGCTCAAGGGGCAGACGGTGCAGCTATTCCTGAAGCGCGGTACGATCGAGCCCTACATCAAGGAAGGCAAGAAACTGGGTGACAGGGTCGTCGAGGAGTTGGAGTTCGGCAAACTCGACCTTACGGCGCTCAAGGTGAAGAACCCCGCGGCAAACGAGAAGGTTCGCCGCGTCATAGAGGAGGGCCGGCAGCGGATCGAGAGGGTCCGCGAGAAGACCGAGATGTCCATCGACAAGGTACTGCAGCCCGATGAACTGTCTCCGGGCGTCGTGCAGCTCGTCAAGGTCTACATCGCCGAGCGTCGCAAGATCGCCGTCGGCGATAAAGTCGCAGGGCGCCACGGCAACAAGGGCGTGATAGCGCGGATAGTGCCTGAGGAGGACATGCCGTTCCAGCCCGATGGCACACCCGTCGACCTTATCCTGAACCCGCTTGGCGTTCCCAGTCGAATGAACGTCGGGCAGATACTCGAGACGCATCTGGGTTGGTGCGGTCGGATTCTGGGCTTCGAGTCCAAGACGCCGGTGTTCCACGGGGCGTCGGAAGACGAGATCGGTATCCTGTTGAAGCTGGCCGGTGTGAGATGGGCTCACGATTGCCTGAACGTGCAGACGGCGCCTCCGCCGGTTCTGACGGATGACCGGGTACGCGACTTCGTCTCGGCTCTTCGTGAAGGCGTCGAGAGAGGACGAGCGAGGCACGGCGACGCTCGGCCATCGGGATCGCCGCTGGGCCTGGGTCGTACGCTGGACTCACTGGCCGCGGTCACACGCTCGAAGTCGGTCACTGACTACCTGTCCGGGCTGGCGAACTACCTGGTAACGGCAGCGAACGACATCGCGTCGAGGCACGGCGAGACCAATCTGGCAAAGGCCGGTTTCGAGGGCGCGGCGAAGATGTCGCGCAAGCGGACCAAGCTCGAGGGTCTCGATGAAGCGGTCGAGCAGTTCTTGACGGCCGCGGGGCTGACGCCGGCCGGCAAGCTGAGGCTGCGTGATGGTCGTACCGGCGACTTCTTCACCATGGAAGTAACGGTTGGCGCGATCTACATGATGAAGCTGGCGCACCTGGTCGACGACAAGATCCACGCGCGGTCCATCGGGCCCTACTCGCTGGTCACGCAGCAGCCGCTGGCCGGTAAGGCGCAGTTCGGCGGCCAGCGGTTTGGCGAGATGGAGGTATGGGCGCTGGAAGCGTATGGCGCCGCCCACACGTTGCAGGAGATGCTGACCGTGAAGTCGGACGACGTTGTGGGCCGTTCGCGCGCATACGAGGCGATTGTGAAGGGTGAGAATCTACCTGATCCAGGAATACCCGAGAGCTTCAACGTTCTCGTTAAAGAGCTACAGGCTTTGGGCCTCAGCGTTGAGCTGGGACAGAGCGACAAAGGAATCTAAGGGAGCCTCGCTCTCCACCGAGAGGGTTAGACAGAAATGATCGATTTCCCAAGGCATCGCGAGACTCGTCCTCAAGAGTTTGACTTCATCCAGCTGAAGATCGCTTCGCCAGAGCAGATCCGAGGGTTGAGCTTCGGCGAAGTGACGAAGCCGGAGACCATCAACTACCGCTCTTTCAAGCCAGAGCGCGACGGGTTGTTCTGTGAGCGCATTTTCGGGCCGGTGAAAGACTGGGAGTGTCACTGCGGGAAGTTCAAGCGCATCCGCTACCGCGGCCACATTTGCGACAAGTGCGGTGTGGAAGTGACGCTGTCAAAAGTCCGGCGCGAGCGGATGGGTCACATCGAATTGGCGGTCCCGGTAGCTCACATCTGGTTGTTCAAAACTCTTCCGTCCCAGATGGGCTACCTGCTCGGCATGACTCTGCGCGACCTGGAAAAGGTCATCTACTACGCTAATTACGTCGTAGTGGAGCCGGGCAAACAGGACGTCGAGACCAAGCAGCTCCTCGATGAAGAGGAATTCTTCGACCTCAAGGCCAAGGCGAAGGAGGAGGGTGACTCCAACTTCAAAGCCGAGATCGGCGCCGACGGCGTACGCTCGCTGCTCCGCCAGGTGGAAGTGGACGATCTGGCGAAGGATCTGCGGCGCCGAGTCGCCACCGAGACCAGCCAGCACCGCAAGAAGCAGCACCTCAAGCGGTTGAAGGTCGTCGATGCCTTCCGGAACAGCGACAAGGATGACGAGCGCCGCAACCGGCCGGAATGGATGGTGATGGACGTGATCCCGGTGCTGCCACCGGATCTTCGCCCCCTCGTTCCGCTCGACGGTGGCCGCTTCGCGACGTCGGATCTGAACGACCTCTATCGGCGCGTCATCAACCGTAACAACCGGTTGAAGAAGCTGATGGAAATGCGTGCGCCTGAGGTGATCCTCCGCAACGAGAAGCGGATGCTTCAGGAGGCGGTCGACGCCTTGTTCGACAATGGTCGTCGCGGCAAAGCGATCCGCGGACGCGGCAAACGACCGCTGAAGGCCCTCTCGGACATGCTGAAAGGCAAACAAGGCCGCTTCCGCCAGAACTTGCTGGGCAAGCGCGTCGACTACTCCGGACGCTCGGTGATCGTGGTGGGGCCCGAGTTGAAGCTGCACCAGTGCGGGTTGCCCAAAGTGATGGCGGTCGAGCTGTTCCGTCCCTTCATCATCCACGAGCTCGAGCGTCGTGGTGAAGCGGAGACCGTGAAGCGAGCGAAGAAGATCGTGGAGCGCGGTGATGATCCGCGGGTCTACGAAGTGCTCGAGGACATCATTAAGGACCATCCCGTCCTGCTCAACCGGGCGCCGACGCTTCACCGTCTGGGCATCCAGGCGTTCGAGCCGGTACTGGTCGAGGGCAAAGCGATCCGCATTCACCCGCTGGTCTGCGCTGCGTTCAACGCGGACTTCGACGGCGACCAGATGGCGGTGCACGTGCCTCTCTCGTTTGAGGCTCAGCTCGAGTGCCGCATCCTGATGCTGTCATCAAACAACGTACTGAAGCCTTCGGACGGACGGCCCGTTGCCACGCCCAGCCAGGACATGGTCTTGGGGCTCCACTACCTGACGAAGGTGCCGTATGATTTCGCGGACCGTATCGAGAAGGCCCAACGCTACTCGTCGGTCCACGAGGTGGAATTGGCCATAGCCAACGGTTGCTTCGTCAAACAGGGCGGGGCGATCGACCATCACGCACCCGTCTATTTCCGCTTCCAAGACGAGTGGCTGCCCACGACCGTAGGACGCGTCTTGTTCAACGACATCATTCCAGACGAACTGGGCTTCGTGAACGAGACGGTGGGCAAGGGCACGGCTTCCGAGTTGGTCTTCCAATGCTTCCGCCGGGCCGGCCTGAGCCGGACCACGGAGTTCCTGGACCAGCTGAAAGACTTTGGCTTTAAGTATGCCACCGTCGGTGGAACCTCCATCGGGATCGAAGACCTGGAGATCCCGCCGCAGAAGGCCGACATCATTGCCAGCGCACGGGCCGACACGGACCGCTTCACCAAGGCCTACGAGAAGGGTGTGATCTCGAACGGTGAACGGTACAACCGCGTGATCGACGCCTGGACCCACGCAAACAACGACGTTGCCGAGGCCATGATCGGCGGCTTGGCGAAGTCGCGTGGCGGCCTCAACCCGGTCCACATGATGTTTGATTCGGGGTCCCGAGGCTCGCGTGACCAGATCCGACAGCTGGCCGGTATGCGTGGCCTGATGGCCAAGCCGCAGAAGAAACTCACCGGCGGAATCGGTGAGATCATCGAGAGCCCAATTCTCTCGAACTTCCGCGAGGGGCTGACCGTGTTGGAGTACTTCATCTCCACTCACGGCGCGCGGAAGGGGCTGGCGGACACGGCGTTGAAGACGGCCGATGCTGGGTATCTGACGCGTCGTCTGGTCGATGTCGCGCAGGACGTGACGATCTCGGAGGAGGACTGTGGGACGGTTCTGGGGCTCGAGGTCTCGGCGTTGAAGGAAGGCGAGGACATCATCGAGCCGCTGCGCGACCGTATTGTCGGTACAGTCGCATTGGAAGAGGTCGTGGATCCCATCGATGGTCAGCGGCTGCTCAAGGCCGGCGAGATGATCGATGAGGAAGCGTCGCAGGCGGTTGAGGAGGCCGGGATCCAGTCGGTACGGATTCGATCGGTGCTGACCTGCGAGTCGCGGCGCGGAATCTGCCGGCAGTGCTATGGCCGTAATCCGGCGACGATGAACATCGTCGACCTCGGTGAGGCTGTGGGGATCATTGCTGCGCAATCGATCGGCGAGCCGGGGACGCAGCTTACACTGCGAACGTTCCACATCGGCGGAACGGCGGCGCGCATCGCGGCGCAGACCCAAAGGAAGTCGAAAGTCGATGGTACGATCAAGTTCGATCGTGTCACTTGGGTAGAGGGTGCGGACGGAAAGACGATCGTCACCAGCCGCGAGGGCGAGATCCAGATGCTCACAGCGGATGGCCAGATCCGCTCCCGACTGACCGTACCCTACGGCGCGACATTGCATGTGGAAGATGAACAGGAGGCGAAGATTAGTGAGCTTCTGTTCAGTTGGGATCCTTACTCGGAGCCCATCGTCGCGGACGTCAAAGGGGCGATCGCATTCCAGGACATCGTCGAAGAAGAGACCGTGCGCGAGGAGTTGGATGAATCGACGGGGCGTCGTCAGTTGACGATTATCGAAGACCGTGAGAAGAAGCTCCACCCGCAGATCAACATCACGGACGGCGGCGAGAAGGTGCGCGAGTTCATCGTTCCCGTAGGCGCTCAACTCGTAGTGCGCGACGGCAAACAGGTACAGCCGGGTGATACGTTGGCTAAGATCAGCCGCGAGGTCTACAAGACCCGTGACATCACCGGAGGGTTACCGCGAGTGGCCGAGCTGTTCGAAGCTCGCCGGCCGAAGGATCCTGCGACCATCGCAGAGGTGGACGGCACCGTTTCGTTCCGGGCTATCAAGCGCGGCAAGCGCGAAGTGGTGGTCACTTCCGATAGCGGTGAAGAGCAGGTGTACGAAATCCAGGTGGGTAAGCACCTGCGTGTCCACGAGGGTGATCGTGTCCGCGCCGGTGATCGCCTGTCGGAAGGCCCGGTCAACCCGCATGACATCTTGAGGGTCAAAGGCCCACGAGCGGTGCAGGAGTACCTGCTGAACGAGATCCAGGAAGTCTATCGCCTCCAGGGCGTACGGATCAGCGACATGCACATCGGTGTCATCGTTCGGCAGATGCTGCAGAAGGTGCGTATCGCCGACCCGGGGAATACCGAGCTCCTCGAGGGCGAGCACGTGGACCGCGTTGAATTCCTCGACACAAACGCCAAGATGCGCCACGCCGGCAAGAAGCCCGCACGGGCCGAGCCGCTGCTTCTGGGTATAACCAAGGCGAGCTTGACGACCCAGTCGTTCATCAGCGCCGCCTCGTTTCAGGAGACGACTCGAGTCCTAACGGACGCCGCCGTTCGCGGCGCGAGGGACGATCTGCAGGGGCTGAAGGAGAACATCATCATCGGGCACCTGGTACCCGCCGGGACCGGCATCCACCGGTACCACGACACCGAGTTCCTGGTCGAGGGTGCGTCGATCGAGCAAGAAATCAGTCAGCTGGCCAGTACGCAGGCGGAGGCCGAGGAGGTAGAGGTCGAGGTCAGCCTCGCCGACCTGATGAAGGGCGTCAAACCGACGGCAGGTCCGGCGGAGGGCGCTGGCGACTAGCCGGCCAGCAGTTCTACGTTAAGGGGGCCCCGACGCCGAGAGGCGGACCGGGGCCTTCTCTTGGTGTATTCTCCCGCCCGAGTGCGTGCCATCCGCAGCCGAGGGCGGCTTTTGTTCGGTATGTGTTCGGTAGCGATGAGGTTATGCGTCGGAATCCCTTGCAATAGCTTGGAAAAGCCGTTGACAACTGGTTGCGCGCGGATAGGTTTGGGGCGCCCCATAAAACTCGCGAAGATGCAGTGGTGATGCGGTTGAATGGGCTTGACGCCTAGGCTCGTAAGGCCTAGTTTTGTTGGTCTGCTGACGAACCGGTCTGCAAACCTCTAAAGCGTCGGGGGCGAGTACTCGTCTCCGGCCTTTCTTTCGTAGGATCGGTACGTCTAGACGGGCAAACACTCAAGAGACAAGTATGCCGACGATCAGCCAATTGGTCCGAACGGGCCGGAAGAAGCACGCCGCGAAGGACAAGGCTCCCGCTCTCGAGAAGAACCCTCAGAAGCGGGGTGTCTGCACGCGCGTGTATACGACGACGCCGAAGAAACCGAACTCGGCACTGCGCAAGGTCGCGCGCGTTCGGTTGACCAATGGATATGAAGTCACGGCCTACATCCCGGGTGAGGGACACAACCTGCAGGAGCACTCGATCGTGCTGATCCGTGGGGGCCGAGTAAAAGATCTCCCGGGCGTTCGGTATCACATCATACGGGGCAAGCTTGACGCCGCTGGCGTAGCAGACCGCAAGCGGAGTCGGAGCAAGTACGGCGCGAAGAGGCCACGGGCCTAAACCGCGGAAGACGTTAAAGCACGAGCCAATGGCAAGAAGACAGAGAGCGGTACCGAGGAAAGTGCTAGCCGATCCCAAGTTCGGGAGTGAGTCGGTCACGAAGTTCGTCAACATCCTGATGCGTGACGGAAAGAAGTCGACGGCCGAGATGATCTTCTACGATGCGCTGCAGCTCATTGAAGAGCGCATGGGACAGCCGGGAATGAACGTGTACCGCCAGGCGTTCAGCAACACGAAGCCGGTGCTGGAGGTGAAGAGCCGGCGCGTTGGCGGTGCGACGTACCAGGTCCCCGTCGAAGTCCGCCCCCGTCGGCGCGAGGCGCTGGCGCGGCGATGGCTGGTTGGTGCGGCCCGTGAGCGCAGTGAGAAGACAATGGCCGAGCGCTTGGCCGGCGAGTTCATGTCGGCGGCGAAGGGTGAGGGCGCGGCTGTGAGGAAGAAGCAGGAAGTACATCGGATGGCTGAGGCGAACAAGGCCTTCGCCCACTATCGCTGGTAGCGACCAGCAAACAACTGAGATACCAGAGAAGTCAGTAGCAATATGCCAAGGCAGGTCCCGCTAGAGAGAATTCGTAATATCGGCATCATGGCCCACATCGATGCTGGTAAGACGACGACCACCGAGCGCATCCTGTATTACACAGGCAAGCTGCATCGGATGGGCGAAGTGCATCATGGCGATGCCGTGATGGACTGGATGGAGCAGGAGAAAGAGCGCGGCATCACCATCACGTCTGCTGCGACGACCGCCTTCTGGAAGCGCGACGAGGCTGAATACCGCGTCAACATTATCGACACACCCGGACACGTCGACTTTACGGCTGAAGTCGAGAGAAGCTTGCGTGTGCTCGACGGGAGTATAGCGCTGTTCTGCGCGGTTGGTGGTGTGGAGCCCCAGTCGGAGACGGTCTGGCGGCAGGCAGACCGGTACGGTGTTCCGCGCATCTCTTTCGTGAACAAGATGGACCGCGTCGGTGCGGACTTCGACAACGTCGTCGAGATGATGCGCGAGCGGCTAGGCGCCAACGCTCACCCGGTTCAGTATCCGTTGGGCGAGGGCGAGCTGTTCACAGGTGTGATCGATCTAGTACGGCGTGTGTCGTTCGTCTACGACGAGGCCTCTCTGGGAGCTAGCTGGACCGAGGAGCCAGTCCCGGAGAGCCTGAAAGACAAGGTGGCCGAGCTACGGCACAACTTGGTCGAGGCCTCAGTCGAGCATCACGAAGGGCTACTGGAGAAGTACCTCGAGGACGAGGAATTGCTGACGGACGATGAGGTACACGAGGCCATCAGGCACGCGACCGTGAACAACTACATAACGCCGGTCCTGTGCGGTGCCTCATTCCGTAACAAGGGAGTGCAGCAGCTTCTCGATGCCGTGATTGATTTCCTGCCGTCTCCCTTGGAAGTTCCGGCCATTCACGGGCATCTGCCGTACCACGACGAAGATATTGTAACTCGTGATACCAGCGATGAAGCGCCGTTTAGCGCGCTCGCCTTCAAGATCGCAACTGATTCGTTTGTGGGTCGGCTGACGTACTTGCGGGTCTACAGCGGCTCGGTGAAGTCGGGATCGTATGTGTACAACCCGTCGCGAGGCAAGAAGGAGCGGGTCGGCCGTTTGTTGCAGATGCACGCGAACCGCCGCGAAGAGCGAGACGAGATCTACGCCGGCGACATTTGTGCGGCCATCGGATTGAAGGATACGAAGACGGGCGAAACGCTGAGCGACCCGGACCACCCGATCATCCTCGAGGCTATGAAGTTTCTCGAGCCGGTGATCTCGGTGGCGATCGAGCCTAAGACGAAGGTGGACGAGGACAAACTTGCCAAGGCTCTGGCGAAGCTGGCCGAGGAAGATCCGACCTTCAAGGTGCACACGGACCCGGAGACGGGACAGACGATCATCTCCGGTATGGGTGAACTGCATCTGGAGATCATTGTCGAGCGACTGCGTCGCGAGTTCAAGGTGGACGCGAACGTCGGGCGGCCGCAGGTCTCCTACAGAGAGACGGTCCGGGTGCCGGCTCCGAAAGTTGAAGGCAAATACATTCGCCAAACCGGCGGGCGTGGCCAGTACGGTCATGTTGTGATCGACCTCGAACCGGCGGATGCCGGTAGCGGGATGCTGTTCGAGGATCACATCGTTGGTGGTTCGATCCCCAGAGAGTACATCGGATCTGTCGAGCAGGGTGTTCGCGAAGCGATGGCCGCGGGTGTTCTGGCAGGCTACCCGATGGTGGACTTGAAGGTGACGTTGATCGACGGCTCCTATCACGAAGTCGACTCGTCGGAAGTGGCATTCAAGATCGCCGGCTCAATGGCTCTGCGCGCAGCGGTCCGACGTGCCGACCCTGTGCTGTTGGAGCCCGTGATGGATGTCGAGGTCGTTACGCCCGAAGAATATTTGGGGGCCGTTGTCGGTGAGTTGTCCAGCCGGCGCGGCAAGGTTGGCGGTATCACGCAGCGAGCCGAGGCGCGAGTGGTCGGTGCGAGCGTCCCGCTCGCCGAGATGTTCGGGTACTCCACGGCTCTGCGCTCGATGAGTCAGGGGCGGGCGGTGTACACCATGCAGTTCTCACATTATGACGAAGTGCCGAAGCAGAAGGCCGACGAGATTCTCAATCGAGGCCAGGCTACGGTAGCGGTCGGTACGTAGCAGCGGTTCTGAGGGAGCGAGAGGAGAATGGCGAAGGCAAAGTTTGAGCGGACGAAGCCGCACGTGAACGTGGGGACTATCGGCCACGTGGACCATGGGAAGACGACGCTGACGGCTGCGATCACGGAGGTGCAGTCGAAGCGTGATTTGGCGACGTACGTGACGTTTGACCAGATCGACAAAGCTCCGGAGGAAAGGGAGCGAGGGATCACGATAGCGACGGCGCACCTGGAGTACGAGACGGAGAATCGGCACTACGCGCACGTGGACTGTCCGGGACACGCGGACTACGTGAAGAACATGATCACGGGAGCGGCGCAGATGGACGGTGCGGTACTGGTGGTGAGTGCGGCGGATGGGCCGATGCCTCAGACGCGAGAGCACGTGTTGTTGGCGAGGCAGGTGAACGTGCCGTACGTCGTGGTCTACCTAAACAAAGTGGACATGGTGGACGATCCCGAGCTGTTGGAGCTGGTGGAGCTGGAAGTAAGGGATCTTCTGAACGAATACGAGTTTCCTGGCGACGACTTGCCGGTGGTGATGGGTAGCGCGTTGAAGGCGCTGGAGAACGGTGAGCCGGGGTCGGAGGAGACGAAGAGCATAGATGAGTTGCTGGAGGCACTGGACTCGTACATTCCGGAGCCGCAGCGGGAGATCGAGAAGCCGTTTTTGATGCCGGTGGAAGACGTGTTTACGATCACGGGCCGTGGGACGGTAGCGACGGGCCGGATCGAGCGCGGGAAAGTGGTAGTGGGCGAGGAGATCGAGTTAGTCGGTCTGGGGGCTCACAAGAAGACGGTGGTGACGGGAGTGGAGATGTTCCGCAAGACGCTGGACGAGGGCGTGGCGGGAGATAACGCCGGGGTGTTGTTGCGGGGCACGGAGAAGGACGAGGTCGAGCGAGGGATGGTGCTGTCGGCGCCGGGTTCGATCACGCCGCACACGAAGTTTGAGGGAGAGGTGTACGTGCTGACGAAGGACGAGGGGGGCCGGCATACGCCGTTCTTCAGCGGATATCGTCCGCAGTTCTACTTCCGCACGACGGACGTGACGGGAGACGTGCAGCTGCCCGAGGGAGTGGAGATGGTGATGCCTGGGGACAACGTGACGATGACGATTTCGTTGATCACCCAGATTGCGATGGAAGAGGGCCTGCGGTTTGCGATCCGAGAGGGTGGGCGGACCGTCGGGGCCGGAGTCGTGACAAAGATTTTAGAGTAGAAAGCGGAAAGTAAGTAAAGTAAGTAGTGATTGGTCACTAGTAATTAGTAACAATGAGACTTGAACTTACTAACCACTAGTGACTACTGACTAATCGCTGATTTTTGACAAGACGGGGCTTGAGATGTCCGAGAAGATCCGAATAAGACTGAAGGCGTTCGACCATGCGGTGATCGACCAGACCGCTGCGGACATCGTTCGAACGGCGCAGAAGACGGGTGCGACCGTGC
>JBDHGH010000067.1:0-17351 GCA_039589995.1 Gemmatimonadota bacterium | reverse complement strand
GATCCCGGCGCCGGCGCTCCGCCGGGTCACTATGCTGTCGTCTCGGCGGCGCGCCAGCTTCCCGGCGTCGAGAATTTGGTCGTTTGGCTTCAGAGCGTCGGTTACCCGAGTGTCGTCGACCGACACCTCGACGTTATGGGGGTGACGTGGTTCCGGGCGATGGTTGGGCCGTATTCCAGCAGGGAGAGGGCGGAGGCGGCGGCACAAGAACTGGGCTCGCGCTACGGCTACAAGCCGTGGATTCTTCACATGGAGAGCGCCGTCGAGCCGCTCTACGAGCAGGACAGCACTGACGTCGCGGAAGACTCGGCGGCGGCGGCGGACACGTTACAATCTTGAGTGAGAGGGCCGAGCTACACGTAGCTGAGGCGCCTGGGAGGACGGGGAGGTGGACGAAGAGATGAGTAACCCTGAGTCGAACTGGCCGAACGCCGTTACACTCGTGCTCGCGGCCGAGAGCCCGAGTCAAAAAAGCTGGGCGACCGAGACCGCTATCGAAGTCGTCCGCAAGTTGGCTGGTGACCGGAAGGTCGTGCTCGCGGATGTGCGGGGACAGATTCCCTCTTCAATCGCAGAGAGCTTGGGTGTGGAGGAGGGTGAAGGGATCGTCGATGTGCTGTTTCGTGGGGCGTCCTTCTCTGCGGTTTCCAAGCGACCCCCTTCAGAAGCGTTCTATTTCCTAACCGCGGGCAGCGCACTGCCTCCCCTCAACGTCTTCTATCACCATCCTCGCTGGCAGAAGATCGCTTCGCGCTTGGCAGCGGCCGACGCGCACCTCTTGCCGTGCGTCTCGGCCGAGGACTGGCTCGAAGCTGGGCCCATCCCCGGCTTCGAGGCCTGCATAGTACTGAACGGATCCGGACGCGAGGCCGAGTTGCCATCGGGTGCGCGAAGACTGGCCGAATTCCTCGCCCCTGCAGAGATCCGTGAGGAAGAGACCGAGGTCGAGCCCACGCTGGTCGAGAGCGCGGTTGAAGGGGGCGTCGAGGAGGAAGCCGAGCCCGAAGCCACAACCGCTCCGCCACCCGTCGTGGCCCCACTCGCCGATGAATCCCTTGAGCCGGACATGCTGGAGGCCGATCCTCCCCTGGAGATACCGCTCGACTCCGAGCCCGGCGAGGCTGAACCGGTGTTGGCGACCGAGCCTGTTCCGGCTACCGACTTCGGAGTAAAGGATCCACCGCCTCAGGGTGGGATCGCTGCCTTTGCCGCTAGAATCGCAGAGGCCGAACGCGCGGCCAGAACCGGGGTGCGGTCCGGTTTCATGTCCGGTCCGCGTCGTCGGAGTATCGTGCCCGCCGTGGCCATCGCCGCCGCCATCGTGGCGGTCGTGTTGATCTGGCGGTTCGTCGGCGGTGGTGATTCGCCGAGCGGTTCCGACGCGGTGGCGGTCACGGACACGACCGAAGCCGCCGGCCCCGGCGCGCTGCTGGACGTCGTCGATCCCGCGGGGGGTCGACCCGGGGAGTCGGACCTGCCATATTCCGTGGCAATAGCGTCCTATAGCTCTTTGGACGACGCGCTGGAGCGCCAGAGAGGATTGAACCGGGCTGACCTGCAGGTCTACGTCGCGCCCACGCCCGTGCGCGGCGTCGTTTACTATCGAGTCTTCGCCGGCATGTTGGGCGAGCGAGAAGGTGGCGAACAGCTCATGGCCGAGCTGGTGCGCCGCGGGATCAAGGATACGGTCCGGGCGTGGGATGTCCGGCCGGCTCGCTACGCCTTCTTTTTCGGGATCTATCCGACGGAGCGGGACGCTCGAAGTGTTGTAGAGACGTTGCAGGGCCAGGGTATTCCGGCGTACACAGTCCCGGCCGCGGCAATGGGCGGAGGTGACGACCCTGCGTATCGCGTCTACGCGGGCGGCTACGAGAAGATCGAGGACGCTCAGCCGCTGCGGGCGATGATCGTACGGGCCGGGTTGGAATCAGAACTTGTGGAAAGGGTGGGGTGGGTGCCGCAATGAAGCTTGTCGGGATCGAATTCCACGGCTTCAAGTCGTTCGCTGATTCAGCGGACCTCCGCTTCCATGACGGGATCACGGCAATCGTCGGTCCCAACGGATGCGGGAAGTCGAACATCTCCGATGGTCTGCGCTGGGTGCTGGGTGAGCAACGGCCGACGGCCATTCGTGGCTCGCGAATGGAAGAAGCGATCTTCCAAGGCACTCAAAAGCGCAAAGCGATTCAACGGGCCGAAGTAACGCTGCGTTTGTCCAACGAGGATCACATCCTCCCCGTCCCTTACACAGACGTCGAGATCAGCCGAACGGTCTTCACCGGCGGTGATGGCGAGTATCGTCTCAACGGCACGCTCTGCCGTCTACGCGACATCCAGGATCTTTGCCGAGACACAGGCCTCGGCTCCAACGCCTATTCGATCATCGAAGGTCGCATGGTCGACGCGATCCTCAGCGACAGGGCCGAGGAGCGCCGCTCCTTGTTCGAGGAAGCGGCAGGCATCGGCCGCTACAAAGATCGTCGCCGCGTGGCGTCACGGCGTCTCGATGAGGCCGACTCGGATCTGGCACGAGTCGACGATCTGATTTCCGAAGTGCAGACTAAAGTTCGCAGTCTCGCTCGTCAGCGGGGAAAGGCCCGCCGTTACCTCGAAATGCGTGAGCGGAAACTCGCCCTCGAGCTTGCCCTCGCCCAGTCGCAGTTGACGCGGCTGCAGCAACGGCATCACGAGATCGATTCGCAGCTACGCACACTCGAGGAAGCGCGAGTCCACGACTCGGCCCAACTTCGGTCCGCCGAGGCCGAGCACGAGTCGCAGCGCATGCGCCTGACCGACATGGAACGCGAGCGTGCCGAAGGTGCGCGCGAGCTGATGGCGGTCCGCGATCGGTTGGCCGACCGCGAACGGCAGCGCCTCCTGGCCGAGGAACGAGCCAGCCACTCGAGGGCTCGACTCGAGCAATTGGCCGAGGAGCGACGCGAGCTGGAAGAGCAGGAGGTCGCTCTGAAGACCGAAGTCGCCCGCTTGGAGGTTCAGGTCGGACAGGAGCGAAGTGCCCTCACCGCTCTGCGTGAACAGCTGAGGGAGCACGAAGTCGAACTCGCCGAGATTTCGGAGCGGCGTCAGGCCATGGAAGCGGCGGAAGCGGCCGTGGAATCGGAACAGCAAGCCTTCCGAGAAAAGAAGGCGCGCCTGCAGGCCGGCCAGGAAGCTGCGCGGGCGGAAGCTTCAGAGCTGGCCCGACGGATCGAGGAGGCGGAACTCAAGCACGCCGCCATAGCCGCCGCGATGGCGGAGGCTACGGAGCAGGAGCGCCAGACCCTTGGAGAATCCGAGTCCGCGAGCGAGCGCTGGCGGGTTGCCTCCAGCGAGCTCGAGGACGAGCGCGGCCACCTGGCAGCGGTTCAGGCGGAGCATGAAGAAGCACGGGGCGGGCACGCGGCCACAGCCGAGCGGCTTCAGGCGATTACGGCACGGATAGAAGCGCTGGCGCCCCTAACCACGGGCGAGGAGGGCCTGAACCCGGCGGTACAAGCCGCGCTGGCCCACGCCGAGCGATTGGACATCCGTGGCATACTCGGGCGTGAGATCGACGTGTCCGAGGCGTTCGCAGACGGTGTCGAGGCCTATCTAGGCGCTTACATGGAGGGGCTGCTGGTCGATGATCAGTCGGCGGTGGAGAAGATCCGCCATTGGTTCCTCCACGAGTACGACGGACCGGGAGGATTGGTCGTCCTACCCTTGAGCCGAGTGGAGCAGGGAGGCGAGACGGAGTTGCCGGATGGACTCCGAGTCAGCGGCATTGGCGCACCTTGGCTGCGGCGTCTGCTCCGGGGAGTGAAGCTGGGCGGAGGCGGGCCCGACTCCGATGCCGCGTGGGTCGGTCAGCGAGAGAGCGTCGACGTTCTGGGGATCGTTCGAATCGGGCGCCCGTATGCCGGCGGCGGATTGCTGGCGCGAAAAGCCGAACTCGATCGGTTGCAGGGCCGTCGCGGCGAGCTGGAATCGGAGCTGCAACACCTGGCCGCACTAGTAACGGACTCCCAGAGTCGATTGTCTGCCCTCGCTTCGCAAGTCGGAAAGCTGGAGTCGGCCCGTCGCAGTGCAGCCGAGGAGGCGGCACGTCTGGCAGCGCGCGCCGAGGCTTCGTCAGAGAAGCTCAGCGCCGTCAACGAGCAACTCACAACGGTGAGCAGCAACGTCGCCAAGCTGCAGGCCGAGCGCTCAGAAGTGCTGGAACGCGGTACCGCCGAAGCGGAAGCGTTGCGGACGCTGAGACCGGCGGGAACCGAGGCGGCTCCTCGTCCGGAAGACCTCGCGCAAATCCGCAGCGAGTGGGAGACCGCGCGCGAGCGAGTCACGCGCCTCCAACTCGACGAGGCCAAGGCTAGCGGCGCATTCGATCGTGTAGAGCGCGAACTCCAGGCGCAGCAGAACCTGATCTTGGCCGCGGCGGACCGAGCGGCTCGCGTGGAGCAGGAAAGCGGCCAACTGAAGACAGGACTCGCGCAGGCCGAGGAGAATTCCGAAACGGCAGCGCGCGACCTGGAATCCCTTTTCGAGGAGCAGTCACGCCTCGAAGTCCGGACTCGCGAGGTGGAGGAGCGTGTCGAAGACGTCCGGCAGAAGGTTTCCGATCTCGAGACGACCTTGCGGAAAGTCCAGCACGAGGAGAGGAGCCACTCGGATCGACGTCACGAGCTGCAGTTGGAGCGCACACAGATCGATGCCGACCTCCATCGCACGCGCGAGCGACTCGAAGACGAGTGGGGTCGACCATTTCTTCAACTGGCGAGCGAGACCGAACCTGCCGAGGGCGAGCACGACGAGCTACGCGAGGAACTCAGCGAGGTTGCCGAGCGACTCGGGGGCATCGGATTGGTCAACATGCTCGCTGAACAGGAGTTCCAGGAAGAGAGGGAACGGTTGGAGTTCCTCGAGGGCCAGCGCGAGGACCTGGCCAAGGCGCGGGACGATTTGCGCGATACGATTCGCCAAATCAACGAAACGGCTTCGACCGCTTTCCTGAAGACTTTCGAGCAAGCCAGGGCCAACTTCAAGCGCACGTTCCAGACTCTCTTCGAGGGTGGCGAGTGCGACGTGTGGCTCGAGGATCCCACGGATCCGCTCGACTCGCCCGTAGAGATCTCTGCCAGCCCGCGAGGAAAGCGTACTCAGCGGATTCACCTGCTCTCCGGGGGCGAGCGTGCGCTAACGGCACTCTCGCTGCTGTTTGCCATCTACCTGGTCAAGCCCAGTCCGTTCTGTGTGATGGACGAGGTTGACGCGCCTCTCGATGAGACGAACATTCTGCGGTTCGTTTCCATGCTCGAGGAGTTCAAGGCGGATGTGCAGTTCATCGTCATCACACACAACCCGGTGACGATCGAGGCTGCCGATTGGATCTACGGCGTGACCATGGAAGAGCCCGGCGTTTCCAAGATCGTCGGAGTTGAGTTCAGCGACTACGCCCGTGGGGCGGTAGCCTGACGCGGGCATGCGGCTCGTTACTGTGGGGACGGGCACCGTCGTGCCCGATCCCGACCGAGCATCGGCGTGTCACTGGATCGAGCAGGATGCCACCCGGGTCGTAATCGATTGTGGGGCGGGCGCGCTTCAGGGCCTGGCCCGCGCCGGGCTGCCCTGGGGTGCCGTCGATCATCTCGTCATCAGCCACTTCCACGCCGATCATATAGGCGAAATCCCGTCGCTGATCTTCGCACTTCGCCATGCGCTAGAGCGGCCACGAACCGCTCCCCTGGTAATCTGGGGGCCGCCCGGCACGCAGCAGCTGTTCGAGGCCTGGGCAACAGCCTTGGGGGCGTGGCTCGTCGAACCGGGTTTCGAACTGACCATTCACGAGATCGAGGCCGGAACCGGAATCGGAATAGGGTCGTTCCGGGTAACAGCAGCGGAGACTCCACATACACCGGAAAGCTTGGCCTATCGGATCGCTGGCGGCGGGTCGATCCTGGGATACACCGGTGACACGGGGCCCAGCGAAGCACTGGCGGAATTCTTCCGCGGCGTAGATCTTCTGCTCTCCGAGTGCTCATTGCCTGAAGATCTGGTGGCGGATAACCACCTATCGCCGGAAAGCCTGGCCAGGCTGGCGGTCGGCGCTGGCGTTGAGTGGTTGCTGGTCACGCACGTGTATCCCCAGCTGCGCCGATTGAATGTCGCCGCTCTGATTGAGGCGGCGGGGTTCGACGGGGAAATCACCCTGGCGCACGACGGTCTCGAGCTGGAGCTCTAAGGTGCCCAGAAATCGTGTTGAAGGTTATTTGATGCTCATATGCTAATCGTCATGAAGCACAACGCGCAGGCGGAGCAAGTCGATAAGGTCTTGCGCGTAATCGAAGATATGGGCTACGAGGGCCGCCCCATACCGGGCAGGCAGCGGGTCGCTATCGGGCTCATCGGGAACGACGGAAAGGTCGATTCGGGACGGCTTATCGCGTTGGAGGGCGTTCGCGAGGTCATTCCGGTCACTCAGCCGTACAAACAGGTCAGCCGCGAGTGGCGAGAAGAGCCCACCATAATTGAGTTGAAGAACGGCACCGTGATCGGTGGTCGTGGGGTCGTATTGATGGCCGGACCGTGCTCGGTGGAAGACGAAGCGCAAATCTCGAGCGTGGCGCGCTCGATCCGAAAAGCGGGCGCGACCATCCTACGCGGTGGTGCCTTCAAGCCGCGAACCTCGCCGTACGCGTTCCAAGGTTTGGGGAGGGAAGGCCTCGAGCTATTGGCCCGGGCACGGGACGAGACCGGCCTGGCGGTCGTCACCGAGGCGTTGGATGTCGAAGGCCTGGAGATGGTGGCCGAGTATGCCGATATCCTCCAGATCGGCGCCCGCAACATGCAAAATTATTCGCTGCTGCGTGCTGCGGGCCGGGCGGGTATCCCGGTGCTCCTCAAGCGGGGCATGTCAGCCACCGTGCGCGAGCTGCTTCTGGCCGCGGAGTACATCGTCAGCGAGGGAGAATCTCGGGTCATCCTGTGCGAGCGCGGGCTGAGAGGATTCGACGACCATGCCCGCAACATGCTTGATGTAACGGCCGTTGTGAGCGTTCACGAGCTCTCTCACCTGCCGATCGTGGTCGATCCGAGTCACGGAACGGGAATCCGCACCAAAGTGCCTCCAATGGCCCGGGCGGCGGTCGCCGCGGGGGCTGACGGAGTCATCGTCGAGGTCCACCCCGATCCTGACCGATCGGTGTCCGACGCCGCTCAGGCGATGCACCCCGACGTCTTCGCAGAACTGGTCCCCGAGCTCAGGGGGATCGCTCAGGCGATCGATCGTGACCTCGTTGCGCCTCTGAACTGACGCCGGTGATCGCCCCCCGCGATCTGGGTGTCTTGGGCGAGCGACTCGCCTCACGCTATCTCGAACGGCTGGGTTACGCGATTCTCGAGCGGAACTACCGTTTTGGCCACCGTGAAATCGATTTGATCGTTCGTCTCGGCGACGTTGTCGCGTTCGTCGAGGTCAAAGCGCGCGCCGGAGACGGATATGGACACCCGTTGCAGGCCATCACCGCTCTCAAGAGGCGTGAGGTCGAGCGCGTAGCGCGCATGTGGCAGCGGCGTCATGGACGGCCGGGATTCTTCTATCGTTTCGATGCGGTGGGGGTGATGATACCGAGGGGAAGGGACCCGGTCATCGAACATGTCCCCAATGCCTGGAGATTGGGTGAGTGATCCTCCGTTGCTCGACCGGGGGTCTGAGAATAGATTGCTCGGTGTACGCCCGACAGTGATGACGCCGGGGTGGATGGCGGGAGGGCCAGCTCCTACGTTCATCGAACAGGCAAACCTTTTTCCCCACAAGAATGCACCGTCCTGCACTCGCGCGCCTCTATCGTCCACAAAACTTCTCAGGGATAGTCGGACAGGACCATGTGTCCGCCACCCTGCGAACCGCCGTCGAGCGGGACAGGGTAGCGCACGCCTACCTGTTCTGTGGGCCGCGTGGGATCGGCAAAACGACGGCGGCACGGGTGCTGGCAATGGCGCTCAACTGCGAAAATCGCCAGGACGGCGAGCCATGTGGGAAGTGCGAGAGTTGCGAGCGGATCTGGTCTGGGCGCACGTCCCTCGACGTCGTGGAGATCGATGCAGCATCGAATCGTGGTGTGGACGACGCTCGCGATCTGCGCGAGCGAGCCATGTACGCCCCCTCGGAGGAGTCGCGTTACAAGGTCTATATCATCGACGAAGCCCATATGCTCACCCGGGAGGCGTGGAACGCGTTCCTGAAAATCTTGGAGGAGCCTCCGCCACGAGTCATCTTCGTGCTCGCCACCACCGAGCCCGGGAAGATCTTCCAGGCCGCGCCACCCATTCTCTCGCGCTGCCAGCGGTTCGATTTTCACCGGATCTCTACCGAGCAGATTTGTGAAAGGCTGACCGAAGTGCTCGAGGCGGAGAGCGTCGAGGCCGACGAGGCTGCCCTCATGCCCATCGCGCGCAAAGCCGATGGCGCATTGCGCGACGCGCTGTCGGCGCTCGATCAGGTTCTCGCGTTCAGCGGAGACCGGGTGACCGCCGAGGACGTCCGCCAGGTTCTGGGGCTCGTAGATGAGGAGCTGTACTTCGAGCTGCTGGAGATCTTGTTGGAGCGCCGCGCAGCAGATGTCTTCGGGTTCCTCGAGAAGCTGAACGCTGGCGGCTATGACTTGGAGGAGTTCTACAAGGGGCTGGGCGAGGCGCTGCGCCTCTTATTGCGCATCCGCCTCGAGGATTCGGAGTCGATGCGCTTCGTTTCGGAGCATCTCTCCGAACGATACGTCGAGTTTGCCCAGCGCTTCGTCGCCGGCGACCTCCTCCGTATGCTGTCCGCTTTGGCCGAGCTCGATACGGATGGCCGTTTCCGAAAAAGCGAACAGCAGCGCATTCTCATCGAGGTGCTGTTGCTGAAGTTCGCCATGCTCGACCGTACCGTGGAATTGGAGGATGTGATCCAGGCCGTCCGCGGTCAGAAGCCCGCACGGGGGAATCCCGGTACGACGGGTGGTCCGGCTCCCAGCCGAAGCCGTAAGACCTCCGGCGAGTCCGGGAAGAAGTCGGGCGAGACAGCCAGGCCAAGCGCAGAGCCGAAGGAACGGGGGAGTACGTCCGCCGCAGAGGGTTCGCCCGACGACGTTCAAACCGCCTGGCAGGAGATGATCGCAGCGGGTAAAGTGCTGCGCCCGGGCCAGGGCATCGCGCTCAGAGCCGCGCGCATCCTCGGGCTGAGCCCGGAGGGGAAACTGAGTATCGCCGCCACGGAGGGGACCCCCAGCGCCGAGGTCCTGGAGGACACCGTCACGCGCCGGCGGATCGAAGAGGAACTTTCGAAGCGCATCGGACGTCCGATACGCATAGAGACCGGTGGTGAGAATGGACCGCTTCCGCCAAGGGTAAGCCAGGAGACAGCCCGAGAGCAGCGGCTGGCGAAACTGGTGGAGCAGGACCAGGGACTACAACAGCTCGTGGACGAACTCGATCTGGAGCTGATCGACTAAGGGAGGTGTGGCGCGGTCTCCGCAGTTGTCCAAAAATGGCTGCACTTGCGTGCCTTTTAGCCATTTGTAAACTTGACCTGTGACGATGGGTGAGCGGGAGATACCAGGATGAACAATCTCCACCAGTTGTTCCAGCTGGTCCAGCAGGGCCAGGCCAAACTGACCGAGATTCAGACGCAACTGGCCTCGAAGACTGTTACGGCCAGCAGCGGCGGTGGGTTGGTCACGGTCGTAGCGGATGGGCAGGGGCGTATCCGGGAAGTGAAGATCGATCCGTCGGTCGTCAATCCGTCGGACGTGGAGATGTTGGAAGATCTTGTGCAGGCGGCGGTATCCGAAGCACAGGCTCGTGCACGCCAGCTTTATGAGGAAGAGGTCAAGAGTATGGCTGGCGGCCTTGCCCCGTTCAACCTGGGCAATCTCTTCGGAGGCCCGTAGGCGCTGGCATGTCGGTTATCGACGATCTGGCCAGTGAGTTCGCGCGTCTCCCTGGTATCGGTCGAAAGACCGCCTATCGGCTGACTCACTTTTTGTTGAAAGTCCCGCCAGAAGAGGCGTGTCGACTGGCGCGGGCCATCGAGACCATGGCCGAGCGTGTAAGACACTGCTCGATCTGTAACAACCTGAGCGAGTCCGACCCGTGCGAGTACTGCTCTCAGCCGAACCGGGACCGGACGAAGATCTGCGTGGTCGAGGAAGCTTCCGACATAGCGGCCATCGATGGCTCAGGCGAGTATCGGGGACTCTATCACGTCTTGGGAGGCTGCCTTTCGCCTTTGGACGGAGTAGGGCCCGAGGAACTGAAAGTTGACTCGCTGACCGCCCGGTTGAATGGCGAAGTTGGCGAGGTGATCGTCGCCACGAACCCGAGCGTCGAAGGTGAGGCGACGGCCACCTACTTACACAAGTTGCTGGCCCCGCGGGGTGTCGTGGTGAGTCGTCTGGCGCGGGGGCTGCCGGTAGGCGGCGATCTGGAGTACGCGGACGGCGTGACCATCGCCCAGGCGCTTTCTGGGCGTCGGGACATGTAGGCGCGGCCGGAGAAGGGGACACAGGTTATCGTTACGAACAGACTGCTACGAACGATCGGTTTGACGGTTGCGGGGACCGCGGCGGTGAGCGCACTCGGCGTTCTACTCGTCCGCGACCAGGTCCACCGTCACCGCCGTGATCTGTTCAGCCCACGGCCTCTGCGTCGTCTGGCGGCTCTGACGTACATCGGAAGACACCCAGATGTGGAGAACACCAACCTTCTCCGAGATTTTCTGGCTTGGGAGAAGGAGCCGATGTTGCGCAAACGAGCGGCTGCGATCCTCGAGCGGATGGAGAACGCATTGAGCGCTGTTCCGGAAGAGGCGGTTGGAGCAAGCTAAAGGGAAGGCGATGGAATGACGCCTGGCGGAGCACCCAGCTGGTCATTCGGCCCTAGCGACTCGCAGCGGATCGAGGAGATTCTCAGCAACCTCCTCTACGAGTCCAACGCTCGCTGCGCGCTGCTAGTAGATAGAACAGGCCAGCTCGTAACGACGGTGGGT
The DNA here is from genome assembly GCA_039589995.1 of Gemmatimonadota bacterium. Classification (GTDB taxonomy): domain Bacteria; phylum Gemmatimonadota; class Gemmatimonadetes; order Palauibacterales; family KS3-K002; genus JBDHGH01. Next base: position 6,349 of record JBDHGH010000067.1, on the reverse strand, counting down.
GAACAGCCCAACTTCGACTCGGCCGCCTTTGCCAGCCTGACGGCCGCCGATTTTTCGGCGAACGATCAGCTGGCCACGCTGATCGGAGAAGAGGAGTTCAGTTCTCTGTTTCATCAAGGACGCAACGAGTCGATGTACTTGGCTGATGTGGGGAAGCGGCTGATTCTCGTTGTGTTGTTTAATCAACAGACGACTCTGGGCCTTGTGCGGATCAAGATCAAAGATGCCGTTATCGGGCTGAACAAAGCCTTCGAGGACGTCTTCGGGCGAGCGGAAGATGAAGAGGGCCCTGCGCTCGAGCGGGGCTTCGTGGACGAAGCTGAGGATGAAATTGACAGACTGTTCCGGGAATAAGGGATCTCGACCATGTCGATGATCAACTACGCCTCCCGGGAGATCAACTGTAAGATCGTCTACTATGGCCCCGGGCTCGGCGGTAAGACCACGAACCTGGAGTACATATATCAGAAGGTGACGCCCGATACTCGGGGCAAGCTGATCAGCTTGGCCACCGAGACCGAGCGCACCCTCTTCTTCGACTTCCTGCCTGTTGATTTAGGGACGATCCGGGGCTTCAAGACCCGGTTCCACCTCTACACGGTGCCCGGCCAGGTCTACTATAACGCCAGTCGTAAGCTCATCCTGAAGGGCGTCGATGGGGTCGTGTTCGTGGCCGACAGCCAGGTCGAGCGGTTGGACGCCAATATCGAGGCCATGCACAACCTGTACGAGAATCTGGCCGAGTACGGGTACGATCTACGCCAGATTCCGTTCGTGATTCAATACAACAAGCGCGATCTGCCCAACGTGTCGCCGGTCGACGAGTTGGATCAACACCTGAACCCGGACCGAGTGCCAAGTTACGAAGGGGTGGCGCCCAAGGGCGTGGGCGTGTTCGACACCCTGAAAGCTGTCGCTAAGCTCGTTATCAAGTCTCTGGGCTGATCGGGGGCCCATCCCGTGAACCTGCCGAATATCATTACGGTCGCACGGGTCGTAGCGGCGCCGGTCGTTCTGGCGCTGATACTCGGCGGCAGTTTCAGTCAACTCGTCTTCGCGTTCGTCCTGTTCATCACAGCGGCCCTGTCCGACCTGTGGGACGGCTACCTCGCCCGCCGGCGTGGCCAGATCACCGACTTCGGCAAACTGGCCGACCCCATTGCCGACAAGCTACTCATCCTCTGCACGATCGTACCGTTCTACATCGTCACGCTCCGTGTGGGCGGTGCCACCGAACTGGATGTAGTTCCTTACTGGGGCGGCATGCACCTTTGGATCGTGATCGTGATCTTGGGTCGCGAGCTCCTTATCACGTTCTTCCGCTGGTTCGCGACTCGAAAGGGTGTGGTCATCGCCGCCGGTCAGGCGGGCAAGTACAAGGCTTTGGCTCAGAACTTCTTCGTCGGTAGCGAGATACTCTGGCTGGCGGTGCGGTCACAAGCCCTCGAGCGGGGCTGGGACACGCCGTTCTGGTCGTTTTGGAAGGTTTTTCACGGCACCTTCGTGGCTATCACCCTCGCCATCGCCCTGGTGCTCACGGTCTATTCCTTGGGCGTGTATCTGTGGCGATACCGCTCGCTCGTTTCCCGGTAGGCATGATACGCGGTTTGACGACAGTCGAGATCGTCGCAATCGGGGATGAGCTGCTCAGCGGAGCCACGGTCGATTCCAACGCGGCCCGCATCGCCAGAGAGCTGGAACCCATTGGCCTGCGCGTCACTCACAAGGCAACGGTTCGCGACAAGGCCGACGCCATCGCCGATGCCGTCAGTGACGGCTTGCGTCGAGCTGGGGCGGTGATCACCACCGGCGGTCTGGGCCCGACCCAAGACGATAGGACCAAAAGCGCGGTCGCGTTTGTGCTCGGGCGGCCGCTAGAGTTTCGCGAGGACCTCTGGGAGGCTCTGCAGGAGCGCTGGAGCCGGCGTGGCAAGATACCGGACACCAACAGGACCCAGGCCGAGGTGCCCGTCGGCGCCGAGGTCCTGCCCAATCCTAGGGGGACAGCGCCGGGCCTCGCGCTGGACTGCGAACTGGGAATCTGCATCATGCTGCCGGGACCGCCCCACGAAATGCAGCACATCCTCACCGAGTCTGTGGTCCCGTTTCTGGCCGCCAGGGCCGATACCGGCGCGCCAAAGCCGTTCCGCCGATACTTGAGGACTGCGGGGATCGCCGAATCGGCGATCGCCGAGCAGGTGGCCGATGGACTCGAGGACCTGCCTATCGAGGTCGCCTATCTCCCCGAAATAGACTGCAACGACATTCGTCTGACCGGGTGGGCGGTGGACGAGTCCGAGATCAAGGGACCGCTCGACGAGGCCGTTGGCCGGTTGCGCGCGCTGCTCGGATTGCACATCTACGCCGATGGAGCCAGAGATCTAGCGGAAGTCGTCGGGGCCCTCCTCCTGGAACGGGGCCTGACAGTCGCAGTAGCAGAGAGTTGTACTGGTGGGTTGATCGCCCAGCGACTGACCGATTGGCCGGGAGCTTCCGAATATTTCTGGGGCGGTCTTGTAACCTACGACGATCAGGCCAAGGTCGAGCTACTGGGTGTGTCGGAAGAAACTCTCGAGCGGCACGGCGCGGTCTCGCGGGAAACGGCTTTGGAGATGGTCGACGGAGTCTCGAAGCGTTCGGGATCGGCGGCTGCGATCGCGGTCACGGGAATCGCGGGTCCGTCGGGAGGTACGGATGAAAAGCCGGTCGGCACGGTTTGGCTGGCGGTGCGAGTGCAGGGTGAAGAAACTGCAAAGCGAAGACACTATCCGGGCACCCGCGACATGGTGCAGAAGCGAGCGGCCCAGGGCAGCCTCGATCTGCTGCGCCGCACTCTGCTGAGGGAAAAGGAATGAGGGGTTCTCACGCCTACTTCACCGGCTCGAGCGGTCTGCGACTGCACTACCGTTGTTGGGACGTCGCGGCGCCGCGGGCTGTCATCCTCGTCGCCCACGGCCTGGGCGAGCACTCCGGCCGCTACGAGCAACTGGCCAACGACTTCGCCCGGGCGGGGATGAGCACGTACGCCTTGGACCACCGCGGTCATGGGCGCTCGGACGGTCAGCGCGGCCATGTGCGTCGATTCGTGCGCTACGTACAGGATCTGGAGAAGTTCCGCAGACGGGTCATGGGAAGCGTCGGCTCGGAAGTACCGCTCTTGTTCCTGGGGCACTCGCTGGGCGGCCTGATCCTGATTCGTTACCTGGAAGAGTATCCCGGGGTCCCGGCCCGAGGAGCTATCCTGTCCGCGCCGTTACTCGCGCCTGCGGTCAGCGCTCCGCGTTGGAAGGAACAGCTTGCGAGGATTCTGTACTACACGGCCCCGGCCTTGCCCATGAGCACGGGTTTGCCGCCAGAGCATCTGAGTCACGATGCGCAGGTGGTCGAGGCCTACCGGCGCGACCATCTCGTCCACGACCGGATTACGCCGCGGGCTTACGGCGAGATACTGCGGGAGATCGATGTGGCGTTCCAAGAGACACAACGCATTCGTACACCGCTGTTGATGCTGGTGCCCAGCGAAGATAAGCTGGCCCGGCCAGACGCCATGCAGCGCCTCGCAGCGTCGCTCGATGGCCCGGGCAGAGTGCAGATGGAAACGTATCCGGGGCTTTATCACGAGGTGCTGAACGAAACGACTCGCTCGAGAGTGGTGGTCGACGTGCTGGGTTGGACCGAGCGAAGGATAGCGACCCACGCTGCATCGCTGAACCGGGTCGAGCGCTGATCTGAGATAAGAAGGCCGCGAGGCCCTCTGATGGTCCACCCCATGGGTCTAGGGGTTGACGATTCGCCTTGAAGCGATGAGTCTCAGGTGCCATTTGACTACGAGACGCGACATGTTCCCAAGGAAGAAGAAGGAAGAAAAAGCGAGAATGAAACGCGAGAAGTCCACCTCGGACGTTCCCGGGCCGACGCCGGCCGATACTGCCGGTCCCGGTGGTCCGAGCGATATGGAGATAGAGGAGCAGGCGCCAGACTCCGTGGCCCCCAAGACCGAAGAAGTCATCGAGGCTCTGACAACCGAGCTCCAGGAACTGGAGGACCGACACCTGCGAGTGGTTGCCGAGTTCGACAACTTCCGTAAGCGGACAGCCCGGGAGCGGTCCCAGCAGGAGATGCGCGCGCAGGCCGGGCTCGTCAAGCAGCTACTCGAGTCGCTCGACGACCTGTCTCGCGTTTCCGAGCTCGGTTCGCACGACCACGATGCCGCCGCCATTCTGGAAGGTGTGCAGCTGGTCGAGGTGAAGCTCAAGAGGGCGCTCGAACAGCTCGGGCTCACGCCGATCGAAGCGGTGGGCCAACGGTTCGACCCTGAAGTGCACGAGGCGATGGTTACGGTGAACACCGACCAGCCGGAAGAAGATGAAATCGTCTCTCAGGAGCTGGCGAAGGGCTACATGTTCAGAGACAACCTGCTGAGACCCTCGCTGGTCGCGGTCAAGATGTATCGGCCGGGATCGGACAGCGCGGGGGATGAAGGCGAGAACGAGTCATAGCCTATGCCGGGCGGAACCACAAAGGACTACTACCAGATACTCGGCGTCTCCGAGGACACGTCCGATGGCGCGCTCAAGAAGGCCTATCGCAAGCTTGCGAAGCAGTACCATCCGGATGCCAACCCCGATGACGCGAAATCGGCGGATCGGTTCAAAGAGGTATCCGAGGCCTACTCGGTGCTGTCCGACCCGGAGAAGCGGAAGCAGTACGACCGCATGCGCCGATTCACGTTCGACGACTTTGCCGCCACGACCGGAGCGGACCCCCACGACCGGGGGTTCTCGTTCGACGATCTGGGTGGCGGTATCGGTGACATATTCAGTTCGATCTTCGACTTTGGTCGCGGTAAGAAGCGCCAGGCGCAGCGCGGTCGCGATATCGAGTTCCCACTCGAGATCTCGTTTCGAACCGCGGTTCGCGGTGGCCAGATAGCGGTCGACGTGCCGGTCACCGAAGAGTGCGCCACCTGCGACGGGTCCGGCGCGCGTCCCGGGACCTCGGCGACGAAGTGCCCCGAGTGCAACGGAACCGGTGCAAGAAGCTTTGGGCAAGGCGACTTCGCCATTAACCGGCCTTGTCCGGCCTGCTACGGCCGCGGCGAGATCGCTACCGACCCGTGTCCCAGCTGCGGCGGAAACGGCCAGGTGTCCACCCAGCGCCGTGTCAACCTTCGCGTCCCCGCCGGTGTGGAGGCCGGCTCGCGCGTTCGTATGTCGGGCCACGGTGAACGCGGGCCAGGGGGTGGGCCGCCCGGCGATCTGATCATCAGGTTCGATGTAAAGAAGGATCGCTTCTTCCGACGCCGCGGTCTGGATATCTACTGCACCGTGCCCATCAACATCGCTCAGGCGACCCTGGGCTCGAAACTTCGCGTACGCACCGTCGACGGCAAACGCGTCGTCCTCCGCGTCCCGTCCGGCACCAGCAGCGGCACCAAATTCCGCCTAGCGAAGATGGGCGTCGAAAAGGATGGCAGGATCGGTGATCAATACGTTGAAGTCAAGATCATCGTTCCGGAAAAACTCGACGAGCGCGGACAGCAACTCATCAAGGAACTGGCCGAGACAGAGGGCATCAAGTACTAGAAGACAGTATCCGCCCGCCTCCCAACACCAGCTCTCCATCATAGACCGCCGCCGACTGTCCCGGCGTAACAGCCCGATGTGAATCGTATAGCCGAACCACGACCCGTTCCTCATCGATCTCCTCGATACAACCGACGACATCGCTGCCGCGGTGACGAACCTGCACGCCGACCTCGTCGCCGATGGCCGGAGGTTCGCCCAGCCAGTTCTGCTCGCCGATGCTCACGACCCTCGAGTCGAGCGCGTCGCTCGGCCCGATCACAACGGTTCTCGGCTGGGGCTCGATTCGAATCACGTGCATCGGTTCCGAAAACCCGCCCGGCAGACCTTTGCGCTGACCGATCGTGTAACGGCAGTATCCCCTGTGGGTGCCGACTTCCCGGCCGTCCAGAGTGAGTATCGGCCCGGGCTGGAACGCGGCGTGATCGTCGGCCAATCGCGTGGCGAGGAAACCGGCGTAGTCACCGTCGGGAACGAAACAGATATCGAAGCTCTCGGGCTTGTCGGCCGTCTCCAACCCCAACTCCCTGGCGCGACGACGGACCTCCGGCTTGGTCAGCTCGCCTACCGGAAGTTCGAGGCAGTCGAGAACCTCGGCGTCGACTCCCCACAGGAAATATGTCTGGTCTTTGGAGCGGTCCACCGCTCGCAGTAACCGGTTGCGCCCGTTCGAGCGATCAGTTCTGGCGTAGTGGCCCGTGGCGATTCGATCGCATCCAAGCATGCGTGCTCGTCTTAGAAGATCGCGAAACTTGGTGTGCGAG
>JBDHGH010000066.1:0-17608 GCA_039589995.1 Gemmatimonadota bacterium | reverse complement strand
AGCTGGGCGACGTAGTCTCTGGGTGTTCGACGCTGTTTCATCAGCACGGCTGGAAATGCCCTGGGACATGGACTGCATATACGAAGAAGATTGTGACGTCGAGCGTGTCGTCTGGTTGGGCGGCACTCTGCTCAATGTTGGGATTCGTCTCGGACCGGCGGAAGAATCGGTTCCGTTCGAAGTGAACGTAGCCGAGACGTCGCCGACCGGGAGCACAGAGGAGATTTAGCATGGGAGACGCGTTTCTGCGCCGGCGTGTGTGGCGCAAGGTCGAGTCGCTGCCGGACGAAAAGCTGTACCAGGTGCTGGATTACATCGAGTTTCTCGACGAGAAGTACGGCGAGGAGCAACCCAAAGCGGACGGGATGCAGAAGTTGGCCGAGAGCGTACAGGACAAGCTTCGCGCTCGCCGAGTTGCACCCTGGGCGCTCAAGGGAGTGATGGGCGCCCTCAGTGTCGTCGACAAAGCCGTCGGGACGGCTGCGAAGGCCGCGCGTGATTTGGCGGACGAGGTGTCCGACTTGGGTAAGAGCGAGCCGAAAGACGCCTCGGGCAGCGGATCGGATGACTCGAGCGGCGGATCGGACGACGGGTCGGACGATCGGCCGAAACGGACCAAGATCATCGTCGAATAAACCGTGAAAGCCACTCGCCACATTCGACGACTCATCGCTGGGATCCCGCGTTTTCTCAAGCTCCTCGTCAGTTTGATGGGCGATCCCCGCGTTTCCGGAGCCGACAAAGCATTGATGGCGACCGCGGTCGCCTACGCGCTGGTTCCCATCGACTTGATCCCGGACATCATCCCCTTCTTTGGGCAGCTGGACGACCTGTTCTTCCTCGCCGTCGCCATCGATCGGCTCGTGTCGCGCGCGGGCCCCGAGCTTGTTACAGCGCACTGGGATGGCCCAGAAGAGACGTTGGCCTTGCTACACGGCAGCCTGGAGGACCTGGCACGCCGGCTACCCCGGCCGGTGCGGGAGAAGCTGTTGCAGGAGGCCGACGTGCAGTGAGGCTTTGAGACCAGGCGCGTTGACTCCAATAGAATCAGTTCCTATTATGTATACGCTCGCGCCGACGTTCGCTGCACGCTACCGGTAGGTCGACCTTCCGGATCCCACCCGTTGCCCAAGCCGAGCTGTTACGGACTCTAGTTGTGTAGGTCCCATCACTGCTTGGACTCACGGGTGACCCCACATGGAGGAACTCCCAGCCGTACTGGTCAGCGATCGCGCTCACTGGGCTCAGGAAGCCGGTCTGGCGTGCCGCGCCATCGCTGCAATTCCGGAAAATGAGACGTGGGAATCTGTAGCCAGCAGAACAGATCCCGGTTCCGCTCTAGTCCTGGACGTCACCAATCCCTTTGATCCGAAGCGCGAGCAATTGGAGCGCTGGGCGAGACGCGCCTGGCAACCGGCGTGCGTGCTTTGCGTTTCTGCTCAGCGTGGCGCTGCGGAGTTGATGGTTTGGGCCAGCCGGGTCGGCTATCGCTACACCGTGCATGGGGGCGCGCTGAAGGAGTACTGCGCGGACCTCGACACGCACCTAAAGAACCTGACCCAAAACCGAATATGGCTCGTCCCGGAGCTCGCCGCGAAGTTCGAGTGCTACTCTCCGCAGATCGTCGACGCGCTGTCGGCAGTGTTTGATGATCCCGCGACACAATACGGTGGCGCATTGGGCAAAGGAGCTAGGCCTGCCCGGGCGGCGCGATCTCGAAGAGTTGTTTGCCTCTCATAAGTTGCCGAAGCCCAAGATCGTGCTGGATTGGCTTCGTTTGTTGAGGGTCATAGAGCACGGTGTCGAGGAACCAGACCTGACGCGGGACGAACTGGCCCGCGCGTTCGGTTATGGGTCCGGCAAGTATCTTGGCCGGAAAGCACGTCAGCTGACGGGACAGCCATTGGGTAAGTTGCTGAAGATGGGTGGCAAAGGAACGCTTGCGCTTCTTTCCGCGAGTGAATGTGGCCCCCAGCAATCTGGGGCGAGAAGGGGTGACTGAAGAAGCTCACGCGTTAGTTCCGACCTGCGCAGTGCGCCGTTCCACGCGCGGGGTTTTCGGGTCGCGGGAACAGAAAAAACACCTCGCCGTACAAATTGACCCCCTCTTCTGCATAAACTGGCCCCTGTCTCGCACAAACTGATCCCAGTATTGCACACTCTGGTCCTTACGGCTCCGATCTCCGTGGGCTAAGAATACCGTACACATAAGATTCGGTTTCGCGCGGTGAGAATATTCATGCTGATCCGCGTGCAGAACTATCTCTGACTGACCCGATCCGGGAGGTGGCCATGTCAGTCTCGAGGTTCTCTCGCCTGTTCGCCCCGATCGTCGTTCTCGCCGCTGCCGCTCTGGTGGTAACGCTCGCGGTGCAGAAACGATCGCTCGTGAAGCAGTACATGGAGCTTCAGCAGCGGGAGCTCTTGCCGTACGAGGGAATGTGGGTACCCACGTTCGAGGCCGTGACACTGGACGGTGAGCTCGTGGTGATCGGCGAGGCGGAAGGGGGTTCGCGTCAGGTGCTCCTTATCCTCGATACGACCTGTTCGTTCTGCCGCGCGTCTCTGCCCGCGTGGGAGGATCTTTCAGGCAGGCTCGCCAGCGTCGGCGAGCCTGTCGTGCATGTGTACGGTATCTCGCTGAGTCCAGTTGCCGAAACGCGCCTGTACGTAGACGAGCACGGCCTGACGTTTCCCGTGCTCCGGTTTCCCGATGAGAAGATCAGGTACTTGTACCGAGCCAACGGTGTCCCGCAGGTGATCGTGTTGGATCACGAGGGACGGGTGATCCACACGCGCCCGGGGGAGTTGGACGAGGGTGAGGAACTGGACTCATTGTTCGCCCGGACGCCGGGCCCCGAGTACTTGCCTAACTTGCTTCTCTATCCCGCGCCCCGAGTGGGTCTCCTGTGGACGATGGGTCACGTCGGTGCGCTCCCCTTCGAGTTGGAGGACCGGCGCAGCGACTTCCATGGGGCCATGGCGGATGTCTCAGGGGACTTCCGCCGCCCTCTGGACCCGGCGCAGGCGCGGGCCGTTGACCTGGCCGGCTTCGGCTGGCGGCCGCTGGGAGAAGGCGGCGTAGTGGGACGCGCGAACCTGACGGTCCAATCGCTGGACCCCAGTTCCTATGCCCACGTGCTGGCGCCCTACGGCAGCAGTCCGCTGGCCGCCACAGATACTTCGGCACCGGCTGTCGAGGGCCCTACAGCAAGACTGGAGGGAGCCGGAGGTTGGCGGTTCGGCGGCTGGGGTGTGGGCCTGGCCGCCGGCTATGAGGCTGTGGTGCTCCGAGGTGGACCGCGGTTATCACGGTCCGGGCGCGTTTCGAGCTGGGGCGCGAGCGGTGGACTGGTACGGCGCTTGGGTGGTCTTCGCCTAGGCCTGTACGGCCGCTGGCAAGGTTGGGCCGAGCAGCTAGTCATCTCCTCTAATGGTGATCCTGGACTCGTCCACCAGCTGAAGGGGTACGCCGAGCCCGAGCCGATCCTCGTATTGCCCACATCCGGGGCGTACCCGCGACGCATAGAGCACGAGGCGAAGTCCGCGGGACTGGGTGTAGCGGGCGGCCTCGCCGGAGTCGCGTGGGCGCTGTTCGCGGAAGCGACCCGGCGGACCGAGACCGAGACCAGCACCCTCAGGTCCAACAACCCGCCCGAAGACGGCTGGCAGACCAGTGGCCCTATCATCGGCGGCGCGCTTCAGGCGACGCTCTGGGGCCGACTGCTGGCTACACTGGACGCTCGCTGGATGGAGTTGGAGGGCAGCGCAACGCGGCCGGATCTGGAGGGCGCCATCTTCCGAGCCAACGAGAGCGCGCTGGTCGTGACTTCCGATTTCCGCATCGCGCCAACCAGTAGCCGCTGGGGTGGAGCGTTAGGCCTCTCGGTTCGGCGAGAGAGTCGCGACCGCCGCGACGCGGTGGCGGAACTCGGCACCGACATTGAGGGTTGGGTGCACGCCGCGACGCTCGAGGTTGCCCACTGGTTCAGCCAGGGGTTCATTGCCTCGGTCGGCTACGCCGGGGCCCGATATTCACGCACCGCGAGCATCCCGGACCCATTCTATCTTGGGCCCGCCTTCCGAGGCCTGATCGCCCCCGAACTAGCCTACTACGCCACCGAGTCGGTCTCGCACCAGGGGGCGCTCACCCTCCGGTGGAATGCACACAGGAACAGCTCCCTGTGGGTTCAGGGTCGCTACGGGGTGTTGAAGCCTCTCGAGAACCAAGTTGACCTCTTCTATGCACCGGATGGCGAGCGACAGTCCTGGAGCCTCGCGCTGGGTGTTGTGCTCGGCGCGCCCTGGGAGTCTAACCCGTTCCTGGCCGAAGACTCCGCCGGGCAGTAGACCGGTCTGGCTGACGTGCCGGCGAGCGTCGTGAGCACTGGAACGCATCCCCGAGAAGTTCCTGAGCTTGAACCAGCAGGTTTTTTCCACCGGTCGCCAGCTTTCCGCGTGGGCGCTGTCAAGAATTCTCGGCGACTAGCCTAGACCCACGGACTCCGAGTCCGCTGTTTCCCCAGGGATGCCGCGAGGGAACTAATCCCGCCTTGGTCAAGAGGGGAGGCTATGTTGTATATATGGCACAATTCCGGGCGGATAGCACCTGTTGGCGTAATAAAAGCGACATGGCACTTGCGCGAGGGCCGCTCGTTCCCTATCTTAAGACTGTACGATAAAAGCGACACGAAGGCTGGATAGGGATCAGAATGAACGATAAAAGCTACACGACCGCCACAGACCGGGAGGTCATGCAGGCGATCGGCGAGCGCCTGGTAGGGCTCCGCAAGGCTCGTGGCCTGACCCAGAAAGAGGCGGCCGAACGCGCCGGCCTCTCCCGCAGCACACTCCACCGGGCCGAGAAGGGGGACAACCCCACCCTCCTCACCCTGGTCCGGCTGCTCCGCGTCCACGGTCGGGTGGCCGCCATCGAGAGCTTCATCCCCGCCCTCGAGCTGTCGCCCATGGCACGGCTGCGTGAGCGCAAGGAGCAGTCGGGTGCCTGATGCGCCCGAGGTGCGTGCCGAGGCCGAAGTGCGCCTGTGGGGTGAAACGGTCGGCGCGGTCGTCGAACTCGAAAGCGGCCGAATCTTGTTCGAGTACGCCGACGAGTTTCGTCGCCGGGGGCTCGAGATCTCGCCGATCCACCTGCCCACCGAGTTGGCCGGCCCTCAGAGCTTCGAGGAACTCCGCCGGAAACCCGCTTTCACAGGACTACCCGGCGTGCTGGCCGACGCGCTGCCCGATGACTTCGGCAACCGGGTCATTCGTGCGTACTATGCCGCGCGGAACGAGGCCGAGCGGGCGATGAGTCCGGTTCAGAGGCTTCTTTACGTGGGCGAGCGCGCCCTTGGGGCACTGACCTTTCATCCCGCGGAGGCGCTTCCCGTCCGAGCCGCCGAGGAGGAATCGCTCGAGATTGCCGCGCTGGTTCGCGACGCCCGTCGGATCATTCGCGGCGAGCCCGAGGTGGCGATCCCTGAGATCTACCGGATCGGATCCTCGGCGGGAGGGCGGCGCCCGAAGGCGATCGTCCACTACGACCCCAAGAGGGGGTCGATCCGATCGGGAGGTACTCCGCTCGAGCCTGGCGAGGTGCCGTGCATCCTCAAGTTCGACGGGGTCGGAGATGGAGACGCGCCGGGCGAGTTCGGCCCACCACAAGCCTACAACCGTGTGGAGGTCGCCTACGCGGACATGGCCGTCGCGGCGGGGTTGGAGATGTCCCAGATCGACGTCCTCGACTCGGACCGGTACGCCCACCTGCTCATCCGCCGGTTCGACCTCGTGGCGGACCGCCGGCTGCACCAGCACACCTTCGGCGGGCTCGTCCATGTCGACTATAACGAGCCCGGAGCCAGCTCTTACGAGGAGTATCTGCGCACGCTATTTCGGCTTGGGATGGCTCACGACGCTCTCGAGCAGGCCTATCGGCGCATGGTGTTCAACGTGCTGGCCGTCAACCAGGACGATCACGTCAAGAACCTCTCGTTCCACATGCGCCCAAGTGGCGAGTGGTCGCTCACGCCGGCTTACGACGTCACGTTCGCCCGCGGCCACGGCTGGACGGCCAACCATCAGATGAGGGTGCAAGACAAGATGTCCGGCATTCGGCAGACCGACCTGCTGGCCGTGGCGGACCTTTTTGACATCAAGAAGCCGGGTCGCATTCTGGAAAAGACCCGCAGTGCCCTCGCCGATTGGGAACGGCTCGCAGCGCTCTACGACGTCCCCAAAGATTCTGTAGGCTTCATCCGGAAGGAACTCGATGACCGGGCCGACATGCTCGCAGGCTGAAGTGGAGGGCCGTCCCGGCCTCACATCATTTGAAGCATTCGTTGTGAATTTGCTCGATCTCGCGCACCTCGTCGGGTATTAACGCGTTGAACTCGTTGGCGCGTACCCGTTGGGACAGCGTGCCCTGGTTTTGGCGGAGAAAGCGGTGCAACAGATCGACGGTGTCGGGCGGCATGTCGCAAGCGGAAGAGGCGCTAGCTTCGAGAAATCAATCACGAGCTTCACGAAATTGTCGCGGTTTCCTGACAAGTTGACAAAATGTTCGCGACGTTGAGCAGTCTTTGCTTTCCCGAAACGCCGTTCCTCCACTTGCGCGGGCGCCACGCTGTTGTGATATTATTATCATGTATGATAATATCGCGACCGGCCAATCGGCTCCCGTCGGCGCCCAGATCCGGGCCCTTAGAGTTTCCAAAGGCTGGAGTCTCTCGGAGCTCGCTCGGCGCGTCGGGACCAGCGCCCCGACGCTGCACCGTTACGAGAGCGGGTGGGACCGCTTCGAGGTGGCTACACTCAGAAGAGTCGCTCGCGCGCTCGGTGCCAGTCTCGAGATCCGCTTGCTGTCGACAGGAGTTTGCACGCCCCGCTTGAGGCTGACCACACGGGACATGGTTCGACTTCTGCGACCCCTGTTCTGGGACAAGCCGCTGGCCGCCGCCGATCTGATCGATCACCGCCCCTGGGTCTTGGCCCGTGTCCTGCTGTTCGGGGACAGACGTCAGGTCGTGGCCGCGAGGTCGTTCTTCGGCGACGAGGCGATCCGCGAGGCGCTGCAGCGCCGCGAAGTCGATCGTCGGACACGTGCCTACTGGAGCGTAATCTTGGACGACGAGGATGCATCCGAAGGTTCTTAGCCCAGGTGCCTGGAAGACCATCCGTCTGCTCAGGACAAGCGACATTCTAGAGTCCTGGACGCTGGCGGGCGGGACGGCCTTGGCGCTGCAGATCGGCCACCGGTACTCGGAGGACCTGGACTTCTTTCGAGCCGAGTCCTTCGAGCCGGAGCGTCTGGCTCTACAGCTGTCGACAATCGGGCGAGTCAGTATCCGAAGCCGAGCAATCGACACACTTCACATCTCGCTCGCCGGACTCAAGATCAGCTTTCTCGGTGCTCAGGTGCCCCTGCTGTTCCCGGGCACGCCCTATCGCGGGCTTTCGCTTGCCGACCCTCGTGACATCGCGGTCATGAAGCTGATCGCCATCGGCGGCCGCGGAAGCCGCCGCGACTTCGTCGACCTCTACTACTACCTGCACGGCGGAGGTGATCTGGAGGGGCTTTTCGTTCTCCTGAAACGCCGTTTCAGAGATGTGGATTTCAACGAGTACCACCTGCTGAAGAGCCTGGTCTACTTCGAGGATGCCGAGTCGGAGCCCATGCCGAGGATGATTCGCGACGTAGAGTGGGAGACGGTCAAGCAAGCAATGACCGCGGAGGTGCGGAGGTTGTCGTAGTTGCTCTGCACTTGAACCTACCTAGCTTATAAGGTTCTGCGCAGGACGGGAACGACTGGCCCGGAGCCCGTTGACACTCTCCCGAAGGGTCGCGTATGTTCCCCCATGGAACCACCAAAGACGACAGATCGCCCGAGCGCACGGACGCAATCGCACTCGGGCGCTTGCTTTAGGTAGAGGGCGAAGACGCAAATGGCGAAAGAGAAGGATATACCCCCGGCACTCACGTTCGACGATGTTTTGCTCGTCCCGCAGTACTCGACGATCCATCCCCGAGACGTAGACGTCCGGACGCGGCTGACGCGAAAGATCCCGCTGAACATCCCGTTGGTCTCCGCCGCGATGGACACCGTCACCGAGGCGGAGATGGCCATGGCCATGGCCCGGCAAGGCGGCGTGGGAATAATCCACAAGAACATGTCCATCGAGAGCCAGGCCGCACAGGTCGACCGCGTGAAGCGGTCCGAGAGCGGCATGATCCTCAACCCGATCACGCTCAAGCCGGAAGCGTCGCTGCGCGATGCCCACAAGTTGATGAGACAGTTCTCGATCAGCGGTGTGCCGATCGTGGAGGACGACGGCAAGCTGGTGGGCATCATCACGAATCGTGACCTGCAGTTCGAGACGGACCTCGACCGGCCGATTCGGGATGTGATGACCCGGGAGACGCTCATCACGGCGCCGGTAGGCACTTCACTGGATATGGCGGAGCGAGTGCTGCACGAGCACAAGATCGAGAAGCTGCCGGTCGTCGATGACGGAGGCTACTTGAAAGGCCTGATCACGGTCAAAGACATCTTCAAGCGACGACTGTTCCCGGGAGCCGCGAAGGACGAGCACGGGCGACTGAAAGTCGGAGCGGCAGTCGGGACCAGCACCCTCGATTTCGCTCGGGCGGGCGAACTCGTGAAAGCCGGGGTCGATGTCCTGGTGATCGACAGCGCGCATGGCCATTCCGCAGGCGTGCAGAACGCGGTCAGCCGCCTCAAGGAAGGTTTTCCCGATGTCGAGCTGATCGCCGGCAACGTGGGCACCCGTGACGGTGCCCGTGCTCTCGTCGAGCGCGGCGCCGATGCAGTGAAAGTAGGCGTCGGGCCGGGCTCGATCTGCACGACCCGGGTTGTAACGGGCGTCGGAGTGCCACAGCTCACCGCCGTGATGGAGGCGGTGGAGGGCTGCAAGGGCGAGGTCCCGGTGATCGCCGACGGCGGGATCCGTCACTCCGGGGACATCGTCAAGGCGATAGGCGCGGGCGCGTCCGCCGCGATGATGGGCTCGATGTTGGCGGGTACCGACGAGAGCCCCGGCGAGTCGTTCCTTTTGGAGGGCCGGCGCTTCAAGGTCATTCGCGGTATGGGGTCGCTATCCGCGATGGAAGAGGGCTCGGCCGACCGCTACTTCCAGGACGGTGACCTCGACGGGCAGAAGCTGGTTCCCGAGGGCATCGAGGGCCGCGTGCCTTACAAGGGTCCTGTGGGCGATGTGCTCTATCAACTCGTTGGTGGTCTGAGGAGCGGAATGGGCTACTGCGGAACAGCCTCCATCGACGATCTGCAAAAGGGTGCGCGCTTTGTGCGGATCACCTTGGGCGGTTTGAGGGAGTCGCATCCTCACGATGTGACGATCACTCGCGAAGCCCCCAATTACACGCTCTGAGGTTCCGGTCTCGTGGCGTTGACAGGCGGCTGTAAGCATTCTAACATCCGTTCGCTGGCCGACTTGTCCGGTCTGGCATACTCCCCCTGATGTGCGATGAGCCTGGCTCACCGCGGGTCCCCGCCGGAGTTACCATGAGAATTCCTTGGCAAGAAGGTCGTCCACGCGAACGAGTTAAGCTCGTAGAGGCTCAGCTCGTTCACGGTACAGACGACCGGGCACATGCGGAGGTCGCCTTGGAGTGGCGGGCCGTCGAGTATCGCGGAAAGGGCTCTGCCGTGGGTCACGGTACTATCGAATTGCGCGTGTGCGCGGAGGCGACGCTCGATGCCTTGCACCAGCTACTCGCCGGGCGGTTGAGTTTCCGCCTGATCGGCGTGAAGTCGGTGAAGGCGTTCGACGATTCGGTGGCGATCGTGGCTTTGGGCGTTCACGATTCGGAGATCAACGAGAATCGTCGCCTCATCGGCACCGCCATGGCACCGGAAGGGAACATACCGACTGGAGTGGCTCGAGCGGTGCTCAACGCCACCAATCGGGTGCTTGGGAACTTCCTCGCCACTGGCGGATAGTAAGGCATAAGCGCCAGCTCCAAGCGCTAGTCTCCCCCGACTACAGAAGCGAGAATGAGCGCGAAATTCACGGTGTGTAACCCGCCGCGAAGGACCCTGATGGGCCCCGGGCCGTCCAATGTGGCCTCCCGGGTTCTCCTGGCGATGGCTCAGCCGACCATTGGCCATCTCGATCCTCGGTTCCTGCAACTGATGGACGAGGTCGCCGAACAACTGCGCGTGGTCTTCGGGACGGAGAATCGTTTGACGGTCCCCATCTCGGCCACGGGCTCTGCTGGGATGGAAACGGCGTTCGTCAACGTGCTCGAGCCGGGCGACACGGCCATCATCGGGGTGAACGGCGTCTTCGGTCGGCGGATGATGGACGTCGCCGAACGGGCGGGCGCTCGGGTTGTGACCGTCGACGCGGACTGGGGACAGCCTCTCGATGTCGGGAAGCTGATCGAGGCGCAGAAAGCGAACCCGGCCGCCCGGTTGCTGGCTGTTGTGCACGCCGAGACTTCGACGGGCGTGTTACAGCCACTGGACGAGCTCGGGAACCACCTGCGGGGTACCGACACGCTGTTTCTGGTGGACGCGGTCACCAGCCTGGGCGGGGTGCCCGTCGACATCGATGAGCGTGGAGTCGACGTGGCGTACTCGGGCACCCAGAAATGCTTGAGTGTGCCGCCGGGCCTGTCGCCCGTCACGCTGTCCGAGCGTGCGTTAGAGCGAGTTCGGACGCGACAGACGAAGGTGCAGAGCTGGTACCTCGATCTATCGATGATCGGTTCGTATTGGGGAAGCGAGCGCGTTTACCACCATACGGCGCCGATCAATGCGGTGTACGGGTTGCACGAGGGGCTGCGGGCCATACTGGAGGAAGGGCTGGAGGCGCGGTACGAGCGGCACCGCCGCTGGGGATGTGCGCTGCAGAAGGGCCTGACGGATCGTGGCATGGAGCTTCTGGTGGAGGCGGCCTACCGCCTTCCGCAGCTGACCTCGGTCAGGGTTCCGGCGGGCGTAGACGAGAAGACGATACGCGGCGCCTTGCTTGAGCGCTTCGGCATAGAGATCGGTGGCGGCCTCGGCCCACTCGCCGGTGAGATATGGCGAATCGGACTGATGGGTGACACGTGCCGGGAGGAAAACGTCGTCCTGCTGCTTGGTGCTTTGGACGAACTGTTGGAGGGTAGGGGATGAAGCGAACCGTTTGGCTTTTTGCCGCGGTACCCGTACTGACGATGGCATGGGCAACAGGCTGCGCTCTGAACCAACCAGCCGACGATGCCGAGCCCGTGCCCCCCGGGAGCCTGTCCGCGGAGCCGGACGCCGTAACCGAGACGTTCCCGGATTCTCTTGGAGAGCCTGGCCAGCCCGGAGACAGCGCGACGGTTGCCACGACCGAAGAAGTCAGCGACGAGCTGCAACAGATGTTCGGCGAAAGCGAGTTGCCGGAGGTCGAGCCCGAATCGCCCAGTTGGGACATCCCCATCACCATCAACGACGCCGTCGAACGCTGGCTGGAGTACTTCCAGACCGACGGCCGCGAGAACTTCGCTATCTATCTTTCCCGCGCCGGCCGCTACGAGCCGATGATGCGGGCGATCTTCCGCGATGCGGGCCTGCCCGAGGACCTGGTGTACCTGTCGCTGATCGAAAGCGGCTTCAGCCCGCGTGCCTACAGCAGGGCTCGCGCGGTGGGATTGTGGCAGTTCATTTCCAGTACGGGCCGACTCTATGACCTGCAGATTTCCTACTGGGTGGACCAGCGGCGCGACCCCATCCTGGCCACCAAAGCGGCCGCAGCACACTTGAAGGACCTGTACGACGAGTTCGGCTCCTGGTACCTGGCGGCGGCCGCTTACAACGGTGGCCCGAGTCGCGTGCGGCGCGGGATCAGCCGGACAGGCAGTGACGATTTCTGGACGCTGTCGCGGCGTCGCTATCTGCGGCGTGAGACGCGTAACTATGTGCCCAAGCTGATCGCGGCCGCGCTGATCGCTAAGCAGCCGGAGCACTATAGCTTCATCAACATCCCGCAGGCCGAGCCGATGGCCTACGAGATCGTGCAGGTTCCCGACGCGACCAGCCTCGATGTGATTGCCGACGCTGCGGGAACTTCAATCTCGGCGCTCGTCGAGCTGAACCCACAGATCCTGCGAGGCGTGACGCCGCCCGGCCAGCGCTACTCGCTGCGCGTGCCGCCCGGAGGAAGTCATCTCTTCGCGCTGAACTACGCGAAAGTCCCAGCGTCGGAGCGCGTGACCTGGGTACAGCACGTGGTCAGACGTGGCGATACTCTGAGCGAGATCGCCGGAGCCTACGGGGTCAGCGTGTCTGCGGTCCGAGCCGCGAACAAGGGAGTGGACCCGAGACGTCTGCGAATCGGCCAACGTCTGATCATCCCCAGGGCCGGCAAGCTGCCTCGATGTGCTTCCGCGCCCCGGACCGTCACTCGAAGCACGACGCGACCCGTGCAGCCGCAACGGCCCGATGGCCCGTACATCACGTATCGGGTTCAGAGCGGCGACAGCCTTTGGGTCATTGCGCAGCGCTACGATGTCTCGGCTCGAGACCTGATGCGTTGGAACGGTCTGTCGACAAGCCGGATCTATCCGGGCGATGAGGTGCGGATCTACGTAGACTCGAGCCCTTAGTCACAACGCTCTACAGCCAACGCTCGGCGCGACAGCCCACAGCCGACAGCCCGACGTCAGACTCCCGGCTGTTGCGGCGCTGCGCGCCTTGGTCGTCGAATGTCGAACGCTGACTCTTACTCGCCCAATACCGCTTTTGCGTATCCGTTCGCCGGATCGATCCCCGAGGTCAGCAGGTCGCCAACCCGCGTGGGGCCCCGATTGTAGGCGAGCAGCGCAAGGCGAGTATCTCCGTTGTACTCTTCCAGCAGATAGCGGAAGTATCGGAAGCCCAGGTGCAGGTTCGTCGCCGGGTCGAACAAGTCACGTGTAGTGACGCTCGGGTCCAACCAACGTGCGGTGCTGGGCCTGATCTGGGTGAAGCCGATGGCGCCCGCCGAGCTCACAGCCGTCCGGCGAAAGCCGCTCTCAACGCGAACCAGGTTGAACGCGAGATCGGGGTTTACACCCTCGGCCAGCGCTATGTCGTAGATCTGCACGGTTCTGTCGGCGGGGATACGAAACTGGCTCGAAGAAGCCTGTACGTGCTCCAGGCGATCAACCTCCAGTCCCCTGAGCTCGACTTCGGTCCGCAAGTCTCTCGTCTCCGCGGCCAGCAACGCCAGCTCGGTTCGCAGCGCTGCGGCCTCCGGATTGCTCGCCTTGGGCGCACCGGCCACAGCGGCGACTCCGAGCGCGGCAGTAACCGCAAGCAAAGTCCAGATCGGAAGCGGCACATCCAACAACCGGGAAACGCCGATCGGCCGCGGCAACGGCACCGCCTGGCTTCGCCAGGTCGTCGTGAACCGTCTCGTCACGATTCTATTCTTAGATCTGTCCACGTTCTCTGCTTCTGTTCTGTATTCCAATGCGCCTGGTCGAGGCCGAGGCGCGAGTGATCCTGCGCGGTCCGGCTACTGAACCATTACGACGTCGTCGCAGTTCCGGTTTCTTGAAACTCCCAGGGCCAAAGGCGGGAACCGAAAATTGTAACACAACCTACGGTCTTCGGCCATCGCTGCCGAGCCTGCTTCGGCAGTTGTTCGGGTTCTTACTCCTCTCGCCTTCGCCAGGTTCCACTGCGCCCGCCGCTCTTCTCGAGCAGGCGGATGGTACCGATTTCCATGCCTCGCTCGAGGGCCTTGCACATGTCGTAAACCGTTAGCAAGGCGGCGCTTACAGCGACCAACGCCTCCATCTCCGCACCGGTCCGAGCTGTCAGGCCAACTCGTGCCTCTACCCTTACACCTGGAAGGTTGTCGTCTAACCTCAAAGATACATCAACCAGGTCGATTTGGAGAGGGTGGCATAATGGGATCCATTCCGACGTCCGCTTCGCGGTATTGATGCCGGCGATCCGGGCGACGGTCAGCACATCGCCCTTTTCGATAGCGTTCTGGCGGATGGCATCGAGCGTTGAGGGCTGCATGCGGATCCAACCCTCAGCAATCGCCGACCGTTGGGTCGCCTCTTTCTCTCCGACGTCGACCATGCGGGCCGTACCGTGCTCATCGACGTGGGTCAACTTCGATTCTTTCTTCGACGTGTCTATAGGTCGCCTCTCCAATCGTCGGTCACGAGGTCAGTCGAGGGGTTCGATCGGCCCAGGTTGGCGACGATGAGCTGCGGATTGACGTTGCGCTCGGCGAGCTCCTGCGCTTGGTCCAAAGCCTCGAGAGCCTGAACGATGCGATGAGGCCCGACAGGCCGCTTACCGTGCAGCTTCCTGACCGCGTCCGGGTCCGAGGCCGCATTCTCGGCGCCGGCGCTGATGGCCAGGAGGTCACGCAACAGCGCGCGCGTTTCGCGGAGGAGACCTTCGAACGCGCCGCGTGCCCCGAACGAGCGGAACCCGTGCGCCACGGTAAGCCGAGACGCGATGCTGTTATCCAAGAGCGCTTTCGCTAACGTAATTGCTTTGCTTCGTTGGTCCGCCCGGTCGTCATCTTGAAGTTCCAGCGCCCGACCGATGGACCCGTTGGCCATTCCAGCCAAAGTCGATGCGTCGATCGCGTTCATGTCGAGATTCGCGCGCAGAAATTCCGCCGCTCGCTCTGTCGCCAGCGGCGCCACCCTTACAGCCTGAGCGCGGGAGCGTATCGTTGGCAACAGCGCGCCGGGCACGTCCGACGTGAGAAGGAGCGTCGTGTCGTCCGGCGGCTCTTCGAAGAGCTTGAGCAACGCGTTGGCCGCTTCCAGGTTGCCAAGCTGGGGCGCCATCGCTTCCGCCTGTCCGATCACCAGGACTTTCGCCGGACCCATGGCCGGCGTTTTTTGCGCCAGCCGGCGCATGGTGTGAACGGCGGCGACGTAGATGCCGGTGGGCCCTTCCTCTTCCTCGATATATAGGTGATTCTCGCGCCGCTCCTGCAGAGCCGAAGCTCGCAGATCCTCGAGTTTCTGCTGCAGCTTCTCGGGGCTGGACGCGCCCTTGGGGCGCGGCAGCCGGAAGAACCAGTGGATGTCGGGATGCGCGAGGTGGCTGGCCAGTCGGCACGAATGGCAGGTGCCGCAAGGTCGTCCCGCATCGCTCTGGCAGTTGAGCGCGGCGGCGGTCCACAGCGCCAGCCGCTGCTTACCGACGCCGTGGGGGCCGTGGAGAAGCAGCGACTGCGGCAAGCGGCCCAATTCCACCGCCCGGGAGAACCGCTCGCGAATCTCTTCGTGTCCGAAGACGTCCAGGTAGTTGGCCCTGTCCACTCTATCTCCGCAACCAGGGTAGGGGATCGACGGCGCGGCTGTCGATGCGGATCTGGAATTCGAGGTGAGCGCCCTCGGGAGTATGCGACCCGCCGACTCGTCCGATAGGCTGGCCCAGTATGACGGCCTCGCCGTCCCTGACTAGGATCTCGGACAGGTAGAGGTATAGGGAATAGTTGCCGGCGCCGTGACTCAGGATGATCGATGGACCGTAGCCTAGGTAGGGCTGGGCCATGACAACCGTGCCGCCGGCCACTGCGGCCACTTCGGTGCCTTCGGAGGCTGCAATCCCGATTCCGTTTCTCAGGATCACCGTCCCATCTTCGTTCCGTTGTTGGCCGAACCTGTAAACCACGTTCCCTTCGACCGGCCAATCGAGTCTTCCGCGCTCGTCGGGGGTCAACGTGCCCACAGTGGGACCGGCGGCCGCCAGCGCCTCTGCCGCCTCGCGCTCGCGCTCGAGTCGATCGATCAGGCTATTGAGCTCGGACTCGTCCCGATCCAGTTGTTCCAGTTGGCGCTCGGTCGTCACCTGCATGCCGCGAACGGTTCGCAGGCGCCGATTGCGTTCTTGCTCGACGAAATAGAGATCCTGCAGCTCGCCGACTTTTTCGTTTCGAATATCCCGGAGTCCCTGCACCTCGCGACGCAGTTCCTCCCACTGCCCTAGTAGCTGATCCTTCAGCTCCTCGATCTCCCGGACCAGCAAGCGATCGTGGAGCGCGACCAGGTAAAGGTATTGGTAGCGGTTGATCAGATCGGAGAAGTTCTCGGCGGCCAAAAGCACCTGGATATCGGCGAGCTGTCCGCGTTTGTACAGATCGCGTGCTCGACGGGAGAAGAGAACCTTTTTTTCCACCAACTGATCTTGGGTCCGCAACAGGTCGGCGGTTGTTACGGCGACCTGTTGATCGCGGATGGCCAGCTGATGGTCCATCTCACGAACCAGCGTTTCCTGAACTGTCGCCTGCTGGTCCAGGTTGGCGAGCTCGGCATTGAAATCGTGGACTCGCGCGGCCAACGCCTCCATCTCGGCTCTCAGACGTTGCCTTTCACGCCGGATCTCGTCGAGGCGACTTCTGCTGAGGTCGATCTGTTCCTCGAGCGGTTTGACCGGGTCCTGGGCCAGCGCGGACGAGACGGCCAGCGCCAGGGCCGCCGACCACAGCCATGCGTGGCGCGGTCTACGCATAGCTCATCAGGTGTCGTCTGAGGGCGTAGGCGCTGGCGAATAGGCCGATGAGGCCGCCGGCCAACGTACCAGTCGCCGCCCAAAGCGTGGGCAGCCATTCCAGGTCGATCAGCGAGCCGTTGACGATCTGGTAGGCTACGTACGTCAGCGCCAGGGCGAGGAAACCACCCACCAGGCCGGTGACAAAGCCTTCGAGCAGGAAAGGTCGGCGGATGAAGCCATCGGTTGCGCCGACCAGTCGCATCACGGCGATTTCATCACGCCGCGCCAGCACCGCCATGCGTACCGTGGTTCCGATGATGAGGATCGCCACCACGGCGAACGCTATGCCTAAGATCGCGGCGACCGCGCCGCCGAGTCGGCGGAGTTGAAAGATCTTGTTCACCCACTCGCGGCCGTACCGCACGTCTTCCACGAACGGATAGAGGTCGATCAGTTGGGCCACGTGCTCTACCGACTGGGGGTTTCGGAAGTCCGGCTTGAGGCGGACTTCGATGGACGCCGGCAACGGGTTCATCTCGAGGTCGGTGAACACGTCGCGGAATTCGTCCAGTTGCTGCACGGCCTCACGCATCGCCTCGAACTTCGAGAGGTGCGCGACTTCCTCGACCTCGGGATACGAGCGCACGTCGTTCTGGAGCACCTCCAGCTGGGCGGCCGTGATATCATCTCGCAGGTAGGCCACGACCTCGACGCGTCGCTCGATCGCCTGAAGCGTGACATCGATGTTGTAGGTCACGATTCCGAACGTACCGAGCACGAACAAGCTGAGCCCGATGCTGGTGGCCGATAACATCGCGAGCCCCGGCGCGCGGCGATAGGCCGCCGCCGCCTCTCGAAGACTATGATTCGTCGCCATCGGTCTTGACCGAGTCGTAAACCACCGCGCCCTCGGAAAGCTCGATGACCCGGTACTGCGAGTACCGTCGCACCAGCTCGAGGTCGTGTGTCGCCATCAGCACCGCGGTGCCCGAGGCGTTAATATCTTTGGTCAGATCGAAGATCCCGCGCGAAGCCCGTTCGTCCAGGTTGCCCATTGGCTCATCCGCCAGAAGGACGACCGGTTCGTGAATCAACGCGCGGGCCATGGCCACCCTCTGTTGCTCGCCACCCGATAG
>JBDHGH010000065.1:0-17641 GCA_039589995.1 Gemmatimonadota bacterium | reverse complement strand
AACGTACGGTCAGCACGGCGGTTACTTCGGAGTCAGCGACCAGTTCTTTCCCGGTCTCAATCTGTGGAAGTACCTGTACATCCCGTTGCCGTTTCTGTATCCCATCGCGCGGAACTCCGGGATCTCATCCCAGGATATGTCGAGCTCGAAGAACAAGCGTATGCGAGCAGAGTTCGCAGCAGTTCTCGAGGATGCACCGACGCAACCATTGGCTTGGGCAGGCGGCCACGACCACAGCCTGCAGGTGTTCGAGGGCGGCGACTACAACGTCGGCTATCATCTAGTGAGCGGGGCCGGGAGCCGGCTAACCGCTGTCGGTTGGGACACGGCCTTGTATGCCGCCGGAAAACCGCAGCGCGAGATGGGATACATGCGGGTCGAGTTCTTCCAAGACGGACGCGTGCTGTTGAGCGTGATAACGGACGGAACACAGTCCTGCGATGGATCGCCGAACTGCATCGGCCAGCCCACCGTTCGTTACTGGCTGTGGCTGGTGGGCGGGGACGCTTGACAAGCCAGGCGTGTTGGGCGATAACCGTACCAGTTTGCGGGGCAGTTGGGCCGCGGTGAGAGTTCGAGAATCTGCATCCTTACGCGTTTGGCAATCCCAAAGGAGTTATCTACGTGATCAAGAAAGGTCTACTTACACTCGCGCTGATCTTCGTCCTCGGCGCTTCGCCGGCTTGGGGGCAGAAGGTCGAGATCACACCCTTCATCGGATACCAATTCGGCGGCAAGGTCTCGCTGTTCGACGGCGACTTGAAGCTGAACGACGCGATGAACTTCGGCGGTATCGTTGACATCACGGTCCGACCCGGCGGTCAGATCGAGCTCAGTTATACGCGCCAGAACACCGACCTGCAGTGGCGTCCCTTCGCCGGAACGCCCGAGGACATCCCGATGGCTGTTGATTACTGGCAGATCGGCGGCTTGGGCTACGTCATGAAAGGGGATGCCAGGCCGTTCCTGTCGTTCACACTCGGGGCAACCCATTTCATCCCCGACGGCAATACCATCGGCGGCCGGACCATCGATGACGAGTGGAGGTTCTCGTTCGTCTTCGGCCTCGGCGCGAAGTACTTCTTCAGCCCACGTGTCGGCCTCAGGTTCGCGGGGCACCTTTACAGTACCTTCCTCGACACCAACAGCAGCATCTGGTGCGGCGTACCCAGCGGCTGCTCGTTCGGCTTCTTTGGAGCGGGGATATTCCAGGTCGATGTCCAGGCGGGCCTGACCATCGGCTTGGGCGACTAGTCGGCAGCAACAGAAACGCCCGGGCCACTCGAGATCCATTCGAATGGCCCGGGCGCCTCTTTGGGGCCGAGAGAATTCTACTCCATGCCGCCCTTCTGGATCAGCGGTAGATTAGCCGCCAGCTGCAGATCGATCAGGTTCTCGATGATCCGCTCGGTCTGCATCCAGCGAGCCGCCATGACGGCACCCAGTTCTTTCTCGGCTTTCTTGTAGTACTTCTTCTGCAACTTCACACGATCCTCACGCAACTTGAACGAGTCGTCAGCGATTGTTTTCGCCGTCTCGTCGGTCATCATGTCGTAATTGTCAGCAAAGCTCTTAATGATGGCCAGCCTGCGAT
The DNA here is from genome assembly GCA_039589995.1 of Gemmatimonadota bacterium. Classification (GTDB taxonomy): domain Bacteria; phylum Gemmatimonadota; class Gemmatimonadetes; order Palauibacterales; family KS3-K002; genus JBDHGH01. The sequence continues at coordinate 16,047 of JBDHGH010000065.1, read as the reverse complement.
CGCCCAGCTTTGACAGCTCCAGGTCGTACTCGCGATAGATCGGCCAGAACGCCGAAGACTGGTCATCGGTCATCTGCAGGGCCTCGGTGACGATGGCGACCTTCTCGGTCTTCAAGTCCTCGCGCATCAGCTCTACATACTTCTCATTCTGGCCGTAGGCAGCCGTACTGTTCATCACGACTGCGAGGGCGGCCAACGCCGCAACCTTGCCAATTACATGGGTTAGCGATCGCATACTGTTCCTCCTGTTGGGGCAGTAAGTTACGTCAGGAACGGCAACTCCGACCGGTTCGGGCTCGCCGCTCTGCTTTCCAGAATCGCTTTCGAGCGTCCCCATTTATAAACCGACGCCGTCGAGCGTCAAGGGGGCTGGCCAGGCTGCGTGATTCAAGGCCCGGGCCATGCCCCGCTCGCGTTGCGGTTCATTGCGCCTTGCGCGAGATTGTCGAGGCTTCACGACCCACCCCGGAAGGCGACACGAAGCGAGAGAAAGTACGCAATGCAGCGACACGTTCTGGCCCTGACGATTCTCTTCGGCCTCGCTCTTCTGTTCCCGGCGAGCCTGCTTGGCCAGGCCCAAGACACTCGACCCGTCATAGACACGATCGTCATCGAGCGGAACAACGTCTTTACACCGGAGGAAGCCCAGTCGAGCGGATTCTTCCGGGTGATGAACAGCCTGCACATCCCCACCCATCGATGGGTGATCCTGCAAGATCTACTCTTCAAGAAAGGTGAAACCTTCGATTCGGCCCGGGTTGCCGAGAGCGAGAGGATCCTCAGACAAAAGCTGATCTTCCGCGAGCTGAACATCGACACGACACGGATCGACGACAAGTTCGCGGTCGTAGTCACAACCGTGGACGGTTGGAGCACGAAGCCGAAGTTCAAGTTTTCCATCGCGAGCGACGGGACGTGGACGGGCACGTTGGGTATCAACGAGATCAACCTACTGGGCACGGGTAACCAGGTTTACGTTGCGTACCAGAAGGACGTCGATCGCGACGGTCTCAATCTGTCGCTTCTATTCAAGCGGACGTTCGGCTGGGACTTCGACGCCGGCGGGAACTACGCGGGAATGTCGGACGGAAAGAACGGAAACTGGAAGCTCGGGAAGCCATTCAGGACGCTGGCAACCGGAACCTCCTTTGAATACGACGGCGTGAGGGCCGATCAGAGGATCATCCAATTCAGCAGAAGCGACGCGGGTGTGCTCGACTCGACATTCTATCGACGCACAGCCTTCAACAACAACGGACTCGGGGCGTTCGCGAGCATCGCGCAGCCAACGGAATACCTGCGCTGGGCGGCTACAGCCACAGTAAGAAACGAGGAGTACGTCCTCGAGGCGGTTGATGACGAGTCGATTCCCGACACCATCACGGGCACTCTGGGCGCCTGGGGGGAGTACCGAAAGGCCAACTACATTCAGGTTCGCCGTTTCAACGGAGTCGCGGCCGAGGATCTCGACATGAGTACGACGATCCGGCTCACAGCCAACCTGACACCGAAGGTCTTCGGATGGGAGAGATCGGGGATCGCCCCGGGCATCGCCGCCACCACAGCATTCCTCTTCCCCAATGGCTACGTCTGGGGTGCGCTCGACGCCAACGGGCAGTTCAGCGGCGCGGGACTCGACTCGGGCCGGGTCGTCCTGAACGTGTCGGTCGGCTGGAAGCCGAGCAGCCGACTGGCAACCGTTTTCCAGGCTCAGGCGGGTGCCCTCGACGATCCGGCGCCTGGGCAGGAGTTCGACCTTGGATTCGAGTACGCCCCACGCAGTTGGGAGCCACACTCGTTCGTAGGCGACCGAGAATTCTGGGTGATGTTCGAGCAGCGATACTTCGCCGTCGACGCACTGTTCAACCTGATCGGCGTGGCCTTTGCAGCCTTCTTCGATTACGGCGGCGCATGGTACACGGATCAGCCTTCGCGTTTCGGCGGCAACGCCGGGCTCGGCCTCCGAATGGGTTCGGCACTCGGTACCGTTGCGCGCACCGGCCGAGTCGACCTCGGATACCGCTTCGGCAGGGATGTCACCGGAGACCGATGGGTGATCAGTTTTGGGGCGGGATTCATCTTTCCGAGGAGGACGATCCCGGTGATCCAGTACTCGGCCCAACCGCCCCCCTAGGAACGCGGTGCGCTTTCCCAACACGATTCGTGCGACGGCTGCGCTAGCCACGACGCTGGCTCTTGCGGCGGGTTCTGCGCGGGCCCAAGAAGGATCGGACTTGGCACGCGTGGGTGGCGGGGCGCTGGGACTCTACTCGGGCGCCGTGCTCGGAACCGTCGGAAGCCTGATCCCCTGCAGCCAGACCTATGCGGGGGCTCGCTGCGTGCGTGGCGTCGGCGTCCTCGGCGGCCTGACGGGCCTCACCGCAGGTGTCTACCTCGGTGATCTCGACGAAGACGCTGTGGTCGACGCCTACCGCGGCGCCGGTTACGGCCTGCTCATCGGCTCGGCCGCGGGTCTGGTTCTGAAGGAAGTGGTCGAGCGCTACAACTGGGCCGACGTCGCGGCCACCGGGCTGGTGGGCGCAGCCATCGGCTCGTCGGCCAAAGGCGCGGCCATAGGGCTCGCCGCAGGCACGGTGGTGGGCCTGGGTCTCTACTGGGCGATTCCATCCTTCGATATGCCGAACGCCGTTGGGGTCGCTGTCATGGGCATGGCTTTGGGTGGAATCAGCTCCTGGGTCGTCAGGAGCGTCGAAGCCGATCAAACTAACCTCACAGCGCAACCCGTAGTCGTCTCTTACCGCATCGCGCTGTGAACCGCGCCAGTGTTCTCCTGGTCGGGTTCGTGGTCACGCTAGGATCGGCCTGCGCGATGAAGCACGAGCAGGTCCCTCTGCCGGAGGGGCGAGCATGCCCCGCGCCTGACGCGCCTGAAGCCGCAACCGACGTCAGCCTCGCCTGGTACTCGCCGATTCGAAGCGGAGACCAGAAGGCATTGGGGAAGTGGTGTACTACCGTGGGACCCGCGGTCGTCGACTCGTTGCCGACAGGCAGGTCTCGCGGATGGCAGGCAGGTGACTCTCTGGCCGTCGTCACCTGGAACCTACACGGCGGTGCGGGTGATCTTCTCGACTTCATCGATGTGGAGCTAGGTCTGTCGTGCGACGAGCGGTCGGCGACGCCGGAGTCGCTTTCCTTCAACTTCGTCCTGCTGATCCAGGAGGCGTTTCGCCGTTCGGAAGCGGTTCCGGCGGTAGCGGACGGGTCGACGGTCCCACCGCCTCTCAAGGAGAAGCCACGATCTGGGCCGCGCGCCGACATAGCGGAGGTCGCCCGGCGCTGCGGGCTATCGCTGTTCTACGTCCCTTCCATGCGCAACGGCCGGGAGGAGTACGAAGGCGGAAGAGAGGACCGAGGGAACGCCATACTCTCGACGCTGACGCTCTCCGACTTCATAGCGATCGAGCTGCCGTTCGAGGCTCAACGCCGGGTGGCGGTTGCCGCCACCGTGCACAACTCGAGACGCGACAGCCTGAGAGTCGTGAGCCTGCATCTCGACGTCGCCTCGAGCCTACTGAGACTGCTAGCCACCGGCAACTCCACGCGCCAACGGCAAGGGCTCGCCATCGAGGATGCACTGCTGGAGATCGAGCTCGCGAGAGCCGGGGTCGCCGACTCGTCGTATGAGGCGCGCTGCTACCCGTACTGCAGCAACGAAGTGACACCCCGGTTCAACGCTTCGACGATGGCGGGAGGGGACTTCAACACCTGGTCGGTCCATGAGACGGTGATCAAGCACTTCTACCGTGAGTTCCCCGAGTCGCCTCCGCACGATGGCCTGGCAACGCGAGGAGCGTACCCAACGGATTTTCTGTTCTTCCGGCGCGGCTACGAAGGTGAGGTAAGCCTGGTGCCGGATTCATACCGTCTCGTGGAAGGCTCCTACCATTCGGATCACAAAGCGCGGATCGTCTGGCTGAGATGAGGAACGCCCGGGAGCCGATCTTCGGCCCCCGGGCGTTACGCAACTACAACAACCGCTGTTCTTCCTTCGGACGGCCGTCTACATCCAGGCTACACCGACGAAGAAGTTGAAGTACGTGATCGATCCGGAACCGCCGGACGATGCCGCCCAGTTGTAGCGGGCACCCACGAAGCCCCTGGCGCGCCAGCCCATGGGAGTCACCACCGACAACTCCGGCGCCAGGCCGAAGTGCCAGGCGTCTGTCGTTATTGCGACGGTACCAGCCTCCACCCGTCTTTCGATGAAGTAGACACCGGCGTTCAAGCCGGCCGCGATGCGCGTGTTACCCGGCAAGCCGCTGTACCAATGCACGTTCGCCATGATCGGAAACGAGTTGATGTAGCGGAAGAAATCGCCCGTCAGAGCGCCCGAGTATTCGAAACCCTGAGCTTCGAGGTCGATGGTTTCGACACCACTCTCGTTCATGACGTGCCAGGCCGTCCAGAACCCGGCGGATACATTTTCCTTGACCATCTTGCGACCGCCGAAACTAGCGCCGCGCCAGCTCAACGTGCTGATCAAGTCGGCTGTGTTACCGCTGGCCAGCGACGTCTCGTACGCGAAGCCGAACCACCAGTCGCCCTGTGCATAGGCCGGTGAGCCCACCGCCAGCACCATGATCATCGCTAATAGAACTCTTATCTTCATTTGCATATCCCTAAGTTAGCGTTGGCCATTGAGCGCTACTGGTTCGCTTGTAGGTACGGTGACTGCTCAAACGCCTGTGTGATGTTGCGCGTGATCCTATCGGCCGTGCCGGCGGTGCTGCTGCTCAGCACGCCGTTGATCCCGACTTCCCAAAGCACCCTAGCTGTCGTGTCGTCGACCTGGTCTCGTCCATCGAGCATGTCGACGAAGATCGTTCCCGTGTAGTAGGTCGTAGAGCCGACTCCGCCAGTACAGCACGGCCAACCCCAGCCCCAACCGGGACCCCAACCGGGCCAGCCACCCCACCAGCCCCAACCGCCCCACCAGCCGCCCCACTGGTACCAAACGGTGTTCGATGCACCAAGAACCTGGATCAAGACGTAGGACTGCTCGGGGTTGTCCGGATCAGCATCATTCATATCGACCAGAGTGTAGCCGTACGCGGTGTAGCCCTGCTTGACCAAGTTGATGATCTGTTGGTCGAATTCGCGGCTGAGATTGACCGTATCCGAACCCTCGGGTACGATGTGCACGACCGTGTCCAGAACCACCACCGAGTCGAACGACCCCCACGCGGCATCTGTCGAGTAGATCGTTGCAACTAGATCGGTCTGTGCGACGTTCGTGATCTCGCCGGGGTAGCACGAAACGGCCAGCGAGATCAAGATCGCCGCCGCTACTACTTCGAAACGGGCAAGTTTGCGAGCCCCGTTCAACGAAACTCTCCTCATCAGTCTACTCCTCTTCTCCAAAGTTGCTTCAGCGCCGCTAGCCCAAGTGAACCCATTGGCTCGACGCAAGTCCGGTTCGGCTCTTACCGCCACCGACCCAGCATTCGATGACACATCGCTGTCTGTCTTGGATGGAGCCCTTCAGACCTTCCGATCCTCCTGTCCCCCCGCTTGTCGCGCGCCCTTCCTGCGCGCTCTCCGGAATCCGCCAGACCGGGCGCCAGGCGGATTCGGCCCTAATTGCAGTCGGGTAGTATGGCATACCACTAGTGCTCGCGCCAGACCCGTTTCTAGAGGGCCCCGCCGCGGCGCAGCTCCTCGTCGATGAGCTCCACAACTGTCTGATAAGGCACAGCGCCGCCCGGCAACGGGATGCCGTTGACGAAGATCGCCGGCGTGCCATCGACACCCAGGCTGGTCGCCTCGCGCATGTCGGCCTGGATCTGATCCTGGAAGCGATCCGAGGCGAGACAGGCATCGAAACTGGCACGATCCAGACCCAGCCGGTCCGCCTTCTCCTTCAGCGAGTCGATATCGAGCTGGTCCTGTTCCCTGAACATCAGGTCGTGTATCTCCCAAAAGGCGCCCTGCTCGTTGGCGCACAACGATGCGACGGCGGCCCCGTAGGCGGCGGGGTGAGTGTCGATGGGGAACTGACGGTAGACCACGCGCAGCTGGTCACCGTAATTCTCCTTCAAATGCTTCAGCGTGAGGAAGAACCGGCTGCAGTACGGGCACTCGAAATCAGAGAACTCGGTGAGTGTGACCGGGGCATCGCTGGGACCCAGGGCCGGCGAGCCCTCGTTGGCCAGCTCGAACCTCAACGGCTCGAGCAGGATATCGACCTCTCGCCCCTCGCGCAGTTGAGTGGCCAGGTCGTTGAGCGCCGCTTGTCGCTGGTTCTGCTCGAGGAATTCCTTGACTCTCGGATACAGCTCTTCGAGGCTTCTGCCCCCCAAGGCACTCTGATTCTGCTGGTACCAGACCTGGATCTGCTCGTCCGTCACCTCGGCCGCATCGCCCTCGGATGCCATCAGCTCGTCGAGGCTGATGCCACGCTGGGCCGCCTCGTCCTCGAGCAGGCGATCGCGGATCACACGATCGAGTCCTGCCTCCAACAGCTGCTGACGCTGCTTGCGGTACTGGACGTCCATCGACGACAGCTGGTCGCCGATCAACTCGTCGAGGTCTGACATCGCGACGGCTTCGCCGTCGATGGTGGCCAGAACCTCATCATCCTCAGAGCCGCCAGACGCGCAACCGGCCAGCCAGGGAACTATCGCCAGACAAGCCAACGCGGTTGCTAGCTTACTACCCCACCCACGAGATCTGTCTCCAATCGGACTGCCCATGTTTCGCGACCTGCTTTTTCTTGTGATCGTCCAGACAAACGAAAAGGCCGGGGCCCACGCCAACGGGGCACCCCGGCCCTGACTCGGACCTAACTCGCCACTACTGCTGCGGCGGAAACCGCTGCATGATCCCAGCGATCACATCGTTGATTCGCTGAGTTCTCTGTTGCGAATTCAGGTCCGTTTCGATCGCGGCTGTCGCCCAACCACGCCAGGCGAGATCCTTGTCCTTGAACTCGATGAAATCGACGATCAGCGAACCCTCGGTCCATTGGTTCACGTACGTCTGGGTCCCACCGCCGTACCACCCGTAATAACCCCAACCCGTATAATAGGTATTGACGTCGATCTTATCCTGCGTCGTGATATAGAAGTTCACCAGGAAATCCGGCGTCCCGGAACCGGCCGGCTCCATGCCCTTGGACCTGAGCTCTTCCTCGATCGCGTTTATGACTCGCTTCTCGGTGAACTCGTCTAATCCACGTTTCTCCGAGGTGTTGTCGCCCGCCGAGGGCGCGAGCCACGCGTACGTCTGGAATGAGCTGAAGTCGATGGTCGGGTCGAAGTCGTCGTTGTAGCTTACGCCCGAACAGCCGGCGGCCGTGACCGCAAACGACAGGATGAACGTATAGATCGCCAAGCGTGCTGCGCGCTTCATCTGGACCTCCATTGAGCTACTCGTCTTACACCTACGGCGACCGGCGAATACCGGCGCTCCGACTCCATCTATGCCTCTGGGTCACGCAAAAGGTACCAGTCGCGGCACGGGCGGCAAGCCCGGGGCCGAGCCGCCGGCGACCTAGCTACTTTAGGGCCCTTACGCGTCCAAATACTATACTCAGTGCGGACTGTCGGCCCTTTCAGCTCTTCGGGGGCGACGGGCTCGACTGCCCGCTTCACCAAAGGAACGGTTGATGATCCAAGATATCCGTTACGGCCTACGCCAACTCGCTCGGCATCCCGGATTCACAGCGATCTCGGTGCTCACCCTGGCCCTCGGCATCGGGGCGAACACGGCCATCTTCAGCGCGGCACGGGCGGCGCTCTTTCAGCCGCTGCCGTTCGCCCACGAAGACCGCCTGGTCCGGGTCTACCTGACACCGGAGGCCGGCGGCCCCCTCATCAGCTTGCGCCCCGAAGTGTACCTCGCCGTCAAGGAGCGAGCGCGCTTCTTCGACCGAATCGTGGCCCAGCGTCACACCTCCTACACGTTGGCGACCGACGCTGGCCCCGAACGGGTCGTAGGAATCGCGATATCCGAGGGCTGGGGTGAGACCCTGGGAATCCGCCCTGTGCTGGGGCGGCTGTTTCAACCGGAGGAGGAGGCTGCCGGCGAGGACGCCGGAGTCCTGCTGCTGAGCCACGGCTCCTGGCAACGCCGCTTCGGTGGGTCCCCATCGGTGATCGGCGAGGTCCTCGAGTTGGACGGGCGGCCGCATGCCGTCGTGGGTGTGATGCCGCCGGGGTTCAACTATCCCTACGACGCCGAGCTTTGGGTGCCCTTGCGGGTGCGAGCGGGCCAGGCGGGCGTATGGTCCTTCAATGTCCCGGCTCGGTTGAAGCCGGGCTGGACGGTGGAGAGTGCGCGGGATGATCTGCGTGCCGTTGCCGCAGCAGCGTCCGCTGACGTCCAGGACCTACAACCCGGGACCACGCTCACCGCCGTTCCCATCCGCGAAGTGCTCATCGGCGGCGAGGGTCGCACGTTGTTGGCTCTGCTGGCCGCGGTGGGGTTCCTGTTGCTGATCGTCTGCGCGAACCTCGCCAACCTGCTGCTGTCTCGAGCGCTGGGCCGGGAACGGGAGTTCGCCGTGCGCGTGGCCGTAGGCGCCGGTCAGGCACGCCTTCTGCGCCAAGTCTTGGTGGAAAGCGTTCTTCTGGCCAGCCTCGGCGGCATCGCCGGGTTTGCATTGGCCTTGGTGGGGGGTGCCCTGGTGGATCCGCTACTCCCGCGGCGGCTCTCCTATGTCGGGACCTCACCCACACTCGACCTAACGGTCTTGGGATTCGCAGCCTTTGTTTCCATTGGGGCCGGCTTGCTGTTCGGCCTGGCGCCGGCGCTTCGACTGTCGCACGAGCGGCCGATGGCCGCGTTTCAGTCTGCAGCGCGGTCGGTAGGCCGCAAGGGAGCCCGTCGGCTCGAGCGCGCCCTGGTGGTTGGCGAGATCGCGCTGGCGCTCACGCTGCTGAGCGGGATCGGACTGATGCTGCGTGACTTCCAGCGACTGCAGTCGGCCGACCTCGGATACAACCCCGCCGGGCTACTCACGTTCAACGTGACTTTGAATCCGGAGAGCTATCCAACGGCCGAGTCCCGCACTGCATTCGTGACCGCCGCTACAGCCGAGCTGCAGCGGATTCCAGGGATCGCAGCCGTCGGGCTGACCAACATGTTCCCGTCTTCGCGCGGCAATGCGGTTGCGGAGGTGGTAGTCGAGGGCCGCGAGCCGGTCCCTGGCGAGCGGAGCCTGGTCAACAGCCGTTTCGTGACACCCGCGTTCCTGCAAACGGTGGGCGTTCCGCTCCTGCGTGGACGAGGCATCAGCGAACAGGACCGGGCCGGTGTTCCTCCCGTAGCCGTCATCGGCGCGTCGCTGGCTCGCCGCTACTGGCCGAATGAAGATCCAGTTGGGAAGCGGATTCGCAACCGACGCTACGGGGACGAGGCGCCCTGGATGACCATCGTCGGCGTAGTCGCCGACGTGAGGGAGTTCTACGATGTTGCCGAAACCTGGTATCTCCCCTACGCGCAGAACGCGGAATCTTACTTGACGGTGCGAGCGGTCTTTGCAGTGCGAAGCGCAACTCAACAGACTCCGAATATCGCGGCGGTCCGGGAGGCGATCGGGGCGGTCGACCCCAACCTACCGATCTTTGATGCAATCACTGCCGAGGACAGGTACGCAGCGTCCTACCGCCGTCAGGGGCAGGCGGCGATGTTGGGAAGCGTCTTCGCCGCCTTCGCTCTGCTGCTCGCCGCCATCGGAATTTATGGTTCGATATCGTATGCGGTCAGTCGCCGCACACGAGAGATCGGGGTACGGATGGCGCTGGGAAGCGATCGGAGCAGGATCCTTCGTATGGTGGCCGGCGAGGGAGGCTGGATGGTCGCGGCGGGTTTGACTATCGGATTGGTGGGTGCGCTAGTACTCGCGCGATTCCTTGCGAGCGCGTTGACCGAGATTGGCTCGTTCGATGCCGCGACGTTTGCGGTGGCGGCGATGGTTCTTGCCGCGGCGAGTCTGGCAGCGGTGTTGATTCCCGCCGTTCGGGCGACAAAGATCGATCCTGTGGAAGCCCTAAGGCAGGAGTGATCTCACCCCGCAGGTTTGGTTTCTATGTTGGATTCGCGGGCGCGGACGCGGGCGCTGACGCGACGATGACGACTACGTGGGATGTGGGGAGCAGTCGTCAAAGGATCGTCATCGGGAAGGCTGGTAGTTAGCGAAGTGCATGTGGGCAATACGATAGCGGTCGTCATCCAGAGTGTAGACGACGGTCATTGGGCCGCGTGAGATGCTGTCCATGGGAGCCGCGCGATCGCCGAAGAGCCAAACCGCCGTGACGACCGCGACAGTCCCATAGACGCTGCTGTGGATATCCTCGACCCAAAGTTCCTGTTCGGCTTCAACTCCACCCTCAACGAATCCAAAGCCTTCGTGGTGTTCACGCACGGCGGCCGGGCCTTGAATTAAACCCTCTAGTTCCGAGGAGTAGTACGTGACCCTCGAGTCGGAGAGGAACAGCTCGTCGAGCCTACTCAGGTCACGCGTGCTCCACAAGTCCACCCACGCTGCGATGTGAGCATCTGCATCGAAGGCTTGGGATGGGGCTTGCGACTGGCTCGGCTCGCCACAGGCGGCGATGGAAGCGACCACACAGAACCACGAAAGCACGACGCGTGAGAGCGTTGACGCACTTCGCATGCCCGACTCGTCTTCCTCTAAGCTCAGCCTACATTTCGGGCAACGGTGTATCGCTGTTCCAGACATCGTACACCATCTTCCACGACCCGTCGTCTCCACGCCGATACACGTGAATCCCTTTCAGTGCTTCTGCGATCGGATCGCCACCACCGACTGGCGTCATTGTCAGCGTTCCCGCATAGAGCTCGATCGCCCAGTCACCCGAGACCGTGATATCTGAACTCGTGTAGCTCAGCGTTGCCGTGAACTCGGATATGAAACCGCGAAGCCACTCACCGATGGCGGCCGAGCCACTAAGCGCCGGCTCGTTCGGTGGCATCATCACCGCATCCGCGGCGAGGTAGGACATGTCGGCTTCCCCTGTGTTGACGGCTGCGACTTCCGCGTCGCGAAGCGCCGTCACCGCAGCGATGTCAGCCTCGATATCCTCTTGAGATGGCGCGCCTTGAGGAGCACACGCTGCAACGGCCAAGGCCACGACGCCTAGGAGAATTCGGTTCGGAGCGGCCATGGTAACCTCCTGGTTATCGGAAGGCGGAACGTAATCAGTCACCCGAAGAAGCAAGTTGACCGGCGAAGATTGACACCGCTAGAGGGCGTTGCTCTCCCCTGCTCGCTGTTAGCTCGTTTCCAAATGAACGGAGGGGCAGGGATTCGAACCCTGAAGCCCGTGAGGGCGCCGCATTTCGAGTGCGGTGCATTGCCGTTCTGCCACCCCTCCGCGGGTGTACGAGCCGAGTGAAGTGTGCCAGGAGCATTTCCGGGTCCTGGGCGCTCTTCTCTGCCCGGCTTGAAGTAATCAGTAATTAGTAATCAGTACAGTGTTCTACTAACGCCAACCGTATTACTGATTACTCAATCACTGATTACTCTTGACGGGTTGCGGGCGATCGGCGGCTACCCGCCGCCGATCGGCGGTCACCCGTCAAGCGGACGGGGTGGGATTCGAACCCACGAGACGCTTTCGGCGTCCACACGCTCTCCAGGCGTGCGCCTTCAACCGCTCGGCCACCCGTCCTAACAAGTCGGGCGCTGAACGCCGGATCTCATGTTCCGACACCCAACGCCTCGAGTCCTGCACATTGCCCCGCCAGGGTTCGAACCTGGAGTCTCTTGGTCCAGAGCCAAGCGTGTTGCCAGTTCCACCACGGGGCACTACAACGACTTACGGCCTTCAGGCCACCCGACCGTGCGTGTTTCTGTGCGTCTTAGCGAGCCCAAACCGCCCGAAAACCCCTAGTCAGGAAATCTGAATTTATAGTATTCTCCTGCAGTGACAACAGCTTCACCGAAGTCGACCGATAGCCGGAGTCCTAGTAGACCATGCGCTTCCGATTCGAACGCCGCCTGGCTTGGTTTCTGCTGATTACGGCCTGCTGTGGGCTGGTCCTCAGCGTCACGGTCTTCCCCTTCCGGTTAGATCTGCGAGCCTTCGCGGACCCCGGTGTCGGAACGGGGCAGATCCGGCTGCTCGAGCGCTTGCTCAACGTCGTGCTGTTCGCTCCTCTCGGTTACCTCTTGGCAAGCGTGGGGGCGCGGCGGCGTTTGCGGGCCGTGATCGCTGCAGCCGTCTTCTCCGCTGGTATTGAGGTCACACAAGTTCTCATCAGCACGCGCGACCCCAGTGTCCTCGACGTCCTCGCCAACACCCTGGGCGCCGCGTTGGGGGCCAGCCTGACGCGTTGGCAGCTCCCGGCCGCTGGATCATGGTTCTGGCGAGGCGCGTTCGCTGTTTGGATCGTCGCCGTTCTGTATCCGACGCATCAGGTGATACGTACGCTGGTCCTAGCCGGTTGGGACAGCAGCTACGATGTCGCTCTCGGTGATGAGTTCGGTGGTGGAAGGGAGTATCGGGGCCAAATCGACTTCGGGGTCATTTGCGGCGGGAGCGTTGAAGACGAGCGATGCCTCGAAATCCGAGGTCCAACCAGCATTGGGAGTGATCTCATCGAGCGGGCGGAGAAAGCGCAGCGGTTCCGCCTCGAGGTCGTGGGAACGTCCGCAAGCCAGGAGCAGGCCGGGCCGGCCCGGATGATTACCTGGTCCCAAGACTACACCCACCGGAACGTAATGCTCGGCCAATCGAATCGGGACGGTATCCTTCGGGTTCGGACGCGCGGTTCGACTGCGAACGGAACCGCACCAAGCTTCCGCTTCCCCAACGCGTTCGAGGGCATCATGCCCGGCGACTCGTTCACGGCGACGGCCTTGTGGGACAGGGGCCGGATAACGTTACAGGTGGAAGGAAATGCTTGGGAGTATTCTCGTGGAATCGCTCTCGGGCCCGCCCGCCTGTTGAGCCTTCGCTCGGAACACGAGCCCTATGTCGAGCCAGGCGACTCGGGTCTCCGAGACCAGATCGCCGCGGTGGTGGTGGCCCTTCCGACCGGGCTGGCCGCTGCGGGCCTATTGGCCAGCGCATGGCTCGGTCTAATCACTCTTCCTCTGATTGCGCTGGCCTTCGCGTGGGCTCCGACCCTACTGGCCGGAATCGCCGCGCCCCCAATGTGGTGGACGATCCCGTCGTTCATCATCTCCACGCTACTGGGCTGGACGCTCGCCCGGACGACGATCCTTTCAGGAAAAAGTCCCGCGAGAATCCTCTAGCCGTCGCTCGACCGCCTGGCTCGAGGCGCTAGCGCGAACAGGTCGTGTGGTAGGCTTCCTCTTCCTGGCCGTCGGACAGCTTGACGTGGAAGATCAATACGGCGTCACACTCGGCCGCGGTCCACACGAACGGTTGGGTCACGCGGTCCGCCTTGCGCGAGGCCTGCAGAAAAGGTGTGGCGACGCAAAGCGCCGGGTCGGCGCAGGCGATGGCCTCGTAGACAATCGAGGCCACCCCATCCCAGTTGGTGATGCTGACCGTGAAGGAAACGCCGTACAGTTCGACGTCGTGTTTGAAGACCTCCAGGGCCATCACCGGTGGCTCCATCACTTCGGCCCCGTCATAACAGGCCGTGGTGCCTGCGGTGACCAGCAGCAATGACATCAACCACACGATTGGCTTTTGCATATGAGCGCGCCGTCCAGGTTCATTGGAACGGGGGAGGTCCGTTCTTCCGTCAACAGTCAGGAGCAAGTGAGGTGCCAGACACTTTTCCGCTGGCGGAAAGGCCTAACCGGGGCCGAAGGAGCCGCGCGGGAACGTCCGTTCACCCTGCGATTCAACGACTTGCGGGCCGCCAATCCGAGCATCCCGCGGCCGCGATCCGTCGGATCTTCGGCGCCAGAATCACGGGGCTGAGGCGCTTGTTGTGCCAGTGCCACACTTTTTTCGGCGGGCTCGCCGCCCTGCGAGCGGGAGCGTAGTTCAGGTGTGATGTCAGGTCCGCAGGCACAAGTCCTTGCGAACAAGGCACTAAGAGGCCAGTTTAGGGCGGGTGCGATGACCAGTCATCGCTGTGCGGGGGGAGGAAATAGCTTCGGTGAGCCGGCGGAAGCGGGCGCTTCGAGATCCAGATCAGTTCGACCTGTTCGAGCCAGCGCATGAGCGCTGCGAGGATGGGCGAGGTCCCTATCTCCAGTTCCTAATAGCACCGCCCACGGAACTGGGTGAGCCAGGTCCGTGGGCGGTCGAGTCAGCGACTCGAAACAAGCGCGAAGTTACTTCAGCAGTCCCTGCCTCCTAGTTGCACCCTCTCGCTTCGATCTGCTGAATCATTCCGGCCGGGAAGATGTGAACGGCACCGTTTACGTCTTCGATCTGCAGCTGCCCCTGCCGTTCCAACTCGGTCCAAAGAGCAGCGTACAAATCGCCCGGATCTCGCGCGTTGTAGTAGCGCGGGTCGACTTTGATCTCGTAGTCCGCGCCGTCGGTCGTTCGGAGCCAAAGCGCGACGCAACTGCGACCCGACATATCGAAATTGTAGCTGGCCGGGTACATCTGGGCGGCCCGGTCCCACGTGTACAGGCTGGTCCCACTGCCGTCCCACCAGCTGTAGCGATAGTAGTTGTGGCGGTGGCGGACGATGACCGGCGAACCGATCACGATCGCGAAATGCCAGCGGCCGTTGTAGAAACCGAACCCGCCGTAGTGATAACCGTAGACCAGGTGCGATCCGTAGTAGTGACGGTGGCGATGGTAACGTCCATCGTGGATACCACGGTGGTAACCGCGATGGTATCCGCGATCGTACCCGTAGGTGTAGCCGCTATCGTAGCGACGCCGGTCGTTTCTACCGTAGTCGCGCCGATCGCCATCGCGGCGCCGGCCGTCTCTATCGTACTCATTATCACGCCGGTCCGAGTCCCGATCGCGGCCGTCATCCGGCGGCCGGCGGTACATGTCCTCGTACCGTTCGCGATCCGCGTCCCGGCCATCATCCTGCGGCCGGCGGTACAAATCCCGGTATCGATCGCGATCACGCGGACTGGGCGTCCCTTTCAACTCGCTGATCTTCACCTGGGTGCGGAACGCCGTGGCCACTCTACCCGAACGAGTCTTCGAGTCCGCGGCTCGGTTCCACCTCACCGTATTCCGTAGTCGGTTCGTATGGGCATTCGACTGCGACTTGAGAGCGGTCGCCGTCGTTCTGGCGGTGCGAGAGCGCGTCGGCGATGCCTTCTTCACCTTGGCACTCGAGGAGGCCTTGGTGGCACTCGGCCTGCTCCGCTGTGTCCTCTTTTCCTTCTGTGCGGACACCGGTGTGGCGAAGGCCAGCACCAGCGCGACACCTAAAAGTGTCGCCAGAGTTCTGGAGGTCGTTCTCAACATGATGAACCTCCCTTTCCTGCTGCGCCGTCGTGGTAGCTTCTTTTTCTCTGAGCTAACAACGTATCTGCGTGCGATGTCCTCGCTTTCGGCGCGGTAAGCGGCCCCTCTGCGAACAGAATCGATGCGGAGGTGGGGCCGCCAAATGAACATCTCTCCTCCACATATAGTTAGATGCGATGAACCCCCGTAGGGTTCGTACACCCCTCAAACACCGCGCCACCACACGCTTTCAGAACACCCACAACGCAGACATTGTGCCGCGCGGCCAACTCAACAATCTGCCCAGCGCCCGGGCCGTGCCCCTGCTGCATGTAAGGTATATTACGCTGAATTTGTGTTGTTCCGACCCCTGCCTCGTGTCCACCGGACACATTCGGCCGGCCTGGTTAGCACCGTTTGCAGACATTACTTGAACTGGAGGGTGCGTGGGTGTAACGTGCCCGCGAGGATCAAGAAATGAGAATCGCTTCCCTGCTGGCCAGCGGCACCGAGATCGCCTGGGCTCTTGGACTGGGTGATGACATCGTCGCCATCTCCCACGAGTGCGACTATCCCCCAGGGGTTCTCGATCGACCCCGCGTAACGCGGCCTCGGTTCGACCCTACAGGTCAGAACAGCGGCGAGGTCGATGCTGCGGTGCGCGAGGCGATGGCCACATCGGGCAGCGTCTACACCATCGATGGAGAGGTGC
>JBDHGH010000064.1:0-17641 GCA_039589995.1 Gemmatimonadota bacterium | reverse complement strand
CTCGAGTGGACCGAGGTCATGTACGGAAGCGTCTACTTGTTCGTACTGTCGGCGCCACTGATCGTGCGGTCGCAAAGTGTGCTGCGACGATTCGCGATGCTTGGCCTCATCGCGACGGCCGTAGTGACTCTCATCTATCTGACCGTGCCGGTGGTCGCGCCACCGCGACCGTTCGAGCCGCGGACGATCTTCGGTCACGCTTTGATGTTCGAGCGCTCGATGTCCAACACCGTTGCGGCGTTTCCAGCGTTCCACGTCATCTGGAGTCTCATCGCCGCCGCTGCGTGGGCGAGCCGGTCGCGTGCTTGGGGTGTGATAGGTTGGATGTGGGCGACGCTCATCACGATCAGTTGTATCACGACGGGTATGCACGCACTGGCCGACATCGTGGCCGCTGCGATCGTCTTTGTGATGCTGCTACAGTACCGGCGCACATGGGAAGGCTTTCGTCGTGCGTCGGAGCGGATCGCCAACTCGTGGCATGAGTGGCGATGGCACGGTGTACGACTCATCAACTACGGCCTCTATGCGGCGCTCGCGGCCGCTGTCGGATTTTGGATAGCGGCCTCGCTTGGAGGACCTGGGATATTCTGGCAGTTGGTCTTCGTGCATCTGTGTGGCCTGGTGGGCGCTGGCCTCTGGGCTCAGCAGTTGGAAGGATCATCGAGACTGTCGAGGCCGTTCGGTTACTACGGCAGCGTCATCGGCATCTTTGTGGGAGCCATCGCGGTCGGTGCCGTGTACGGCAATACGCTCCTCCTGCTCGCGCTCATCGCCATGGAGTCGCCGTGGGTGCAATTGATCGGTCGGCTGCGCTGCCTGGTACAGGGGTGTTGCCACGGGTCCGAAGCCGGCGAGAGGATCGGAATTCGCTACTGGCAACCGCGGTCCCGTGTCTGTTCACTCGCCGAGCTTAGAGGTGTACCTCTTCATCCAACGCCGCTCTATTCGATTCTGGCGAACGTCGTCATCGGAGTGATTCTGCTTCGCCTGTGGTCGTTGGGCGCGACTCTCGGTCTCATCGCCGGCGTGTATCTCATCCTCGCGGGCGTTTCCCGTTTCGTGGAGGAGTCGTACCGCGGAGAGCCGCAGACGATGATCATCGGTGGCCTACGGATCTACCAGTGGATGGCCATCCTGTCGGCCGCCCTGGGCATCGCGCTGACGACCATCGTGGGTGGACACTCTTCAGGGCTGGTGATCGGGCTGGACGCCAGGGTATGGGTTGGCGGCATCCTGTATGGCGCCCTTGTAGGCAGCGCCATGGGCGTAGATTTCCCGGGCTCGGCCCGACGATTCGCGCGGTTGGCCTCTCCCTAGCCGGATCACGCGTAGGCGTTCTACCGACGAGCGACCAACATCCACTGCCGAGTGCGGCCGCCGCCCGTGAACTCCTCGTAGCGTTCGATCACCACGAATCCCGCGGCCTCGAGCTCGGGTGCGACGATGTCGATGCCGATGTCGTGATCCCTGGTCTGCCGGCCGCGCGAGTCGGAGGCATCGGATGGGATATGATCCAGCATCACGAGTCGGCCACCCGGTCTCAACGACTGCAGCATTCCAGCGAGCATGGCTTCATATTCGGTCATCTCGTGGTAAGCATTGACGACGAGCACGGCATCCAATGAACCGTCGGGAAGATTGGGGTCGTCGTAGTCGCCGTGAACGACCTCGACGTTGTCGAGTCCCTCGTCGTCGATCAGTTGCCGCAAGTTCGACAACGCTCGCTCGCTGACATCCACCGCGAAAACTCGACCGGTCGAGCCCACCTCTTCGGCCAGGAATCCGACGAAGTACCCGTCGCCGGCGCCAACGTCGGCCACCTGGCTTCCCGTACCGATCGCCAGCGCGGCCATGACATCCGGCACTCGCTGCCAATTATCGCGGCTCCGCCTTTGGGCTTGGGCGTCGGCAGGCTGAAGGCCAAGGGTCAGTACTGAAAACGCGAGTAGCCAAGCCGGTCCCTGCTGAATGAGTGAACGGCGCCGGATTCTCATCGGTAGCCCCCAAGTTCGATTTCGCGAAATGCTGACATCGTGCGGCGATACTCCTCAATCGAGTTTGACGTTCGAGGTCGGGCAAAAGTTGGCTCGGCCCGCGGACGGGCCTTTGGCAACGGTTGGTGGTGCCCAATTGTCTATTCTACAGACACAGCGACAGCGGATCACGACGGCCCACTCCACCGAGACACCCGAGTGCTCGATCTCGCCAGAAAACTCCGACTCTTTCCAGCTACAAACATCGTCATCGCCAATATGATCGGCGCCGGGATCTTCACGACGTCCGGACTGCTCATGCAACAGCTCGGTAGCCCTCTCCTCATGATCGGACTTTGGGCGGCCGGTGGCGTTTTGGCGCTGTGCGGCGCCCTTTGTTACGGGGAGTTGGGCGCCGCGATGCCGCGAGCCGGCGGCGAGTACCGATACCTGTCAGAGCTGTTCCACCCGCTGCCGGGTTTCCTCTCGGGTTGGGTTTCGTTCTTTGTCGGCTTCTCGGCTCCACTGGCGGCGTCGGCGCTTGGTTTTAGCGAGTACCTCTCCAGGGCCATGCCGGGCCTAACGGCGTGGGGTGACCCCGGTCTCATCAAAAAGGCCATCGCCATATCCATCATTCTGGTTCTCACTCTCGTGCACATGAGGGGACTGGAGCTGGGCGCGAAGGTGCAGAACTATCTCACGGTTGGTAAGGTCGTCTTGATCGCGGCGTTGGTCATCGTCGGGTTCTCGCTGGGGCAGGGTAGCTTCGGGAACTTTCAGCAGCGGGCGGACGCTCAGTCCGGTCTGGACGGGTGGAAGACCGCCGGGCTGTCGCTGATGTGGATCATGTTCGCTTACAGCGGTTGGAACGCCTCGGCCTATATTGGCTCGGAGATTCGAGATCCGAATCGCAACCTGCCTCTATCGTTACTACTGGGCACGGGCCTCGTGCTGCTGCTCTATTTGAGCTTGAATGTCCTGTTCGTGTACGCGGTGCCGCCCGAAGACATGAACGGCGTCATTGCCGTCGGCGGGCTCGCCGCTACCCGGTTGTTCGGGGGGCCGGCGGGCACTGCGATATCGGTGCTGATCTCGTTCGCACTGCTCTCGTCGATCAGCGCGCTCATCATTCTCGGCCCGCGTGTGTACTACGCCATGGCGAAGGACGGCTACTTCTTCAAGTTCGTCTCCGATGTCCACCCGATTTTTCGTGTACCATCGAAATCGATTCTACTCCAGTTCTCGATCGCCTCAGTCATGGTGATGTCCGGCACCTTCGATCAGATTCTGACGTACATGGGGTTTTGCCTGGGAATATTCCCGATTGTTACCGTGCTGGGTGTCTTCAAGTTGAGGAAGACGAACGACGGCACGCACCGCATGCCAATGTTTCCGATTCCGCCGCTCGTTTTTGCCGCGGTCAGCGCGTCGATACTGGTGCTGGCCTATCTCGAGCGGCCCGTTGAATCATCGATCGCGCTGTTGACCGTAGTCCTCGGCATTCCCGTCTATGTTGTATTCAGCAGGGCTCGACGGGAAAAACTGCTTGCATCTACGGAGGTTTAGAATGGCGTGGCCACGCGTACTCTGCATGGTAACGGTGCTGGGGGCGGCGTTTCTGGGAACGCCACTGTCGGCGCAGGATAGCGAGCTCGACGCGCGTGTTCAGGCATTTCTCGAAGAACACCGCAACGACTGGCGTGACGCCAACGTCCCTATGGCGGACGGCCAGGCGCTATTCGATCTCGTGCTCAGCAATGGTTACACGAAGGCCCTGGAGATCGGGACCTCCACCGGACACTCTGCAATCTGGATCGCTTGGGCGCTGAGCAAGACCGGCGGAAAGTTGATCACCATCGAGATCAACGAGGGGCGTTACAACGAGGCGCTGAAGAATTTCGAGGAAGCGGGGCTTAGCGAGTTCATCGACGCCCGTCTGGCCGATGCACACGAGCTCGTACCCCAGTTGAAGGGACCCTTCGACTTCGTATTCCTGGATGCGGATAAGGACTGGTACGCAGAGTACTTCCGATCGGTCCTGCCGAATCTCGAGGTGGGGGGTTGCTTCACCGCCCATAACGTGTCCGGTCGCATGCGAGGCATCGGGGACTTTCTCGACGAGCTAGAGAATACGCCCGGCCTCGAGACCGAGATCATACGAACGAGTCGGTCGGGGATCTCGGTCAGCTACAAGAGGTCCTAGGACGGCCAGTCATCCTACTTTGGGCGCCTGTTCCTAAAACTGAAAGAGTAGGCTAGCGTCTGTTGGACAGATCTTCAACGGTCTGTCTGAGATCCTGGTCGCTTGGCCTGAGTTGCAGGGCCGCCTGGTAGTGCACCAGTGCTGCGGTGCGATCTCCGGCCGAGAGGTGTGCGTCTCCCATCCCCTTGTAAGCCTCGAAGTTCTGTTCGTCGACCTTCGTCACGAGGTGATACAGCGAGATAGCGCACTCGTATTCGCTCTTTGCGACCAGGCCGTTGGCTTCTGCTAGCCAGTCCTCCGTCAGTCTGGCGAACATCCCGGGGTAGTGAGCGTGCCAGTAGGCCGCGAGATCGGCGAAGTCGCCGCACGAGCGCTTCTGGAAATGGCCGCCGACTGAGAAAAGGAACCCCAACGGTAAGACGATGTCGTAGCCGTACTTGCTCGTCATCCGATCGTTATAATCGCGGAAGGACATCGAACCCAGATTGTCCGTCGAGTAGTAATCAGTGTAAATGAACTCCAACCCCTTGTACATCGTGACGAAGGGTGTTGTCGAGTGATCTTCGCCGGCCATTCGGTCGTAGCGCCATTCGATATCGGTCGGCGCGTGCGCCCGCAGGGTTTCGGACAGCGCGTTCGTTCCATTCACCATTTCGTCGCGTTCGTCGCCCATCGAGAAGAACAGCGTTCTGTCGAAGGTGTTGTCGAGCGACATTTCGGCGAGTTGGATAACGGCCTGGTCGTTCCAATAGAGGCTGGGGCTGCCCGCGATAAAAGCGCCGAAGAGATCGCCGGTCGTCAGCAACGCGCGTACGGTGAATAGGCCGCCGAGAGAGTGCCCGGAGAGGATCCGGTAGGGTTCGGTCCGGTAGTTCGTATCAATGAATGGAACGAGTTCTTGCTTGACGAAGGCCGTGAACGCATCGGCTCCACCGCTTCGTGGGAACCTGGCTCGTTCTTTCTCACCTGGCTCGGGAGTGTAGTCCCTGGTTCGATCGACGTTGACGATACCCACGACGAGCATTTCCGGGATATGATGGATTTTCGACAGGAAATCGATGATCCCAATGGTGAAGTGGAAGGAGTATTCACCATCCAATAGGTAGAGCACGGGGTAACGTTCGTCCGACTGATCGTATCCGGGAGGCGTATAAACCCGGATAGAACGTTCCTCCCCCAATGTCTCGGATGTCAGCGATATGGAAACGCCGACGGTGATCGGTTCCGGCTCCTTGTCTTGAGCGTTCAGGCCGGTGGAAGCCGAAAGAACGAGCAATACAGGCATAGCTCTGCCGAATCTCATTACCAAGTCCTCTCTTGGGGTAGGCGAGGTACGGGTGGGGCCTGTCCGCTTGCCTTGTCTCAGGAGTCTGACACCGCTTCCCCCCAAATGGTTGAAGCCTCCGAAACACGTTGGCGTAGACTCCGTAGGGTATGTAGCCCCTCCAGCTAGCTGTATCGCCGAGCACTCGGCTCGCCGCGACTTGCTGGCACACAGTCGCTCCAAAATCGGTGAGTCAGGGAGATTTCAATGGGCACGATCCTTCAGGATCTGCGTTACGCGCTGCGCCTGCTGAGAAAATCGCCGGCCTTCACGATCATCGCGGCCGTGACCGTCGCTCTGGGGATCGGGGCCACCGCCACCATCTTTAGTGTCGTCAACTCGGTGCTGTTCAAGCCCGCGCCAGGCATCCGGGACGCGAGTCGAATCGTGCGGATCCATCGGGTAGCGGAGGACGGGTCGGCGGACAACAAATTCTCCTACCCGAACTACCTGACCTATCGAGAGGGTGACACGGGCCTAATAGACCTAACCGCCATGGCGTTGATGCCGGTCGCCATCACCGGGACCGATGAATCGGAATCGCTTTTCAGCGGCTTCGTGTCGCACGAGTACCTACGGATGTTGGGCGTGCGCCCGGCGCTGGGCCGCTTCTTCCTGCCGGAGGAGGATGAACCTTCGAGCATTCAGTTGGTCGCGGTGCTCAGCCACGGGACCTGGGTGCGGCGCTTCGGCGGGGATCCGTCGATCTTGGGGCAGACGATCAACCTGAACGGCCGTCAGTTTACCGTGGTCGGTGTCACCGAGGAGGGTTTCCTGGGTCCCACGCCTGTCTTCGAGGTCGGGGCGTGGTTGCCCATTCTTGCGGTGCCAGCAATCAACAACGGGATCGACCTGGAATCTCGAGCCGATACCTGGATCGATCTCGGAGGCCGCCTCGCTCCCGGCGTCGGTACGGAGCGAGTGTCGGCCGCGCTTAACGTCATCAGCGCCAACCTCCGGTCCGAGTTCCCCGAAGGGAACCCTGACTTCGGTGTCGTCGTGGAGAAATATGCGCCGATATCACGTCGGGCATTCGGCGCAGGTCTGGCCTTTTCCATGTTGCTCTTCGTCGTGTCGGGGACCGTGTTGCTGATCGCCTGCTTGAACGTCGGAAGCATGTTGTTGGCTCGGGTCTCCAAACGCGGCAAGGAGATGGCGATGCGGCTGGCCCTGGGCGCCGGACGAATGAGAATAATCCGCCAACTGCTCATCGAGAACGTCGTTCTGTTCGGCCTCGGCGGGATCGGTGGCGTGATGATCACCGTCTATGTCACTCGCCTGTTGGGCACGTTCCAACTGCCGTTCGACGTGCCTCTCGTCCTCGATTTCTCACCCGATATGAGAGTTCTCGTCTTCGCGCTGGCCGTCGCCGGCATCACGGGAATCATCTTCGGTCTGGCACCCGCGCTCCAGGTGACGCGCCAGGATCTCAACTCGACGCTGAAGCAGGAGCACGGCACGGGAATGGGACGGCGGTCGCGCCTGCGCAGCACCTTTGTGATCGCCCAAGTCGCGGGCTCGGCGCTCCTGCTCATCGGCGCGGGCCTCTTTGCCCGCGGACTTGCCCGTGCACATTCCGTCGACCTCGGCTTCGATCCCGAGAACGTGCACGCGTTGAGCACCGAGCTGGAGTTCTACAGCTATGATGAGCAGAGCGCGGCTAGATTCTACCAGGACCTGTCAGAGCGAGCCGAGCAACTGCCCGAAATCGAGTTGGTGGCTCTGATCGATTATCCGCCCGTCACTATCGGTGGATTCGAAAGCAGCTACACGTTGAGTGGTGGTGAGATCGCGGACGAGGACGATAGACCTCGCACGGATCTCTCGCGGGTTACGCCCGGGTACTTCGAAACCTTCCGCATCCCACTGTTGCAGGGGCGGTCTTTCGCCGATACGGACCGCGAAGGCTCGACGCCGGTCGCTATTGTGAACGAGACCTTCGCACGTCGCAACTGGCCCGGCGAGGATCCTGTCGGACGGCGAATCAGCCTCGGCGTTCTCGACGACTCCGAGGTTGAGGTGGTCGGTGTAGTCCGAGCGGCCAAGTATCGCTCGCTGACCGAAGATCCCCGATCGATGGTGTACGTTCCCTACGCGCAGTGGCCCACGACATCCATGATTTTACTGGCTCGCGTCGATCCGAGTGCGGCCAGCATGGCTGCCCCGCTTCGGGAGATCGTGCGCGATATCGATCCCGTCGTCGGCATCGACGCCAGCGTTGCCTACCGGGACTTTATGGGGATCGCCCTGCTTCCCGGACGCGCAGCTGCCATGTTCGCCACGATCTTCGGCTTCGTGGGCCTGCTGATGGCATCGTTGGGGCTCTATGGCGTGTTAGCGTACACGGTGGCGCAACGGACGCGCGAAATCGGCATTCGCATCGCGCTGGGTGCCGCGCCTCAACGGGTTCGCGCTTTCGTTCTGCGTGACGGGTTGAGGCTCGCAGGGATCGGATTGGCGGTTGGCTTCGGCATCGCGCTCATGGTCACACGTCTGCTGCGTGGGCTGTTGTACGGCCTCAGTCCCCTGGATCCGGTTACGTTCGGTGGGATCGGGTTGGTCCTGCTGGGAGTCGCGGTCATGGCGAGCTTCATTCCGGCTCTTCGCGCCACGCGGATCAGTCCTGTCGAAGCGTTACGGTCGGAGTGATGTCGTCGACGTCTTATCGAGGCTTTGTCTGCCACGTGCTAACCGGTCTGCCAGGCTAGCTTCGCGTTAACCGCGTTCGACGTTACTGCCGGCTGGTCATACGCTCGCGTTTCTGCGCCTCCACCATCTCGGCCACATCGGCGAGCAACTGCTTCGCGTCGTAGACGATCCCATCTTTGATGGTATAGACGATCCCGCCGGCCCTTTCGGCGATGCCGGTCTCATCGTTCAGCCGTACGACGCCGGTGCCGTATAGCACCTTGATATCCTCGATGGGGTTTTCCCCTACGACCACGAGATCCGCCAGGTAGCCCTCGCGTACGACGCCGAACTCGACAGGCTGACCTTTCGGTTTCATCAAAGTCTGGGCGCCGTACATCGTGGCGGAACGGATTATCTCCAGAGGATGAAAGCCGGCCTCCTGTAGTAACTCCATCTCTTCGATGGTGGAGAACCCATAGAGGTTATATATGTAGCCGGCATCGGAACTGACCGTTACGCGACCGCCCATGTCCTTGTAATCGTCCAGCATCGCCATCCAGACTCTGTAGAAGTTCTTCCACGCGATCTCGTCCCACGCCGTCCACGTGTAGTAGAACGAACCGTGGTTCTCGCGGCTCGGCTCGTAGAAGTCCCATTGCGTCGGTAGCGTGTACTGGTCGTGCCAGTCGGCCTTCCGTGCGCGCATCACGTCGCGGCTGGCCAGGTAGGCAGTCATGGTCGGGTCGAGGGTGACGTCGAGTTGAAGAAGTTCGGCGAGCATCGCGTTCCACTCGTCGCTCCCCTGGGGGTGGATGAGGTTCCACTGGCGTGCCACCTGGCCGAAGCGGTGCTGCTCGTTGGCGTAGTTCATGTCGGACGGCCACGGCTGTACATCGTGGTCGTCGTAGATCGCCTCGAATAGGCCGTAGTAGTGGGTGATGGTCCCCAGTCCCAGCCGAGCCGCGTCGAGTGCGTTCATCTGGGCGACATTCGTCTGGGCGAGGTGCGCGACCGAGCCGAGATCGTGCTTCGACGCCTCGTCGAGCAATGCGCCCATGATATCGGGTTGGTACCCGAATACCTTGATCCCGTCGATTCCTTCATCGGCTGCCCAGCGTACCCAGGCTCGTGCAGCGTCCGGCGAGTCGATGGGACCTCCGTCCCAGCCTTGCCCCGGGACCTGGTAGGCGAACATGCGCGGTGCGACGATCTCGTTGGCGGCGCTCCGCGCTCGCTCGCTGAGCGACCAGTCCAAGGGCCCGAAGGATACGCCACGTCCGGTGGTGATCCCGTGCGCCATCCACAGCTTGTAGACGTACTCGGCCTCGGGCGCTTTCGGGACGCCGCCGGTGTGCAGGTGCAGGTCCACGAACCCGGGCAACACGTACATTCCGGTGACGTCGTATTCCTTGGTGCCCGGCTCCGGTCGACCCTCGGGGTCGATGGGAACACCGGGGACCCCGACGCCGGCGATTCGCGCGATTCGGTTCCCCTCGATGACGATGTCGACGGGTCCGCGGGGCGGTGCGCCGGTTCCGTCGATGACGATGGCGCCACGCAGTATGAGCCGATCGTAGGGACCCTCTCCCTCGTCTGGACCGCGGTCCGGCGCCGGTCTCACCGCATCTTGTGCGGCGACCGGGCTGCCAAGGGCCAGGACCGTGCCGGCAACGCCGAGCAGGAGTCCCTTGCGAGCGAGATGCGCGAGTGTGCCGGCGAACATGAATTCCTCCTTGGGCGGCGAATCAACCATCGAGGACGAGTGAGGTATCGGCCCCGACCAGCAAGGAAGAGAAGCCCGACGGAGAACGTACGCAACCAGGGGTGTCACGGCCGGGTCCTTGCTGTACGGCCCTCGCTTTTGCAGTCTGGGACCATGAAACCTCTCAAGGACCTTGGTGCCGAAGCCTGCCGATCGCTCGTTGGCGTAGCTTTTGACATCGACGATACGGTGACACGAGACGGCCGCATGGAGTTGGTGGCGTTCCAGGCGATGCACGATTTGGCGGAGAGTGGACTGCGCCTTGTCGCTGTTACAGGGCGACCCTTGGGCTGGGTCGACGTGATCGCACAGCACTGGCCCGTCGATGTCGCCATCGGCGAGAACGGTGCCGGCTGGGCATGGTTGGACGGGCACATCCCACGCGAGGGTTACTACGAACCGGAAGAGCAACGAGACGAGCGTACGCAGCTTTTTGAGCGTCTGCGCCAGCGCGTTGGGCAGGAGTTGCCACACATCAGGACGTCCATCGACCAGCGGGCACGCCGTTGCGACCTCGCCTTTGACATCGGCGAGACGGTTCAGATTCCTCGCGAGGAAGTGGAGAAGCTGGCAGCGATCATCGAGGGAGAAGGCGTGCGGTGCGCGGTGTCGAGCGTCCACGCCCACGCGGTTCCCGGCGATTGGAACAAGGCGCAAGGAATCAAGCGGGCGGTGTTGGAGGCGACGGGTGTGGACGTCGAGAGCGAAAGAGACCGCTGGCTGTTCATCGGCGACAGCACCAACGATTGGTCGGCGTTCGACTACTTTCCCATTAGCGTAGGCGTAGCCAACGTCCGAGATTTTCTGTCGCGGCTGAAGGCGACACCCAAGTTCGCCACGCGCGAGGACAGAGGTGCAGGTTTCGCGGAGATGGCGAAACATGTCCTCGCGGCCCGGTAACCGGAGAGCGAAGTGAAGATCGTACAGCTAGTCGGCGTGGTGCTGAGTCTGCTGGTGCTGGGCGCACACTTTCTACGGGCTGGGGCCACGCTACTCGTCGTCGCCGTCATCGCGCTGTTGGTCATTCTCGCCGTGCGTCGACCGTGGGTGGCCCGCGCCGCACAGGTGGCTCTTCTGATCGGTACCGCTGAATGGCTGCGGACCATCTCCAACCTCACCCGCGTGCGGATGAACATCGGTGAACCCTACCTGAGGATGGTGGCTATCCTCGGTGCGGTGGCAGTGGTGACGTTCCTGTCGGCGGCGGCGTTTCAGTTCGGCAGCCTGGGACGCACGTACGGTCTCGGAAGACAGCCCCCAGACGATTAGGGCTACCTTTGACTCGACGTTTGACACCGGGAGCGACTATTGAGAACCAAGAACCTCGGATTGGGCGCGGCTGCAGCCTTAGCTTGCGTGCTTGTGATCGCGGCGGGCTGCCGCGCGCAAGACGGCGCGGTGAATTCACGGACCACGGAGCGGACGATCGCGGTTACCATCGATGATCTGCCGGCCGTGCGTAGCAGGCACCTTGGCGCGATGCGAGCGATCACCGAGAAGCTGCTCGATCAGCTTGCGAGGGATGAGATACCGGCGGTCGGGTTCGTGAACGAGGCCAAGCTAGCCGTTCCCGGCGAGGAGTCGCAGCGTGCGGATCTGCTCGAGGCCTGGCTGGTTGCGGGGCACGACCTCGGCAATCATAGCTACTCTCACCCCTGGCTCTACGAGACTGGGCTGGATGAGTTCAAGGCCGATGTTATTCGTGGCGAAACCGTGACCTCCATGCTGCTCGAGGAACGCGGGCGTCGGATTCGCTATTTTCGCCATCCGCGCCTCAATACGGGTCCCAATCTCGAAACGAAACTCGCATTCGAGGCATTTCTTGGGGAACGCGGATACACGGTCGCTCCGGTCACCATAGACAACGACGAGTACGTGTACGCCCTCGCCTACTTCAACGCGACTGAAGACGGCGATAGCACGTTGATGCGACGTATCGGTCGGGACTACGTGCGATACATGGCCGAGGTGTTCGAGTTTTACGAGACGCTGTCACGCGAAACGTTGGAGAGGGAGCCGGCACAGGTATTGTTACTTCACGCCAACCGATTGAACGCGGACTACCTGCATCAGCTTGTAGAGATGATCCGTGACAGAGGCTATGGCTTCGTTTCCCTGGACGCGGCCCTCGAGGATCCTGCCTACGACCTACCGGATGAATACGTGGGCCGCATGGGACTTTCCTGGTTGATGCGATGGGCTATCACGATGGGTAGAGAGCCGGGCGAGCAGCCGGATGTGCCCGACTGGATCATGCAGACCGCTTGGCCTCAGTGAGCTGCAAAGGAAACTTGACGTGACAGTAGTTCCCGAAGACGAACTCTACTTCCAGGCCTCGCGATCCGGCGGCCCGGGCGGCCAGCACGCGAACCGCCGCGAGACGCGGGTCGAGGCGTGCTGGAACGTGCTTGAAAGTCCAAGTCTGTCCAACGAGGAGCGAGAGCTGATCTTGGGAAAACTAGCCTCGCGGATCGGAAAGGATGGCGTTTTGAGGGTGGTCGCCGAGGACGAGCGGAGCCAGCACCGTAACAAGGAGTTGGCCAAGGAGCGCCTACAGCAGTTGGTGGTGCAGGCGCTTCACGTCCCCAAACCCCGAAGGAAGACACGACCACCTAAGTCGGCGGATGATAAACGCCTGGAAGAGAAGAGCCGCCGGAAGAAGACGAAGGAACTGAGGAAGCCTCCCGCGCCCGAAGATTGAATTCTCCCCGGTTCGAAGCTCGTATTCCTATTCGGAACGCAGGGCATCAACCGCGTCGACGCGCGTGGCCCGGCGAGCCGGCACGTAGCACGCCGTAACGGCTACAAGCGTCAAGATCGCAGAGATGCCCACGAAGGTGAGTGGGTCCGTGGGTCGCACACCCACCAGCAGAGTCATGAGTACGCGGGTGACGCCAAAGGCGGCCGCGAGGCCTAACGTGATCCCGGCAACGACGGGAGCCATACCCCGAATCACGACAGATCGGATGATGTCTCGCTCATTAGCGCCGAGAGCCATTCGGATGCCGATCTCTCGAGTGCGCTGGGCCACGGAATAAGAAATGACGCCGTAGATGCCGATCGCTGCCAGAAGCAGCGCCGCTGCTCCGAGCACACCCATCAGCGCCATGTTGAATCTCGGTCGCACCAGTTGTCGGTCGACCAGGTCTCCCATCGTGCTGAAACTGGAGACGTTCATATCAGGATCGAGAGCTTTGAGTCGCTGCTCGATCGGTCGGACTACGCGGGTCGGATCCGAGGCGGTTCGAATCACCAGGTACGTGGCGTATCGAGGTCGTTGTGAGGTCGGCCAGTAGATCTCGGGTTCGACGGGATCGCCGAAGCGGATCGGTTGAACGTCTGCGACCACGCCGACGATGGCCATGGGCCCGCCGAGCATGGTTACCTGACGACCGATGGGATCCTCGCCAGGGAAATAGCGACGCGCCAGCGACTCGTTGACGATTGCCACGGGGGGTGCGCCACGAGTATCCCCATCGTTGAAGTCACGGCCTCTGACCACGGGCACCCCGAGGGTCTGGAAATAGCCCGGTCCAATATTGAAACGGTTTGCCACGGGGGCTTCGCCGGGTTCGGGCGCTGGGCGCCCGGCGATGGTGAAATCGTCGGGCTCTCTTCCGCCGAACAACGGTCCCCCAGATGTCGTGCCGACCGACGACACCGACGGAACGGACCGGACCTCGTCTACCGCCAAGTGGAACACGTTCACGGCTTGGCCGGCGTCCGAGTATTTTCCGTCGGACGCCAGTAACCAGACCACCATCAGGTTGCTCTGGTCGAAGCCGGGTTCCCAGCGCAGCAGCTGCACGAAGCTTCGGGTCAGAAGTCCCGCTCCGATAAGTAGTACCAGGGCCAGAGCGACTTCGCTGGCAACCAGGACGGAGCGGAGTCGTACGCCCGATCGTCCAGGTGAACGCTGGTCACCTTCTTTGAGCGAACGGTTGAGATCGAGGCGGCTGCCATGGATGGCGGGGGCCAGCCCGAAGACCACCGTGGTCACGAGGGAGAGCAGTGTGACGAACACCAGCGCCGAGCGGTCGATGCTCACCTCATCCAATCTGGGAATTCCCCCTGGAGCGAGCACTACGAACGCCTCCACCGCCCAGAGCGACAGGACCATGCCGAGGGTGCCGGCGAGCAGTGAAACGAGGAGGCTTTCGGTGAGCAACAGGCGCATCAACCGGCGCTGAGCGGCACCGATGGCCGCTCGGATAGCGAACTCGCGCCGACGCTCCGTCGCGCGGGCGAGGAGCAGGTTGGCGACGTTCGCGCAGCCGATGAGCAGCACGAAGCCCATGGCGCCCAGGAACAGCCAGAGCGTCGTCCTGACCGAGCCGACGACGTGTTCGTGAAGCGAAGTAATCGATACGCTCCACCCATCGTTCGTTGCAGGGTAAGCCTGGGCCAGTCGGCGCGTGATCACCTCCATCTCATCGCGCGCCTCCTGCAATGTCCGTCCTTCGGCGAGACGGCCGTAGGTGGCAAAGCCGCGCCAACCGCGATGTTCCTCGGCGCTCGGATCGATGTGTAACGGCGTCCAGATCTCGATCCACTCCATGTCGGGAACCTCGGAGCCCTCCGACAGCACTCCGATCACCGTGAAACTTTGGTTGTCGAGAGAAACATTACGCCCGACGATGTTCGGGTCACCGCCGAACCGGGCCTGCCATAGCCCGTGCGAGAGGACGGCAACGTTGTTACGACCCAATTCCTGATCCTCAGGTAAGAAAAGGCGTCCCTGCTGCGCCTCGAGCCCGAGGAGCCGGAAGAAGCTGGGAGTGGCAATCCCGCCGCTAAGTCCTTCGCTACCTTCATCCGTGTTCAGAATGAATGGCCAGTCCCTTCCAACTCCCAATTCCTCGAACACCGAGCTCTGACGCGACCAGTCTTCCACGTTCGGTGGTGAGGCAACGCAAAAGCCAGCGACCGAAGGGTTGTCCTCGCAGAGAATCGCCAGCCGGTGGGCATTGGGTAAGGACAGGGGTCGAAAGAGAATGCTGTTCACGACGCTGAAGATCGCGGTGTTCGCTCCGATGCCGAGCGCCAGCGTCAGCAATGCGGCAGCCGCAAAGCCAGGGTTTCTGCCGAGTACCCGAAGACTATATTTCAAGTCGCCCAGTAAGCTGCTCATCGATCCTCCTGCGCGAGTTGGCCGCCTCAGCTTGGACCCAGTAGAAGAAGGCAAGCCTCATGCCATTTGCTGGTCGCATAAGATATTGTGATATAGTGAGTTACGCATTCAGGCAGGCGCATGCTGTGTCCGTTTCTGGGAACAGGTATCCCACGAGCGGACAAGGGAGCGACGCCATCGATCGTCGTTGATGCTTGCCGTTTTCCGGCCCATCTTTCGTCTGTGTTCATGAGCGGTTCGACACCGAGCGGTGCGGGTGGCGGGGTCGGCGACCCGCACGAGATTCTCCACATCGAGCTGGCCGGGAAGTTCGAGCTCGAGGGCGAGTTGGGGCGAGGGGGTATGGGAACGGTCTACCTCGCTCGAGACTTGGTCCGCGATCGGCGCGTGGCTATCAAGGTCATCCACCCCGAGTTGGTCGCGGGAACGGGCTTGAAGCGGTTCCAGCGTGAGATCGAGATCACCGCCCGCCTCGAACATCCCCACATAGTCCCACTTCTCGACTCGGGAATGGCTGGCGAACTCGCCTTTTTGATCGCGCCCTATGTGGAAGGCGAATCTCTGAGACAGCTGATTCGTCGACGGGGTAAGTTGGAGGTCGACGAGGCGGTCGGACTCACCCTGCAAGTGGCGAAGGCGCTCGAGTACGCTCACGGCGAAGGCGTGGTCCATCGCGACATCAAGCCGGAGAACATCATCATTTCGGAAGGTCGAGCGATCGTCACGGACTTCGGTATCGCACGATCGATGTCCGATGCCGACCAGACGACCCTAACGGCCGTTGGTGTCGTGATGGGTTCGCTGTACTACATCAGTCCCGAGCAATTGGTGGGTTCGCGCGAGGTTGACGCCCGCGCAGACATCTATAGCCTCGGTTGCGTGTTATACGAAATGCTCACAGGAAGGCCGCCGTTTCTGGGTGAGCGCGAGGCCATCATCAAGCAGCACATGTTCGAGAAGCCTGAGGCGTTGGCGAACCCGGTGCCCTTGCCGCTGCGTGAGACCGTGATCAAGTCGCTACAAAAACGGCCGAGCGAGAGACAGGAGAACGCCTCCGAGCTCGTAGCAGCGCTCTCTACTGCCCCCTCGGAGGCGGCTGCAAGGCGCAGGGACCTGGTTCTGCGCTTGGGCGCGGTTGCGGCCACCCTCGCGCTCATCGGTGTGCTGGCCGTATGGGGGAGCTGCGCAGGCTGACCCGCGTTGGGCGAGAGGCGTGTCGCCGAAATGCAGCAGCCAGTCTGCCAGACAGGGTTGGGGGGGACTTATCCTCTTTAGGTCCAACGTGTTATAGCCTTTCACCCCCTCGGCATCGAAATTGCCCTTCTCTTGTCCGGTTGACTACGCCCTGGAATCGTGGATTCTTGGGCCATGCCCAAGGGATTCGGAGGCCTCACACTGCGCATGTGGAGTCGGAACGGCGGTATGCGTAACGGTTCGTCCGCGAGCCGCGCAAGGACGGGTCTGTGCATCGGCCTGATCATCGCGTCCGGCTTCGCGTGTTCATCTGATCAGACGGGTGGGTGCGATCCGGGCACCGACCCCAACTGCGATTCGAACACGTCCACTACCATCACGTCGGACTCTCCCGATCCTTCGGTCATCGGTCAAACCGTGCGAGTCGACTTCGACGTGGTGGGCGGGAACGGCACACCACCTGGGAACGTCGAGGTCACGGTGGACGACAGCGGCGTCGAGCGGTGCACGGCGTCAGCGGCTCTGGGCGGCTGCGAGATTCAGATCACCACATCAGGGCAAAAGCAGCTCCGGGCAACGTACTTGGGCGGCAGCGGCTTCGGGCCGAGCGATGATACCGAGGACCATCAGGTCCGACGCGCATCGACGGTGACGACGGTCGACTCTCACGACCCGGACCCATCGTTTGTCGGGCAGGGGATCGACGTCACTTACACGGTTACGACAGAGGATCCCGGAAGTGGTAACCCGACAGGAAACGTGACGGTGAGCGACGGTAAGGACTCGTGTACGGCCAAGGTGCGCGAGGGCGGGTGCACGCTGATCCCGACGACGGCCGGGATAAAGACTTTGACCGCGGCGTTCAACGGGGACGCGAACTTCGAGGCGAGTTCCGGCACGGCGGAACACGAAGTCTCCGGTGCGGGCAGCACAGTGACTGTGGACGACAGCCCCGATCCGTCGGTCGTTGGTCAGACGGTGCGCGTGGGCTACGAGGTAGAATCGGAGGGTGGTAACCCCACCGGGACGGTGACGGTCACGGTTAACGATGGCAGTGGAGACACGTGCACCGGAACGGTCGGTCAAGGCTTCTGCGATATCCTCCTAACCCGGGCCGGACAGCCGACCATCACCGCGACCTACTCCGGGGATGCGAATTTCCTCCCAGGCGCGGGTTCGGTGGAGCACACGACCGAGCGCGCTGAGACCGAAACAGAGATTACCGGTGACGATCCCGACCCGTCGGTCATTCAGCAGGAAGTGACCGTAAGCTACGCGGTCTCGGTCAGGTCTCCCGGAAGCGGGGCACCCACCGGAAACGTGACTGTCTCCGATGGAGTTGACAGTTGCTCCGGCACCGTCGCCGAGGAAGCATGCACTATCACGTTTACGACTGCAGGCGTGAAGGAGTTAGAGGCGA
>JBDHGH010000063.1:0-17793 GCA_039589995.1 Gemmatimonadota bacterium | reverse complement strand
TACGACACCGGTAACCGCGCAAATGAACAGTGGAGAAAGCGCCAGATAGAACGCTGTTCCGGCGGCGAACAGCACGAGACCGATGAGCAAGAGCATGAGTTCTTGAGTGCGGGGACGAACGCGCGTCAGCGAAAGGAAGAGGACTCCGAAGAAGACACCCAGAAGCGCCGAGAACGCGAACCATTCCAGTACGCCAAGCCCGGTACCGCGTCCCAGCATCAGGCTGCGGTGGGCGGCGTGTGTGAGCCCGAGAACGACGATACCGACGCCGGCATCGAGGCTTGCTATGTAGAACAGCAACCGGCTTACGCGTCCTCGGCTCATGTAGGTATTCGAGATCAACGCAATCGCAGCTGGGGTGGTCACGCTGGCGGTCGCAGCGGCGGCCACGAGTACCGCCACGAAGCCCAGGTCCAGCCAGGCGTCGGCTACCAGATAGGCCACGGCGAAGACCACGACGAAGGCCACCAACGCCTGTAGCCACGCGAGCACCAGGTAGCGCGGCGGAAACTGACGCAGGTGATCACGGTCAAGCTGAAGTCCGAACAGCAGGCCGATCCACCCGAGCCCGAGGGCCAGCAGTGGGTTGAGATGCGAGACGGTGTCCTGAGAGATGAATTGCGCGACGTGGGGTCCCAGCACGAAGCCGAGGAACAGGAACGGACCGCCGATCGCAATGAAGATGCGGGGCCCGAGCGGAACGTGCCGCCGCGAAAAGGTTAGCTCGGCTCCCAGCAGCCCGATGAGTGCCAGGAGCAGAACGGTGATGATGGGGTTCACAGACCCGGATCTTCCCCGAGCTCGGGAGCCACGCCCTCCGCCCGCAGGACCGGGATAGTGAAGACGATTCCGGTTCCCGGCTCGGCCATGCTGCCACAGACGTCCTGGATCACGGCAAAGGCCGCGTCCGCCTTCTCGTCGTCGTCGATCACGCTGAAGATCGTATAGTTCTGGGCTCGCGAACGAGAAATCAGGGTCTGAATCCCCGCGAATAGGGGGATGTCGTGCGTGAGGACGTAGGCCATCCCTTCGCTGTTGATTATCGTCGCTCCGGTGATTCCCAGCTCCAGGAATCCAGATAGCACGTCGTCCAAAGCTTCAGCCTGGTTGATCACCGCCACGAGTAGTTGCATGTCTGAGCCTCTTGGCGTGCCAGCTAGGCGTGTTGCTCGTCGAACAGCCGAATCTTCTCGATGACCTCGTCGGCGCTCGAAGCGTTCAGTAGTTGTTCAAGAACATCGGGCTGTCGCATCAGTCGCGCGATCCGAGCCAGTAGTTTGATGTGTGTGCTGCTGGCTGCGGGCGGCGAAAGTAGTAAGAAGATGGTGTGAACGGGTTGCTCATCCAGCGAGAGAAAGTCGATCCCCTGGCGCGACAGCGCCAGCGCGATGACCGTCGAGCCCAGTTCGGGATAGACCGCATGTGGGACCGCGACTCCGCCGCCGATGCCTGTCGACTGGGCCGACTCTCGTTCCAGCAGGGCGTCGAGGACCGACGCCTCGTCCCCAACCAGGCCGCTCTCCGTTAGGAGATGTACCAGGTTGCGCAGGGTATTCTCCACGCTTTCGGTCTCGAGGTCCAGCGTGACCAGCTCGGGTCGGAGATAGTGATGCAGTTTCATTTCATCTCGCAATTTCGGGATCAGGGCACCCGGTCACATACTCGTTGCTGCGGGGCGACCGTGTCAAGATTGACGACTGTGACGATCGCGGCCTAAGTTGGCTCACTATGAGCAGATTCGTCGTTGAAGGTGGGCGTACCCTCAAGGGCCATGTTCGCCCGGCCGGGAACAAGAATGCCGCGCTGCCGATGATGGCGGCAGCGCTTCTGACTGACCAGCCCGTCGAGCTGACGAACGTTCCGGACATCAAAGATGTCCGCACGATGCTCGAGCTGATGGGTGCCCTCGGCGTGGAATACGAGCGGACGGCCCCAGGGGCTCTCGTCTTGAAGGCTGGGGACGTGCAGTCCGTCGCCCTCGAGGCGGACCTGGCTGCGCGTATTCGCGCGTCCATCCTCCTGGCCGGCCCTCTCCTCGCCCGGAATCACGAGCTGCGACTTCCGCCGCCGGGCGGCGATGTGATCGGACGGAGGCGGCTCGATACGCACTTCGATGCGCTTCAGAAGCTGGGCGCCGAGGTCGAACTCGGGGATGAGTTCGTTCTGCGCGGGAAGCTGAGGGGCAAAGAGATCTTTCTCGACGAGCCCAGCGTCACCGGGACCGAGAACCTGGTCATGGCCTCGACCCTCGCCAAGGGCACGACCGTACTCAAGAACGCAGCCTCCGAACCCCACGTGCAGGACCTTTGCAGGCTGCTCACGGGCATGGGTGCACGCATCGAAGGGATCGGGTCGGGCGAGTTGGTGATCGAGGGCGTCGAGAAACTCGGAGGTGCGAGCGCCGACATCAGCCCCGACCATATCGAGGTGGGCTCGTTCATCGGACTCGCGGCCGTGACGGGCAGTGAACTGACGATCGACGATGTGGAGCCGAGCCACCTGGCGAGCATCCGGCTGATGTTCGAGCGTCTCGGCGTCAGCTGCCACCTGGACGAACGCAACCTCCGCGTGCCGGCGGATCAATCGATGGAGATCTGCATGGACATCGGACAGCAGATACCCAAGATCGATGACGGCCCGTGGCCCCAGTTCCCGGCCGACCTGGTCAGCATCGCCCTGGTGGTGGCCACCCAATGTCGCGGCACCGTCCTCGTTCATGAGAAGATGTTCGAGTCACGGATGTTTTTTGCGGACAAACTGACCGCGATGGGGGCCCGCATCGTCATCTGCGACCCGCACCGAGCCGTGGTGGTCGGTCCGGCCACACTCCGCGGTTCGACCGTGGAGAGCCCGGACATTCGCGCCGGTATGGCCATTCTCATCGCCGCCCTTGGCGCCGAGGGCCGAAGCGAAATCCACAACATCGGGCAGATCGAGCGGGGATACGAACGTATCGATGAACGTCTGAGAGAGCTGGGCGCGTCCATCGAGCGGGTAGAGTGATGTGGGGGGGCGGCCTCCCGCTCAACAAGCGCCATTATGCCAAAGAGACAAGAAACCGAGGTCTCGCTCGACGGTCTGCGAGTCGTCAGACAAGCCGATTGGGCGGACCGGTTTCCGCACCTGGCCCAGGGCCTGACCACCCGGCACGATAAACTCGATTTCAGCCTCACTGAGAATCCAAACCCAGAGCTCCCCGACCGAGCCGATGGCTGGTCCAGGCTGTTCGCCGCGACCCGGATCCCGGGTGCGGTACGTTGCCGTCAGGTCCACGGTTCCACAGTCGTGCTTCTGGAGACGCCGCCTGGCCCGGGCATCCGTCTGGCCGGCGATGCCGATGCCCTCGTCACAGAGCGGCGCGGCCTTCTGCTAGCCGTGACGGTGGCCGATTGTGTCCCGGTCTTTCTCGTCGACGCCGAGCGGGGGACGCTGGGGTTGGCTCATGCCGGCTGGCGCGGGACCGCCGCCGGTGTTGTCGAGCGCACGCTAGAGGTGATGGGGGACCTGGGGTCTCGAGTCGACTCGCTTTTCGTCCATATGGGCCCATCAATATGTGGGAAATGTTACGAAGTTGGCCCGGAAGTACCGAAAGCGTTGGGTCTGGCCCCGACAACTGACTCCCTGCTCGATCTGCGCCGGGCGGTCGGAGACAGGGTCCTGACCGCCGGGATCGGCCCGAGCCGGCTGACCGTGTCCGAGGGCTGCACTCGCTGCGAATCGGACCGATTTTTCTCCTATCGGGGAGAAAACTCAGGACAGCGGATGTGCGCCTTTCTGGGCTGGCGGGCTGGTTGATTTCCGGATAAGGCCCCTCTATATTTGGGCCGTTGGTGGTAGGGCGTGAAGCTACAAGGCCGAGAGGCCTTTTTATGTAGTGGGGACGCAGGTTTACCCCACTTTTTTATTGCTGGAATGTTTGGTTCGGGCGTCGAGGACGGCACAGTGCAGCACGACCGAGCGCGAGACGAGTTGGAACAGATCGTAGAGTCGACCCTCGAACGAATCGGGTTCGAGCTTGTCGATTTGGAAAGCGCGGGGCATCGCTCTCGACCGATTCTGCGCCTGCGGATCGACCGGTTGGATGCCCAGCCTGGAACCGGCGTCACGGTCGATGAGTGCGCCCAGGCGAGCCGGCAATTGGAGGAAGAACTGGATGCACGAGAGGATTTGCTGCAGAGCTATATCCTCGAGGTCTCTTCGCCGGGCGTCGAACGACAGCTGCGCAAGCGGCGTGACTTCGAGCGGGCTGTAGGACGCGAGATCTGTGTACGCGGCTACAAACCGCTAGCCGAAGGTTCGAAGCGCGTTGAAGGTGTGCTTCTCGGCATAGAGGATTCGGAAGACGACGAGGTGTTGCGTCTTCAGATGCACGACGAAGTGGAGCTCGCCGTTCCGCGATCGGCCGTGGCGAAGGCGAACCTCGTGTTCAGGTGGGACGAGTCGAGTTGATGGTTTGAGCGAGACCCCCGGCGTGGCGGGGGAGTCCAGAAGGAACGGAGTATCCAAGGGATGGGAAACGCGGCACAGGTACTGGAAGCCTTCAGGGTGATGACGGCACATAAGTCGTTGTCACGTGAAGAGTTACATGATCTGATCAAGGACGGTCTTCACGCGGCCCTGGCCAAGCGCTACGGGACAAACGTGCAGGCCGAGATCACCATCGATGAGGACAAAGGCGAGATCCGTATCGTCGTCCTCAAGGAAGTCGTCGAGGACGTGCTGGATGCGTCTCGCGAAGTCAGCGTGACCGAGGCTCGCTGGGACGATCCGGACTTCCAGCTGGGCGACCTATTGGAGATACCGGTCGACTTTTCCGAGTTCGGCCGTACCGCCGTACTCGCCGCGAAGCAGCGGATCATCCAGCGTGTGCGTGAGGGCGAGCGCAACCGCGTGCGCGAAGAGTTCGCCGACAAGTTGGGCGAATTGCTTTCGGGTGAAGTGCAGGCGATCGAGCGAGGCAAGCTGGTCGTGATGCTGAACATGCTACGCGAGGCGGAAGCGATTATCCCGTGGCGCGAGCAGAATCCGCGTGAACGGTTTCGGCAGGGCGAGCCGATACGCGCCGTGCTGAAGAAGTTGGAGGAAACGCCAAAAGGACCGCGGCTGATTCTGTCGCGTGCCGACCCGGAATTCGTGGCGGCGCTGTTCAAGCTGGAAGTGCCGGAGATCTATCAGGGCGTCGTGAAGATCGTGGACATCGCTCGGGAAGCCGGCGGCAGGACCAAGATCGCCGTGGTCTCGAACGACGACTCCATCGACCCCGTGGGCGCGTGTGTGGGCCTCAAGGGTTCCCGCGTCCAGGCGGTTGTATCGGAAATGAGCGGTGAGCGGATCGACATCGTTCCGTGGCACCCCGATCCCGAGATCTATGCGAAGCGTGCGCTGGCCCCGGCGAAGGTGGCCAAAGTGATCTCCGACACCGAGAGGAAGGTCATCACGGCCATCGTCGATGAGGACCAGCTATCGTTGGCCATCGGTCGTAACGGCCAGAACGTGCGGCTCGCCTCGCAGCTCATCGGCTGGCAGATCGACCTTTACTCCAGTCGCGAGTGGATGGAGCGGGGCGCGGAGAGCACGTTGTTCCGCGAATCGGAAGAGTACGAGGGCGCGGCCGATTTCTCGCTCAAGGAGCTCGAGATCTCGCCGGCGATTCTGGCAGCGCTGTCGGAGGCCGGATACAAGACCTTCATGGACATCATCGATCTCGAGCGCGATGACCTTCTACGTGTCAACGGCCTTGGGCCTGAAGAAGTCGACGTGCTCACGAAGCTGATCGAGGAACTCACGATCGTCGAGGAGCCCGCGGAGCTCTCCTCAGAGACGCCGCCGGATATGGAACCTGTAGCGACGGGCGAGCCGGTCGTTCCGGGCGACGAGTCGGAGGATGACGAGGTTACGGCGATCGAGGTGGATGTGGAGACGGCGATCGCCGAGCCAGAAGAGGCGGTGGAAGAGGGCGAGCCTGTCGAGGCCGCCAAAGATCTCCCGGCTGACGCGGCAGACGATATCGAAGGCGAAGTCGCCGAGGCCGGCATCGAGGAAGTAGTGGTCGCGGAGGCAGAGGCGGTCGCGGAGGGTGAAGCGGAGAAGCAGGACGCCTGATTCCGATCGCCGCCTGCTGAGCAGTCTTGGCCTGGCGGCTCGGGCCGGTCAACTGCGGATCGGATACGATGCGGTAAGTCAGTCGATTCGCAGCGGGCAGGCAGTGGCGGTGGTCGTAGCGCGCGATGCGCCGGACTCCGTGCTCAAGAGGCTGGAAGGGCTCTTGGCTTCGCACTCGGTGCCGCACAGGACGGTGTTGGATGGCGACCGGTTGGGAGCGGCAGTCGGCCGCGATCGGGTTGTGGCCTTGGCGATCACCGATAGTTCGCTAGGGCAGAGAGCAATGGATTTGGCTGAAGAAGTAGAAGGATAGAGGATAGGAGGGTTTTCAGCGTTGGCGAAGATGCGGGTCTATGAGCTGGCGAAGGAGTTCGATATCACGAGCGAGCGTGTCATACACGTGCTCCGTGAAATGGACATCCCCGTCCGCAGCCACATGTCTACGCTGGACGAGGGGCAAGTTGCCCGCGCCCGGACGCGCTTGGAGCGCGACAAGCGGAGGCCCGAAACGACTGGAAAGGGCGGTGCAGCCACCAAGCGTCGTCGTCGCCGTCGCGTCGTAGAAAAGTCGCTGGAGCCGGTTGAGGTCGAGGCCGTGGAGGAAGAGCCGGCGGAGGCTCCGCCGACTGTTGGCGACGTCGAAGCGCCGGTCGTTGAAGATCAGCCCCTCTTCGCTGACGAAGAGATCGCAGCGAAGGTGGATCCGTTCCCGCCCTTGCCTGAAGAATCCGAGGAGGCCGCGCCGACCGAGGTGGAAGAGGCCGACCTCGCCGAGCCGCTCGAGGGGGTCGAGGCCGTGTCCGATGCGCCCACCGTCGAGGAGGTGGTTGAGCCGGACGAGGAACTGGAACTCGTCGCCGTTGCCGACGAGGTGGAAGCACCGGTCGCGGAGGTCGAACCGCCCGCGCCGCCGAAACCGGTCGCGCCGAAGCCCGTGGCACCTGCCGCGCAGGCGGAACCGCCCAAGCCGGCCGCGGGTGTCGTGCGGATTCAGGCGGAAGGGTATACGCTCGATGGGCGCCGTCGCCGGCGAACGCGCAAGAAGAAGAAGCGCACACGTGTCGACCAGGAAGCGGTGCAGGCCAATATCAAGCGGACTCTCGCCAAGATGGAGACGGCGGGACCGACGCGCCGTCGTCGCCGAGATGCGTTGACCCCAGAGCAGCGCGAGGCCGAAGAGGCTGAAGCGGAGCGTCTGGCCGAGGAGGAAAGGACCACCGTTCGCGTCGCCGAGTTCCTAACGGTCGCAGAACTCGCTGACCTGGTGGGTGTCGCGCCGAACGAGATCATCACATCGGCCTTCAAGAACCTCGGGTTGATGATAACGATCAACCAGCGACTCGACTTCGATCAAATCGAGCTCATCACAGGCGAGCTGGGATTCAAAGCGGTCCGTGAGGACGAGTACGACGCGGATGTGATCACCGACGAGCAAGTAGCTGACCCGATGCGTTTGGCGACTCGGCCGCCGGTGGTGACCGTGATGGGTCACGTCGATCACGGCAAAACGTTGTTGCTCGACTATGTCCGCAAAGCGAACGTAATCGCAGGCGAGGCGGGCGGTATCACACAGCACTTGGGTGCCTATCTCGTCGACATCGGCAATGCACGTCGGATCACTTTCCTCGATACGCCGGGTCACGCGGCCTTTACCGCCATGCGCGCTCGCGGCGCGGACGTGACGGATATCGTCATCCTGGTCGTCGCGGCCGACGACGGTGTAATGCCTCAGACCCGGGAGGCGATCAGCCACGCCAAGAACGCGGGCAAGCCGATCATCGTGGCGGTCAACAAGATCGATCTGCCCGCGGCGGAACCGACTCGCGTCAAACAGGAACTGCTGGAGCACGAGGTCGTCATCGAGGACTTCGGTGGTGAGACCCTGCATTCCGAGATCTCGGCGAAGACGGGGCAGGGAATCGACGACCTACTCGAGAAAGTCCTGCTACAGGCGGAAATGTTGGAGCTCGAGGCCGATCCGGGATTGGCTGGGCGCGGAACGGTGATCGAAGCCGAGCTGGACAAAGGCATGGGGCCGGTGGCGACGATCCTGGTGACCGAAGGCAGCCTGAACATCGGCGATGGCTTTGTCTGCGGGGTACACGCGGGCCGCGTGCGCGCGTTGCTCGACGAGCGTGGCCACTCGGTCGATGCCGCGGGTCCCGGTATGCCGACTCGCGTGCTTGGTTTCGAAGGCGTTCCTCAGGCGGGTGACAACTTGATCGTGCTCGAGTACGAGCGTGCTCGCGAGATCACGGGCAAGCGACAGCAGATCGAGCGCGAGCGCGAAATCCGGCGGAAGGCGCAGGTCGGTCGCTTGGAAGACGTGTTCGCGGCCGTGCAAGCCGGGCAAAAAACTCAGCTCAAGTTGATCATCAAGGGTGACACCGACGGCTCGGTGCAGGCTCTGGGTGACGAGCTCGAGCGACTTTCCACCGACGAGGTCGAGGTCCGCGTCATCCACCGGGGCGTTGGCGCCGTGACGGAGACGGACGTACTGCTCGCTCAGACCAGCGACGCGATCATCATCGGCTTCCATGTACGGCCTGATCGCAAGGCGCGCGAGGTGGCCGAGCGCGAGGGCGTCGACATCAGGTCCTACCGCGTGATCTACGAGGCAACCGAAGAGGTGCGAGCGGCTCTGGAAGGGATGCTCGCGCCGGAAGAGAAGGAAGTCATACTCGGTTCGGCGGAGGTCAGAGAGCTGTTCAAAGTACCGAAGGTCGGAACGGTGGCGGGCTGCTATGTCAGCGAAGGCTCGATCGACAGGAACTCGCAGATCCGTGTCCTGCGCGAGCACATCGTCATCTACGAGGGCAGGCTGTCCAGCCTGAAGCGGTTCAAGGACGACGTGAAGGAAGTGAAGTCAGGGTATGAATGCGGAATGGGAATCGAGAATTTCAACGACGTCAAAGTCGGTGATATCCTTGAAGCGTTCCGCATCGATCAAGTTGCCCGCAAATTGGATGCAAGTGTGGGGGCGCAGGCTGGGGTCGCTGAAGGCGAGGCCAGAAGATAGGGGTCATCAGCGAAAGCTCGGCGTCTTGCCTTAGCAGGAAACTCAGCAGTACGAGGGGCATCGGTCACCGTGGTCGTAGGTGTCATCGCATGGGAGCTGCATCTCGATGGGTGCACTTCCTTGAAGCAGAAGCGAGCGATTCTCAGAAGCCTGAAGGACCGACTTCGGGGGCGCCACAACGTTTCGGTGGCGGAAACCGATCATCAGGACACGTGGCAGCGAGCGGAAATCTCGGTCGCCTTGGTTTCTTCGGATCGGCGGCAGGCTCAATCGATATTGAGCCGCGTGGATTCTTTCGTCGCCTCGGACCCCCGAGTCCGCATCATCGACAGCACCACGATACTATACT
This sequence comes from Gemmatimonadota bacterium, assembly GCA_039589995.1. Lineage (GTDB taxonomy): Bacteria > Gemmatimonadota > Gemmatimonadetes > Palauibacterales > KS3-K002 > JBDHGH01. The sequence continues at coordinate 8,323 of JBDHGH010000063.1, read as the reverse complement.
GAGTCGGACCGACCCACTGCGAACGAATTTGATCTCCGCTCTACCCAGTAGCAGTCATGGCTAAAGAGTACCCCCGGACCCAGAGAGTTCGTCAACTCCTGAAAGAAGAGATTTCGCGCTTGCTGCAGCGGGACGTGAAGGATGTCCGCATCGGCAGGGTTACGATAACCGATGTCGAGGTTACCCGGGACCTCAGGCACGCGACGATCTACGTCAACGTAACGGGCGACGACGCGCGGAAGGCCGAGGCCTTGAAGGGACTCTCCAGCGCGAGCGGCTTCCTGCGTTCTCGACTCGGGCGCGAGTTGACGATTCGACGAGTGCCGGAGCTACGCTTCAGTATCGACCGTACCCACGAGCATGCGGCTCGCATTTCGGAGCTTCTGGCCGAGGTCAAGAACTCGGAAGAGGGCGACGGCGGCGAGGATACACATTGACGTCGGTGGGCCTGCTGCTCGTCGACAAGCCTGAGGGACCGACATCCCACGATGTCGTGGATGTCGTTCGGCGAGCCGTTGGAGTACGTCGAGTCGGTCACACAGGGACACTCGACCCGTTCGCCAGTGGCCTATTGCTGCTGTGCGTCGGCTGGGCGACTCGACTGGCCGAATACCTGACTGCCCTGCCCAAGACGTATCGAGGTATCGTTCGCTTGGGCCAGCAAACGGACACCGATGACCGATTGGGAACGATCGTCTCCGAGAGTGAAAGCTGGAATGCCGTGACCGCCGATCAAGTTCGGAGTGCGCTGGACGAGCAACTCGGTGACATCGAGCAGATGCCACCGGCATACTCCGCCAAGAAGGTGGCGGGTCAGCGCGCCTACGATGTGGCGCGGAAGGGCGAGGCACCCGCGCTGAGCGCCGAAGCCGTGACCGTTCACCGGCTGGTGTTGCGCGACTACTCGCCGCCCGATGTCTCGATAGAGATCGAGTGCTCAAGCGGAACGTACATACGCTCTATCGCGCGCGACGTCGGTGCGCGCCTGGGAACCGGTGGTCATCTGCGAAGTCTTCGGCGTCAGCGCATCGGACAATTCGACGTCGCCGAAGCGGTGCCTCTGGATGACGAATCGATGTCCGAGAGGATCGTTGCGAGCCTACGGCCACCCGAGGAAGCGGTGGCACACCTCGCGACCGCCGTCTTGGACGCGACGGCAGGATCCGCACTGTCTCACGGCCGGTCGGTCGAGTGGGGGCAGTACAAGGTTGATGAGCCGGTCGCGGTGATCGTCGAAGGGAATCTGGTCGCCATCGCCGAATCGCGAGAGGGCCAGTTGTGGCCACACAAGGTGTTCGCAGGCTGATCGATGACTGACATGACCCATCACGACGCCCATGGACTCCCACCGCAGTCGCGTGGCGCGTGCATCACCGTCGGTACCTTCGACGGTGTTCACCGCGGTCATTGGGAGGTTCTCAAGCGCCTGACCGAATCGGCCGAAGCGGACGGTTTGTTGAGCGTACTGGTCACATTCGATCCGCACCCGCTGAAGATTGTCAGGCCAGAGGCGGCTCCGCGCTTGCTGACCACCCCCAACGAGAAGAAGGAGATCCTGACTGTTTCCGGGATCGACTACGCCGTCTTCCTGCCGTTCACTCGATCCTTGTCGCTCTACCTTCCCGAGGAGTTCATTCGCGACGTGCTCCTGGCTCGGTTCGGACTCAGGAAGTTGGTCGTGGGTTACGATCACGGCTTTGGCCGCGAGCGAAGCGGCGACGCCGAGACAATAAAGAGAATCGGGTCACGCTATGGCTTCGACGTCGAGGTCATGGATCCGGTTTATATGAACGATGATGCCATTTCGTCCAGCCGCATACGCTCAGCAGTACAGGACGGAAAGATGGAGAAGGCCGCCAGCGGCCTTGGCCGCCCCTACTCGCTATCGGGTGTCGTCGTGCACGGCGAGGGACGAGGTCGCACACTGGGTTTCGCCACGGCTAATGTGAACGTGGGTCAGGGTGACAAGCTTTTGCCCAAAGAAGGGATCTACGCGGTACGGGCGGCGTTAAGGAGGCACCAGGGACCGGGACTGCTCCACCTTGGGCCGCGGCCCACGTTCAAGGGCTCGCCGCCGTCGGTGGAGTTGCACCTGCTGGATTTCGACGGCGACGTCTACGGCCAACTGGTGCGAGTGGAGTTCCTGACCCGCTTGCGGGACGTCCAGCCGTTCGCTTCGGCGGGCGAGCTGGTCGATCAGATGCGGCGCGATCGGGAGATGGCTATCGAGTTCTTCGATCGCCGGTAAGGGCCTCCTTTACACGAGGGATAGGTCGGAATAAGTTTCTCGGTCTATTCAAACAGGGAAAGCGATAAACGGCAGATAGCCGGGAAGTTGGCAACAGAATGGTAATGACGAAGGACGAGCGCGCTGCGCTCATAGGAAAGTATCAGATTCACCCGACCGACCGGGGCTCGACGGCGGTGCAGATCGCACTGCTGACCCGGCGGGTTTCGGACCTTACGGAGCACCTACGTACGCACCCCAAGGACCATCACAGCCGCCAGGGATTGCTCAAGTGGGTCGGGAAGCGTCGGCGCCTGCTACGCTACTTGAACCGCACCAATCCGGAAATGTACCGGCAGCTAGTGAGCGATCTTGGCCTGCGAGGCTAATCAACGAGGCCCCCGGCAACACGGTTCGGGGGTCTTTCTTTACATCTATTCATCAATTGGAGCATAGGTAGCTAGACTATGGCAACACTGATCGAACGCAAATTCGCAGGCCGGACTCTGAACTTGGAGACCGGCCGCATGGCACGACAGGCGGATGGCGCGGTCCTCGTCCAGTTTGGCGAGACCGTGATCCTGGCCACCGTCGTCGCTGAAACCAAGCGCTCGAACCTTCCTTTCTTCCCGCTCACGGTCGAGTACCGGGAGAAGAGCTACGCGGCGGGGAAGATTCCTGGCGGGTTCTTCAAGCGCGAGGGCCGACCGGGTGAGAAAGAGACCCTCTCGGCTCGCCAGATCGATCGTTCTATCCGTCCATTGTTTCCCGACGGATTCAAGAACGAGACCCAAATCGTCATCACGATCCTGTCGGCCGACCAGGAGAACGATGCCGATGTTCTCGGCCTGCTCGGCGCTTCGGCTGCGCTGAATCTGTCGAGCGTACCGTTTCCGTATCCCGTCGCGGCCGTTCGGGTCGCTCGTTTGGACGGCGAGTGGGTGCTGAACCCGACCTTCCAGCAACTCGAGTTCTCGGATGTCGATTTGATCATTTCCGGCTCGGAGGACTCGATCGTGATGGTCGAGGGCGGCGCCCTCGAGATCGGCGAGGAAGAGTTCGTATCGGCACTCGAGTTCGCCCACGAAGGGATTCGTGAGTTAGTCGCCATCCAAAAGGAGCTGGTCGAGTCGCACGCGAAGCCCAAGATGGAGTGGGCGCGACCCGAGTTGGATGACGGTTTGGCCGCGCGAGTCAACACGCTGGCCGGTCAGCGCGTCGACGAGGCTTTGAGCTTGCCGACCAAGGAGGAGCGCAACGCGGCTCTCTCCGAGTTGCGCAACGACATCATCGACGAAGTAGCTGAGGCCTACAAGGAGGAAATCGAGGACTACGAGCGGCAGGTCAATCACGTAGTCGACGAGATCGAGTACGAAACCCTTCGCGGTCAGATCCTGGAGAAGGGCGAACGAATCGACGGAAGGACTCCGGAGGACGTTCGCCCGATCAGCTGCGAGGTCGGCCTGCTGCCACGCACGCACGGCTCGGCGTTGTTCACGCGCGGGAGCACGCAGGCGTTGGCCGTCGTGACGCTGGGAACGAGCAGGGACGAGCAGCGGATCGACACGATCGATGTCCAGCAGGAGACTACGAAGTCGTTCATGCTGCACTACAACTTCCCGCCTTTCTCGGTGGGTGAGGTGCGACAGTTCCGCGGCACCTCGCGACGCGAGGTCGGGCACGGTGCACTGGCTGAGCGCGCATTACAGCCGCTGCTACCGCCATACGACGAGTTCCCGTACACGATCCGCGTCGTTAGCGATATCCTCGAGTCGAACGGGTCCTCGTCCATGGCCACGGTCTGTGGCGGTTCGCTGGCCCTTATGCAGGCGGGCGTTCCGGTTCAGTCGGCGTGCGCGGGTGTCGCCATGGGTCTGATAAAGCAAGACGACAAGGTCGTCATCCTAACCGATATCCTGGGAGTCGAGGACCACCTCGGCGATATGGACTTCAAAGTCGCCGGGACTCGCAAGGGAATCACGTCGGTCCAGATGGACATCAAGGTCGAGGGCCTATCCACCGACCTCATGCGCGAAGCCATGCAGCGCGCCAAGGACGCGCGGCTGCATATCCTGGAGGTCATGGACACGACGTTGTCCCAGCCGCGTTCCAGCCTCGCGCCGCTGGCGCCGCGGATCATCACCCTGCAGATCAACCCCGAGAAGATCGGTGAGGTGATCGGGCCCAAGGGTAAGGTGATTCGAAGCATCGAAGAACAAACCGGTGCCGAGCTCAATATCGAGGACAGCGGCCTGATCACGATCTCGTCGGTGAGCGGCGAGGGTGGCGAGCGGGCCCGCGAGATCATCGAAGGGATCGTTCAGGAGCCGGAGATCGGCAAGATATACGAGGGTGTGGTCAAGAACACGACGTCATTTGGGGCGTTTGTGGAGATCCTGCCCAATGTCGAGGCGCTATGCCACATTTCGGAGCTCGAGGAAGGACGTGTGGAGAAGACCGAAGATGTGGTGAATCGAGGCGACGTCGTGAAAGTCAAGTTGATTTCTGTGGACGATCGCGGGCGCATGCGCCTGTCGCGGAAAGCCGCTATGGCCGAGACCGAGACCGCGGCATCGTCGTGAGCTGAGGCCATTGCTTTCACCAACGCCTGTCCCGTAGCCTTACGGGACAGGCGTTTTTTTCTCTGATACCTCCGGCTCGAGGATTCCACTGATGGGGTTGGTTGGACCCAAGACCGTACAGCTCGACGAACATGCCTGGATGACCGAGGTCGATGGTGGTCCTTTGGTGCTGTCGGAGACGATCTCCATGGTTCGCTCGGTGGCCGCGGGGATTTGGGTGCGTTGGGGTGCTTCCCACGACCTAGAGCAGCAGATGGGCGCCTCTCACCTGCTGGAGCACATGATCTTCAAGGGCACCGAGCGGCGCACGGCCCGTGAGATAGCCTTGGGAATCGAAGCGATCGGCGGTTCCCTGGACGCCTATACGTCGCGGGAGCACACGGCCTGCCACGCCCGGGTGCTGGATGAGCACCTGCCCGTCGCCCTCGATGTCCTTTCCGATCTGGTCTTTCGGCCGATCCTAAGGGAGAGCGACCTGGAGATCGAGCGGCGCGTCATCCTGGAGGAGATCGCCGGGGTCGAAGATACGCCGGATGATCTCATCTTCGACCTGCATTCGAAGGCACTCTGGGGCGATCACCCCTACGGGTATCCCGTGCTTGGCACGTCGGACACCGTAAAGGCGATCAGTCGTGACGATCTCGGCGATCTCTGGTCCCGTGCTTATCGACCCGACGTCAGCGTGGTGTGCGCCGCCGGCCATCTCGAGCACGACGAACTGCTCGAGCTCGTGGCCCGGGAATATCCGCAGAATAGTGCGGCCGGCGTGGCTCCGAATTTGCAAAGGCCAACAGCCGAGCGGCCTCGGGAAATCAAGGTCTCCCGAGACAGCGCCCAGGTCCATGTATGTGTGGGGACCCCCACTTTTCCGCGAAGCGACCCGCGACGTTATGCGTCGATCCTGATATCGACGGCGTTGGGTGGAGGCATGAGTAGCCGGCTGTTTCAGCGGGTGCGCGAGGAATTGGGGCTCGCCTACACGGTCTACACCTTCCAGTCGTTCTACGCCGAGGGCGGACTGGGGGGAATCTACATGGCGACCCGACCGGATACTGCGGACAGGGCGGTCGGGGAAGTCATGCGGGAATTGGAGCGGATGTCCGCCTCGGCCCTGAGCGGCGACGAACTGGCGGATATCAAGAATCAGACGAAGGGGCAGGTGCTTCTCTCGCTGGAGTCGACGTCGGCGCGGTTGCACCGGTTGGCGGGCGTGGCAGTCTACGGCGAACCGTACATGACGCTGGACGAGATCTGTGCAAAGATCGACGCGGTGACGGAAGAGGAGGTGGCCGGGCTCTGCCGGGAGTACTATGCTCCAGATCTGCAAACAATCGTCCGCCTGGGCCCGAACGGCGAGTGAGGCCGGCCCAGGACGACGTGTTAGTCAAATCCTTTGTGGTTAGCGCAGTCTGCCCATTAAGAGTGAGGCTAGAGATATGATCGTTGGTGTACCGAAAGAGATCAAACCAGGCGAGAACAGAATCGCCATGGTGCCGGCCGGCGTCGACGCGCTGGTACAGCGCGGCCACCAGGTGTTGGTCGAAAAGAACGGAGGGTTGGGCAGCGGATTCGATGACGGTCTCTTCGTTAACGTTGGAGCGACCATCATCGATACCGCAGACGAGGTCTGGGCGGAGTCGGAGATGATCGTGAAGGTGAAAGAGCCGATCGCGGTGGAGTACCCCCGTATCAAATCCGATCACCAGATCTTCACGTATTTCCACTTTGCTGCGTCCGAGGAGCTGACCCTGGCGCTTCGCGACAGCGGCGCATGTTCCATCGCGTACGAGACCGTCCAGTTATCCACCGGCGAGTTGCCATTGCTGACGCCGATGAGCGAGGTGGCCGGTCGCATGGCAGTTCAGGAAGGTGCGAAGTATCTGGAGAAGAACTTCGGAGGTCGCGGCATCTTGTTGGGCGGTGTGCCGGGGGTGCCGTCGGCCGAGGTGGTCGTACTCGGTGGCGGCGTGGTAGGAACGCACGCAGCCAAGATGGCGGCGGGCCTCGGCGCGCGCGTAGCGATACTCGATTTGAATTTGGATCGCCTTCGCTACCTGGACGACGTGATGCCGGCTAACGTCGACGTGATCTACTCCAATCGAACCAACATACTCGAGGCGATCGCTCGTGCCGACTTGTTGGTCGGCGCCGTACTATTGCCGGGCGCGAAGGCACCGTACCTGGTCATGCGCGACGACCTGAGACTGATGAAGGACGGAGCGGTCATCGCCGACGTGGCGGTAGACCAGGGCGGTTGCATCGAGACCACCAAGCCGACGACGCACGAGAATCCGACCTATGTCGTCGAGGGTGTCATCCACTACTGCGTGGCGAACATGCCGGGCGGCGTGCCGCGTACATCGACGCTTGCCCTCACAAATGCGACTTTCCCGTATACGGTGACGCTGGCCAATGACGGCTGGAAGAAGGCGTGTCGCGAGGATCCGGCGCTGGCGCTGGGTGTGAACATGGTGGACGGCAAGGTGACCTATCCGGGAGTGGCCGACGCGTTCGGGCTGCCTTACACGCCAATCGATCAGGTTTTGTAAGGCCGTCGGGCGGCTGAAGCGATTACGCGAGCGTGCGCTTCGATGTCATTTTGGTGGGGCGGATTGACCCGCCCCACCTTTCCTAAGTACTTTATCTGCCAGAAGATCCGTCCGCCCCGGCGAAGACGATGGGTTTTGGAGGGTGGTGCCCCCCCCGCCGAATGCTTCGAAGGAGTGTAGCTAACCTCTATGGGCTTCAGTTGGCTCAATTCCGGTAGGCTGCTCCCGGTCAACGACATCGCTGTCGACCTGGGAACGGCCAACACGCTGATCTATGTGAAGGGCGAGGGGATCGTCCTCAACGAGCCGTCAGTGGTCGCCGTGGAGAAATCGAACGGCAAGCTGGTGGGAGTGGGACTCGAGGCGAAGGGCATGCTGGGTCGGACACCCGGGGGCATCGAGGCCATTCGACCGTTGAAGGATGGTGTCATCGCCGATGTAGACATCAGCGAGCTGATGCTGCGGCATTTCCTCAAGACCGTCACGGCGAAGCGTGTGTTCCGCCTGAAGCCGCGCGTGGTCATCGGTGTGCCGTCGGGAATCACCGAGCTCGAACGTCGCGCGGTCCGGGCGGGAGCACAGGCTGCGGGCGCGAAGGAAGTCTACATGGTCGCCGAACCGATGGCCGCGGCTATCGGCGTTGGACTTCCTGTCGAGACGCCCACGGGTAACATGGTGATCGATATCGGCGGAGGAACGACCGAGATCGCGGTAATCGCGTTGGGCGGTATCGTGTCGGACACTTCGATCCGAGTCGGTGGCGATGAGATCGACGTGGCCATCGTCACGTTCCTTCGCAAGAACTACAATCTCCTGATCGGAGATCCGACCGCGGAGTCGATCAAGATCCAGATCGGTTCGGCGAGTCCAGTGGGTGAAGAACGCGAGATGGATGTCAAAGGTCGGGACCTGGTGTCCGGGATACCCAAGACCGTGCGCATTCACTCCGAGGAAGTCCGAGAACA
>JBDHGH010000062.1:0-17800 GCA_039589995.1 Gemmatimonadota bacterium | reverse complement strand
TGCTGTCCCATGGGAGACCTTGAGTCGGGCTCGATAGCGGCCGCGCTGTGAGACGACCCACACCGGAGTATTCTCGCCGAGTCCCAACTCATCTGCCGTGACTGCGGCTACCTCGATCCAGGGGACCCACAGGACATCGGGGAAGGGAACCGGTTGCTCGACAAGCCATCGCTCGAGACCCAGAGTGCCCGAGGCAAGGGTAGAGACTCGATAGGGCATGAGCCGCAACGGGAAGTCCTCCGAGGGCGCAGGCGAATCGTCTGCGACATCGATGTAAAGCCTTCGCGCCGGCTGCTCTTCATCGAGAACGCGTAGCAGCGCCGGCGGCATCAACTCGATTCGGCCGCTTTCTGTTCGGGCCAGACGGTGGGGATCGGTGTCATCGAAGAACAGATCGGTCCAGCCACCTCGCTCGACTAACTCCGCCCAGAACGGCTCAAAATCGGTGTGCTCCGGCAGCCACCAGCCGCGCTCCTCCATCTGGCGATTGTGCCTCCGTTCGAAATCGTCACCCAGAGTCATCCCGCGACGAGCCGAGAAGAGGCCCCGAGCCCGTTCTCTGAGAAGTTCCTCGAAGTTCTCGTATGGCAGACTCTCGGCCACACCGCCGCCCAGATTACGTGCAACGGCCAGTACAGCGTCGCCCGTGTGCGTTGCGCCCGGATGCGGCTCCACTAGAGGTTGGGCTAATCCCCACACCGGATACGGGTACGAAGTCGGCGTTGGCGCGTCCTGCCAGCGCTCGTACGGCAGCAAGTCGGGCAGCACTACATCCGCGTAACGCGCCGTCTCGTCCATGAAGGGCGAGAAGCTGACTACAAACGGGATTTTCTCTAGCGCACCGCTCCACAATTCCGGGTGCGCAGAGGAGGCGATGGGATTGGCGTAGTAGAGCAGCAGTGCCTCCACTTGGGCTTCGCCGCCAGCTACCGCCTCGGCGAAACGGTTCGTGTCGCTACCCTTGCCAAATGGGGGCCGCGGAGCGCCAATCGGTGTGCTTTCAAGGCCAGCACCGGAGGTCTCATCCATTAGCGGAGTAACCAGCGGTCGAACCGGAGGGTCAGCCCCGACAAGCACTCCACCCGGGCGGTTGATGCTCCCCATCAAAACGTTGAGGCTATGCACGGCGAGGCCAGCGATAAGCCCGTTCGGGGCGAGCGTGACGTCTGTTCCGCAGACGGCCACGGCCGGGTCGTGCCTCGCTAACGCCCTGGCCACGGAAGTGATCCGCTCGACCGGCACGCCCGTGATCGCGGAGACCTCCTCAGTTCGGTAGTTGCGCATGACCAGCGAACGGTACCCTTGGTGCGAGCGGCCTTCTGCATCCACGAAGTCCTCGAAGCCGGATACATGTTTCGCCACGAAGTCGGCATCGAACAGTTCGTCTCTTATCACGACATAGGCAATGCCGAGAGCGAGTACCGCATGTGTCCCCGGCCGCACGCCCACCCACTCTTGCGCGCGTGAGGCAGTTCGCGAGAAGCGTGTGTCCACCTGGACGAAACGAGGACGCTGCCCTTCTATCTCATCGGGGCTAGCGAAGGCCACGAATGCTTGCAGCGGTGACCACCACGACTCGAACAGCGGAGCGCCGAACGAGAGCACCATCCCCGCCCGGTCCAGGTCGTAGCTGGGACGACGCTCGATGCCGTGCATCAGAGCCATGACCGCGTCAGTTCCGTCTTCGTAATCGTCGGCGACGTAGTTTGGTGATCCGTAAGCACGCAGAAACTGATGCCATAGGTCTTGCATGCTGCCGGCGCTGTAACCCGCCACCAATGCTAGCGTCTCGGGTCTTCCGCCCGACCTCAGTGCCTGGAGGCGTTCTGTAACAAGCGAGATCGCCTCCTCGCGCGAGGCATTCTCCCACCGGCCGGCGGCACCGCGAGGACCGGCGCGGACCAAGGGCGAGGTGAGTCGCTCCGGGTGGTAGAGCGTTTGCACTCCGGCGACTCCACGTGGACAGAGGCCGCCCCGGCTCAGAGGGTGGAGGGGATTGCCACCGATCCGGGCAAGGCGTCCGTCGACCAGGCGGCCGCGGATGCCGCACCGCGAGGGGCAAATCAGGCAAGTGGAATTGCGCTGATCCTCGACCCCGGGCATCCACTCCTGGTCCGCGACTTCCTTCGATGTCCAGAGGACATCCTGCGTCCCTTTCAGCGCCACCGTTGCCGCGGCGGCACTCATGGTCCACAGGAACTCGCGTCGAGTGGGACTCATCCCTCTCCTCCTGGCACTAGCGGTGGCACGCGTTGCAGTCGAGGGTCTGCCCCTGCTCGCGGTGGCAGTCCATGCAAAAATCCATATCGACCCTCACCAGAGCTCGATCCGGCGGACGTTCGCTCTCGGCGATCATGCCGTGGCAGTTCTCGCATTCGAGCTCCGCTATCCCAACGTGGCGGCGGTGAGTGTAGAACACGTGAGGCGCGAGCCCGAAGAGCTTGTTGAAAGTCAGCGGGTCGCCCTCGGCGATGAGTGTCGTCACACGGGCCGCTTCGGCAGATGTACCTTGCGGCGATGTGTGGCACATCGAGCAGGTTTGGGCGTCGGGCAGCCCCGCGTGCGCGCCCTTTTTAACGTAGACATGACAGAACTCGCAGTTGAGCCCGAGTTGTTGCGTGTGCTTCAGGTGGTTGAACGCGACCGGCTGCGGAACCGGCGGAGTTCCCCGGGCAACCACCGCGATGCCTATCGCAGCTATCAGGATCACGCCGGGCACCACGTAGGCCCACCTCACGCGTACGAATCCGAGGCGACCGCCCTTGCCACTGTGCCTCCGGAGTAACTCGAAGCCGATGTTCATATTCGCAGTGTCTGCCTTAGCGTTCTGCTGCGCTTAACCGATTCAATGTTTTGAGGCTGTGATTCGCCGCCGTAGCGCGTATCCGCTCGCCAGCGAGTGGCCGAGGGGACTCTCCCGGTTGACCCGATCGAGTCGGTGACGTCCCCTCGGCCAAGGCGACTCGCTTTACCGGCCTACGGGTCCGGATACGTGGTGGCGTTGGTCAGCGCCAGGTACAGATCCAGAATGTCGCCGACGTCAGTCAGGAGACTCCCCATAGCTGTGCCTGGCTGTCCGAACTTGACCTTGTGATGTACTTCGTACGGCTTTGCTCGGAGGAAACTTCCCACCGAGAAGCTCCCGTCCACCAGGATTAGCCGGCCATCTGAACCGTGACAGGCAGCACAGTTGGCCGTGTAGACCGCATCACCGTTCGAGGCGTTTCCACCCGCGCCGATGTTGGAGTATGTAATCGATCCGGTCGGGTACGTCCCTAGGGTGCTGAAGTCGTAGAGGAGATCGGTGTCTATCGCCTCTTCTTTCAGGAACTTCACCAGATCCCAGACCTGCTCTTCCGTCATGATGTCGCTCAGGTCCGGCATCTGATCGCCGACCGTGGAATTCGTCACCGGGTCGTAGGTCGACAGATCCGCGGTCACCGGGCGCCGACCGGTGGAACTCCATAGAGCGTCGAACAACTCCTGCTCGTCCATCGCCGCCGTAGCCGCCTTCAGGTTTAGCGAGAACACGTTGGGACGCGTTGTGCTCGGCGCGCGGCCTATGTACGAAGCCGCGTTGCCCAGCCTGTCCCACGCGTGGCACTGCTTGCAGCGGAAGAAGTTTGAGAAGCTGTTGAACGTTGCCAGGTTGGGATCGCTCTGGTCCCAGCCCGTCTCCGGCGTCCAGAACTTGTCGTACATCGTGCCGCCGTTGATGCCGCTCGCCAATTCGGAAGCCGGGTCTGGATACTTGGTCTCGTCTGTCAATGCAGCGTACAGATCCAGTATGTCGTCGATGTCCGTCACCAGGCTCCCCATAGCCGTGCCCGGTTGTCCAAACTTGACCTTGTGCTGTACCTCGTAGGGCTTCGATCGGAGGAAGCTGCCCACCGTGAATTCACCGTCCACCACGATTAGTCTTCCATCCGCACCGTGGCAGACAGCACAATCGGCTGCGTAGATCGCGTCGCCGTTGGTGGCGTCGCCGCCCATACCGATGTTCGAGTAAGTGACCGACCCGGTCGGGTACGTTCCGGTGGTCGAGACGTCGTAGAGCAGTTCCGTGTCGTTCACCTCTTCCTTCAGGAACTTCACGAGATCCCAGATCTGCTCATCCGTCATGATCTCGCTCAGGTCCGGCATCTGGTCGCCCACCGTCGAGTTCGTGGCCGGGTCGTACGTCGATAGGTCGGCACTCACCGAGCGCCGGCCGACCGAGCTCGATAGCTCGTCGAATAGCTCTTGCGGAGTATGATGCTCTGCATGTTCAATGAGATTCACGGATGAGACATTCGGACGCGTCGTCCGCGGCGCACGACCGATGTATGACGCCGTGTTACCCTTGCGATCCCACGCATGGCATTGCTTACAGCGGAAGAAGTCGGAGAAGTTGTTGAAAGTCGCCAGGTTCGGATCGCTTTGGTTCCAGCCCGTCTCCGGTGTCCAGAACTTATCGTACATGGTGCCGCCGTTGATTCCGTCGGCCGCGGTGAATTCGGGCGGGTCGCCGGGAGGTTGCACCGGGCCGTCGTCGTCATCGCCGCATCCGGCCGCGCCGACGAGCAAAGAGGCGACAAGCGCAAGGGCCAGGGTCTTAGAACGCGAGCAAGCCGTGGTGCCCGCATCCTGTTGGTCCTCAGGGCAGGGCGATCTGTTCAACATGTCCGTCCCTCCTTTAGTAGATGCAGCAATCCGCAAGATCCTGTTTGGCCGAGGCGCGGTTGGAAGGGCGCCGGTCATTCAATGAGCACGTCTCGTACCAGTCACCTGAATGATCTAAGTAGTTGTAATCAAATAGCTTACACGTGAACGGGGGGGGTGGGGCAGATGCAGAAAGGGGCAAATAACCCACTGACCCTGGGTGATTTAACCCATATTGGAGCGTCCGGGTATCGACCGGCTGTCCATAATGCCTTATTCTTAAGATGATCGCCCAGCGGTCTTCATCTTGCCCAAGCTTTCACAGGGAAAGGATCCACCCGGTGGGAGTGTGCCTCGGAAATCCAGGCCCTCGGGAAGGTAGGAGTGAGATTGGAGACGAAGGTCGTTGTAGTGGACGACGATCGGCTGGTCCTTCAAAGCGTATCGGTTGCGCTCGAGGCGAGCGGGTATCAAGTGTGGGCGACCGATTCGACAGACGAGGCGGTTGAGCTGACCCGGGAGGTTAAGCCCGACGTCGTCGTGACCGACTACCGAATGCCGGGGATGGATGGGGTATCGTTGCTCGAGCGTGTGAAGGAGCTGGGGGCGGTTCCGCTGATGCTGGTGTACAGTGCGACGCCGCCGCCAAGGGACGGGCTGGCGCGGCAAATGCAGGAAGTGTCTTGGGTCGCGAAATCCCCAGGGCACGCGGCGCTTCTCGGGAAGCTCATGGATCTACTGGAGGGTCGGGTTGACCCGGGATAGTCCCTGGCGATCGCTTTTGCGGAAGACGCCGCTTCGGGGCGGCTTGGGTCGCCGGATTCTCTTGTGGTTCCTAGTGCTTTCGCTCGTGCCTCTGCTGGTTTCGAATACCGTCGGCTATGTATTCACGCGGGAGATCATAGACCGGCAAGTACGGCGCTACTTGCGAGCTCTGGCTGAGACCCAGGCACAGCAGGTGACTGCAGAGGTCGAGCGTCATCAGCTCTTCTTGGACGGGATTGCTGTCAGCGATCGTGCCCTCTTTCGTACTATTCCTGCCGACGTCCCCCAGACGCCGCGGCGACAAGATCGTTCTCTCGAAGCACTCCAGGTGCACCTCGACCACGAGCTCATGGAACTCCGGTCGCTGACCGAGCTCTTTGTCATCAACAGGGCAGGAACGGTGGTCGCCGCGACGGACCGCAGCCGGCTTGGACAGGATTGGTCGCTGACCGAGCTTTATCGCCGAGGCCGCGTCGAGCATTACTTCACGGCGGATTGGGAAACGCGGAACGAGAATGTGGTGCCTGTTTATCGGCTGGCGGTGCCGGTACGAGATGGGCAACAAAAATTGACGGGCGTGCTCGCGGGCACCGTGGGATTCGAGCAGTTACAGGCGTTTCTCCGCGTTCCCGAGCATCTGGCCATCGACGTCCACGCCTTCATCGTCGATCGCTTGGGCCGCCCAGTGTTCGTGTCGCACCCTCACATCCCCATTGACTATCGTCAGCCCCTCCCGTCGCCTTTAGTCGGGCAGGCGCCGGGCTCGGTGGCCCGCTACGTGAACTACGAGGGTGTTGAGGTAATAGGTACTTCGGTAGCTATACCGAGGGTTCCCTGGATGCATCTGTCGGAAGTATCGGTAGCCAGCGCTCTTGGCCAGCTGCGCGGCCTCGCTCTACTCGCGGCCGCCCTCGAGAGCGCGTTTGCTCTCTTGCTCGTCGCGATTGTCTGGACCGTGGCCCGGTCGATCGTTGCCCCCTTGCGGCGTCTCGTGGTTGCGGCCGAGCGCATTCGCGAAGGTGATCTGGGTGTTGATGTCGAGATCGAACGAGATGATGAACTGGGTGACCTCGGCCGGACGTTCAATCAGATGTCCAGCGAGCTTCAGTCGTCTGCGCGCCAGATACTAGAACTTCACGAGCAAGAGATGCGTCGGGCGGCCCAGCTCGCTTCCGTCGGCGAACTGGCCTCCGGCATCGCGCACGAGATCAAGAATCCGCTCGTTGGCGTTGCGAGCGGGGTCGACCTGCTCTCCAAGCAGGTCGGGACGGATCCAAGATCGGCCGCGGTGATTGACCAAATTCACGCTCAAGTCCACCGCATCGAGTCAGCCATTCAAGACCTGCTAAGCTACGCCAGTCCCAAAGAACCGCTCTATACTTCGACCGACCCCAAACAACTGGTGGAGAGACTCCTCACTCTCGTGCGCCCGCAGGCCGATGCCGCGCAAGTGCAAGTCACGGAGCGCTATGCGAAGTCGTTGCCAACGATCCGGGTCGATCCGGAACTCCTCACCCAAGCTCTGGTCAACCTGGCTCTAAACGCGATCCAAGCGATGGAGCCCGGTGGGGTACTTCAGGTGTCCCTTGAGAGTGCCGACATCAACGTGCGCTTTTCGGTCTCCGATACCGGAAAGGGAGTGAGACCCGACGAGTTGGACCGCATCTACCGGCCTTTCTACACCACCAAACACCAGGGCACCGGACTTGGCTTGGCGATAACCAAGGGAATCGTAGATCGCCACGGTGGTCACATCGAGATCGAGAGCAAGCTGGGCCAAGGATCTACGTTCACGCTCGTCATTCCGGCTACACCCCAGGAGGCACTAGTGCAGTGAGCACTCGACCGGTTATCGGCGTCGTCGACGACGAAGCGCTCTTCCGGAGTTGGCTTGGCGAGCACCTCGGTGCCGCCGGGTTCGCGGTCAAAGAGGCGGCCACAGGCGGCGAGGCTCTGCGTTTGGCAGCGGAGGAGAGCCCGAGGTTGATGCTGCTCGATTTGCGACTCCCAGACGCTGACGGCCTCGAGCTCGTCACGCAGCTTCACGAGATCGACCGTGACCTGGTGGTCATAATCGTAACCGCATACGGACAGGTGAAGACGGCCGTCCAGGCCGTGAAGGCGGGAGCGTTCCATTTCCTAGAGAAGCCGGTGGATCTTGACGACTTGCTCATCACCATGGAGAAGGGTCTGGAGGCGAGGAGCCTCCGCCGTGAGATCGCGGCCCTACGTACCGAGCACCGTTGGCAGTTCGCAAACGTGGAATTGGTGGGCCGCTCTCCCGCAATGAGCCAGATTGCCGAGATTGTGGAGAAGGTAGCCCTCACTGAGTCGGCCACAGTGCTGCTTGAAGGAGAGAGCGGCACCGGCAAGGACGTCGTAGCTCGGGCCATTCATGCCCGCAGCAGCCGAAAGGACCGACCCTTTCTCGAGATTAACTGCACCGCGCTGCCAGAACAGTTGGTCGAGGCGGAACTGTTTGGGCACGAGCGTGGTGCCTATACAGACGCGCGCGAGCGCAAGAAGGGTATCGCCGAGCTTGCCGATGGAGGCACGCTCTTGTTGGACGAGATCGGGGACATGCCGATCGGAGCCCAGGCCAAGCTGCTGCGGTTCCTGGAAGATTCGAAGTTTAAGCGGCTGGGCGGCACGACCGACATCCCGGTGAACGTACGTGTCATTGCCGCCACCAACCAGAGACTAGACCGATGTGTGGAAGTCGGGAGCTTCCGAAGCGACCTGTATTACAGGCTGAAAGTGGTCGATCTCTACATTCCTCCGCTACGCGAACGTCCTGAGGACTGTGCGCCACTGGCACTGTATTTCACTGAACAATTGGCCAGAGAGCTCAAGCGTGAGCCGCTCACATTGACTTCGGACGCCATCAGCGTCCTCGAAGCCTATCCTTGGCCGGGCAACGTCCGCGAGCTTCGAAACGTTCTTGAACGAGCGATTATCCTGGAGGACACGCAAGAGATTAGGCCGGAGCATTTGCCCATGGAGATCCGAGGCTCTGCTCAGCAACCTGGCGGAGGGGATAATATCATCCAGCTTCCCGTCGAAGGTCTTCGCATGGAGGATGTCGAGCGAAATGCCATCGAGCAGGCCCTTGTGCGCACTCACGGCAATGTGGCCCGTGCTGCTCGCCTCCTCGGTATGAGCCGCGACACTCTCCGATATCGAATGAAGAAGTTCGACTTCACCAACTCAGAGTGGCGCCGGCGAGTTGAGAATGGTCACGGCCCCTCGGAAGGGGCGCCGTAGGAGGCTTGCAGCTTGGGGCGAGCGGACCCCGCCGTGCCCGACTGTGTCGCGTCTACTGTCTACCTGTTGCCGAATTGATGTCTCGGTTCTCGAGAACGGTGCGGGGATAGCCGTCCATCGCCACGTGGATCATCGCCAGCCCAAGCTTCTCGGTCGTGGTCACGTAGTTTGGGAACAGCTTGTTCCACACGGGATAGAGCGGCCCCAACACGTTGTACATCGCCTGATACATACTAGTCTTGGACCGGATTCCCTTTAGCGGCTGTATGTATCCGGGGCGGAACAGATAGACCGCCTTGAACGGTAATCGCAGCAGCTGATTCTCGGTCTTGCCTTTGACTCGAGCCCACATGATTCGGCCGCTCTCGCTGCTGTCCGTTCCTGTCCCGGAGACGTAACAGAAGGTCATGTCCGGGTTGAGCCTCGCGAGCGTCTCGGCGGCCTTCAGTGTCAACTCGTATGTCAACCTGTGGTACCGCTCTTCGCTCATCCGAAACGAGGACACGCCCAGACAGAAGAAGCAGGCGTCGAACCCTCTCAGACTTTCTTCAATGCCCGAGTAATCGAAGAAGTCCTGGTGGATGACCTCGTGCATCTTCGCGTTCTCGACGTCGCAAGAGCTGCGTCCCACAACCAACACGGACTCCACATCGGGATGCTCCAGGCACTCGCGCAGCACCCCCGATCCCACCATTCCCGTCGCTCCAAAGATCACAGCCTTCATGTCACAACCTCACAATCCGGATCGGCGACCGTGTCCCCCGACCGCGTCTGAAGTTAGCTTATAATAAATACCATGACTGCCCTCGACAGCCTGCGGGACTTCGTGAACTGGATCGCCCGCTCTCCGCGACGGTCCTTCTTCATCATCTTCCTCCTCGCGTTTGGCGTTCGCGGCTTCTTCCTCAGCAAGGTCCCCGAACGGTACATTCTCCCTCACGACAATTGGGAGATGCAAGCGGTTGCGAGCGCGCTGGCCGAGCGCGGAGAATTCTCCGATCCTTACCTCCTTCTGACGGGCCCCACAGCGCATCTGCCACCGATCATGCCGGGCATCATCGCCGTGATCTGGCGCTTGTTCGGGATGGGCTTGGCCGCGGGCTATGCGGCTTGGCTGTTCAGAATCGCCAGCTACGCGGCCATGTATGCCATGATTCCCTGGTTCGCCGGCAAACTTGGTGTGGCAAGACAGGCCGGGGTGCTCGCCGGTCTGACCGGCGCTCTGATGGCGGAGTGGCCCGGGCACGGCGAGGCGCTCACGGCTATCGCGATGGGTCTACTGGCGGTGGCTTTTTCGAAGCGCTGGAGCTCGAACGATGGCTCACCGGGCAAGTCGTTGCTGCTGGGGCTAGCAGCCGGCGTGTCGTTCCACATCCAACCGGCGCTTCTGACGGTCGTCTTGGGCTTCATGGTTTTCGAGCTGTGGTGGAGACGCGACCGGCGAAAGTGGGCCCACTCCGCGATCACAGCCCTCGGTATCATCCTCGCCTGCGTGCCGTGGGGTGTGAGGAACTACAACACGTTCGACGCGGTCTTCTTCATCCGCAGCAACTTCGGCCTGGAATTGCGCATGGGCCATCACGAAGGTGCGGCGGCTTCCATGGATGTCATGGATGCTCGAGAGGAACACCGACATCCACGTACTCACCGAGCGGAGGCCCGACTCGTCCAGGAGCTGGGCGAGGTTCAGTACATGAGGGCGGCGGGACGCGAGGCCCTCGATTGGATTAGAGCCAATCCCGCCGAGTCGATTCGACTGACGGCACTGCGCTTCATCCATTTCTGGTTCGGGCCGCTACATCGCCCCGGCACCGTTGCGGCGGTCACAGCACTCACGCTGCTGGCATTAGCGGGCGCATGGAGTACTCTGCCGACGCTGTCGGTTCCCCAAAGAGCGGCCTTACTGATTCCGCTGGCGACGTACCCGCTCGTCTACTACGTCGTCACCTACATGTGGCGCTACAGAACACCGATAAACTGGATCCTGCTGATGCTGGCCGGCGCCGTGATCTGGCGCTGGATAGCACAAAACCAAGCAGATCCCGATACTATTTCAGATGGTGAAGATTGAGATTGAGTACCGACTGCAGTCTACCGTCACCCAGGTGCCGTGATGAATCGACGACAGTTCTTGTATCGCTCCTCGTTGGCTGCCTGCGGACTGAACCTGCGGCCGCCGCTGTTCACGCTCGTCGGTCAGGGTTCTCCCCGGGTCGATGGACGTCGTCTCAACGCGAACCTCGAACAGCTCGGGGAATTCGGCCGCACGGCCACGGGTGGCATCGACCGGGTCGCATTCAGCCAGGCGGACCTTGATGCGCGGGTATTCGTAAAGGACCTGATGCGCGCTGCTCAGCTCGACGTGGCGGTGGACGCGGCGGGGAACATCATTGGCAGACGAGGGGGCAGTGACGGCGACGCAACTCCCCTGATGTTGGGGTCGCACATCGATTCCGTCCCTCAAGGTGGTAACTACGACGGGCCGGGGGGTACGTTGGCCGCCATCGAAATCGCCCAGACGGTCGCGGATCGCGGTATCGTTCTGAGCCACCCCCTCGAAGTTGCGGTCTTCATCAACGAAGAAGGCGGCAAGACTGGCAGCCGCGCCATGAGCGGTGAAGTAGACGCCAAGGAACTCGAGCTTCTCACTCGCAGCGGTCATACGATCGGCGAGGGTATCGCCATAGTCGGCGGAGATCCTTCCGCTCTGTCGAGCGTCGAGCGCCAGTCGGGAAGCATCGCCGCCTACCTGGAGTTGCACGTCGAGCAAGGAAGGTTACTCGAGCAGGCCGGCATCGACATCGGTGTGGTGGAAGGCATCGTGGGAATCAAGCGTTGGCGAGTGACTATTGATGGTTTCGCCAACCACGCGGGTACCACGCCCATGAACGACCGCCGCGATGCGCTTCTGGGGGCCGCCGGCTTCATCGTGACCGTGAATCGAGTCGTGACCGCTGTCGAAGGCAGCCAGGTGGGAACGGTGGGTCGGTTGGAGGTGTCGCCGGGGGCGGCCAACGTCATTCCCGGCCGGGTCACTCTCAGCTTGGAGATCCGCGATCTCGAAATGGAAAAGATCGAAGCCGTATTCCGGACGATTGAGATCGAGAGCCAGAAGGTGGCGCTGGCGACGAGGACCGAATTCGCGTTCGAGCCGTACTATGTCAGTCGCGCTGCCCCCACTGCCGAGAGTATCCGACAGACAATCGCCGACGTGGCCAAGGACCTGGGATACAGCAATGTGCGGATGCCCAGCGGGGCCGGGCACGATGCCCAGAGCATCGCGCTCCTCGCGCCTATCGGTATGATCTTCGTTCCCAGTGTGGATGGGATCAGTCATTCGCCGCGGGAGTATTCCCACCCGAAGGATATCGTTAACGGAGCGAACGTTCTCCTCAACACCCTGCTCGAGTTGGATGAGGGCCCCCCTTAGGGAATCCCGCCGCCTACCGCCGCAACGGCTGATGCCCGGAGCTTACCGGTTCCGCACAGAGTCGTTAGCTTGGATAGGTACCTGAGGATGGTAGGTTTCACCGGGTAAAGTCCGATTCCTGAGGGTGTTCGACTTTGGATATTCGTACAAAGCTCGTTTTTGCTCTGGTTGCTGTCTCGCTGGTCAGTATGCTGGCGCTGGGCGCCTTTGCGTACATAACGGCTGACGAGAACGTGACGGAGAGGTCTCGACGTCAGCTGAATTCGCTGGTCGAGTCGAAAAAAGAAGATCTGGAAAAGGTCGTTCTGGGCTGGCAGGATCGCGTCGCTCTGATCGCAAGTCGCACACAGCTGCGGCTTAGCCTCAACACCTACAACGAAAGCCGCGATCCCGATCACCAAGAGCGTATCCGGCGAATCCTCACAGACGCGGGTCGCTCGTCACGGATCGTGCGGTCTTTGGCCGTCTTCGACGATACTGGACGCTTCGTCGCCTCGTCGGCCGGCGCGTCGGCGAGCGAACCTGTCGAGCCAGAAATACTACCGCTGCCCAGGGTCGAGGAGCCCATCCAGTTCCAACGGATCTTCTTTAGCGCCGACGCCGAGCCGCAAGTCAGCTACGTCAGTTCGTTGATCCTAGAAGATCGTGTGGTCGGTGCCCTCCACGTGGTGCTCAGCGCCGAGGAGCTGGTCGATCTAAGTCAGAACTTCACGGGCCTCGGTCGGACGGGTGAAACGATGATCGTGATGAGGGGATCGGACGGCGAGTTGCGCGTGCTGCATCCGCTACGCCACCCGGCGGAGCGGCCGACCGGCCAGGTTCCCGCCGATGGACCGGACGATCCTTCCGCTCGGGCGTTCCAGGGTCAGCAGGGACCGTTCACCGACGGACTGATCGATTACCGCGGCGAATCGGTCTGGGCGGCCACACGCTACCTGCCCGAGGTGGACCTGGGTGTGATCGTGAAATTCGATGCGGAGGAGGAGCGAGAGTCGATCCACGGTTTCCGTCGGCAGCTTACACAATTCGGTCTCTCGCTGGCCGCCTTCGCGATCCTGCTCGGCACCTTCCTCGGTCTCCGTTTCGCGAATCCCATTCACGATCTCGCCGAGGTGGCGAATCGAATCCGACTCGGAGAGCTAGACGCTCGAGCCAAGGTCAAGCGGGAAGACGAACTGGGACTCCTCGCACGGACCTTCAATCAGATGGCGGAGGAGCTGGAGCAAAAGGTCACCCTGCTGCACGAGTTCGAGAAGTACTTCGAGCTCTCATTGGATATGCTCTGCATAGCCGGCACGGACGGCTACTTCAAGCGCGTCAATCCGGCGTTCAATCGTACGTTAGGCTGGTCGACCGAGGAGTTGCTCTCGAGGTCGTTCATGGACTTCGTTCACCCTGACGACGTCGAGGCGACCGCCGTTGAGATCGAGAAGCTCTCCCAGGGCATCCCCACCATCTCCTTCGAGAACCGTTATAGATGTGCCGATGGCAGCTACAGGTGCCTGCTGTGGACTTCATATCCCGAGCCAGAGACGGGATTGCTGTACGCCATCGCACGCGATATCACTACCGATCGTTCCTAGGCGTGGAATACTTCTTCCTATTCGGCGGCCTCATTTACCTCCTGATGGGAGGCGATCTACTGGTTCGCGGCGCCGTGGCCCTTGCGCGTCGGGCCCGGGTACCGCCGGTGATCATCGCACTCAGCGTCGTCGCGTTCGGAACCTCGCTTCCGGAACTCGTCGTAACGCTGCGATCGGTCCTCACGGGATACCCGGGGATCGGGATCGGTAATGTCGTAGGCAGCAACATTGCCAACGTCTTTCTGGTGGTCGGCGTGCCGGCCATCGTCTATCCCCTCGTCACCGCCAAAGAGGCAGCGCGCCGCGATGCTTCCGCCATGGTGGGCGTCACCGTCCTTTTCGTGGTCCTCAGTTTCCTGGGTGATTTTGGCCGACTCCAGGGCTTGCTGTTGTTGGCTGTTCTAGCCGTTCTCCTGGGACTTACCGCTCGAGAGACAGCCCGCAGGCGGGAAGGGGACACCGACGCTCCGATAGAGTGGGTCCTGGGGCTTCCCCACCGACCCTGGATGATCGCTCTCTTCATCGTCTTCGGGGCGATCTTTATGCCACTGGGTGCGAGGATGCTGATCGAGTCGGCTGTGCATATCGCCGCGCAGCTGCAGATCTCAGATGCGGTTGCCGGGCTGACGCTCGTGGCTGTGAGCACGTCGCTGCCCGAGTTAGCTACGGCCTTCGTGGCGGCTCTGCGGCGGCAGAGCGGCGTGGCGATCGGGACGGCGATGGGCAGCAACATCTTCAACATCGTGGCCATCATGGGAGTGACGGCTACGGTGAGCCCGGACCCGATAGTCGTGCCGCACGGCTTCCGCACCGTGGATTTGCCGGTGATGTTGGCTGCGTCGCTGTTGCTGGCCCTGTTCGTCTGGCGGCGGCGTCCCATCGCTCGCCTGGCTGGGGTAACTTTAGTGGTGGGATACGGACTCTATCTGCTTGCGCTATTCGCGAATTGATTGTGTGGCGGCTGACTCGACACCGGGAGAAGCCGCCGAGCCGGATGGAGGGACTAAATTCCTACCTGCTTGCCCTGAGCAGGCGCCGCCACACAGATGACTTTCACTGATACGATTCGCTTTCAGCCGACCAACGCGAGGTCGAGAAGCAGCCTGATGTACGGGGAAGCACCCACGACCTGTGCCCCCTCGCTCGCCAGCCTCTTGATCGCGTTCAAACCCTCCTTGTCCGCGAACTGCAGGTTCATCACGTCCAGAAAGAGAGTTCCTTCGGCCGACAGGCATGCGGACTCCAGATCGGCGACTTCCTCTGTGGTCAGTCGGCCGTGGATCTGGACCAGCGTCGTGGACGCCCCTGTCGTCTTTCTGATCAGGCAACTCACGGTGTATGCAAATGCACAACGAGTGCCACTATCGTCAGCAAACCATAATCGTTCTTAACTCTTTAGAGAGCAGGGAGTTAGGATGAACGCGAACCGAAGGGGCCAGGCATGGGTTGGGTGCGAAGTGCGTAATGGCGCACCCCCAAGGTGCGGAATAACGCCCCCAAACCAGAATCAGGGGCGCGAGATTCCTAGTTTCTTCATTCGAGTGCGCAGAGTGCTTGGGTTGAGACCCAAGCGTTCTGCGGCGTTTCCGCGGCCCTTTACCTTCCAGCCACACTCGGCCAGGACCTTCTCGATGTGGGCGCGCTCGGCGACGGAGAGGCTCGAGGATTCTCTGGTGGCGCTGGCGGGCTCACGGGTCATCCCGAGCGGCTCCTCCACCTGTAGAGTCGGCCCCGGCGACAAGATGAGCGCCCGCTCGATGACGTTTTGAAGCTCGCGAATGTTCCCCGGCCATTCGTACTCCGTGAAGCGATCCATGAGGCTACGTGGAATGCTCTCGATTTTTTTGCCCAGTCGCGCCTGACCCTTCGTGACGAAATGCCAAACGAGGAGTGGGACATCCTCTTTCCGATCGCGAAGCGGAGGCGCTTCGATAGGGAAGACCATCAAGCGGTAGTAGAGATCGGGACGGAAGCTGCCCTGGGTCTTTCGCTCCTGAAGGTCACGGTTCGTAGCGGCGATAACCCGTACGTCCACCTTTTGAGTTTTTGTGGAGCCGAGCCGCTCGAATTCTCCGTCCTGAAGCACTCGCAACAACTTCGCCTGGAGGTCTAGTGGCAGGTCACCGATTTCATCCAGGAAAATCGTCCCGCGATCCGCGATCTCGAATCGACCCAATCTGCGGCTGGACGCTCCGGTGAACGCGCCTTTCTCGTGGCCGAACAACTCGCTTTCGATCAGTGCAGGGGGAAGGGCGGCGCAATCGACCTTCACGAGTCGCTGATCCCGGCGCGGGCTGCTGCTATGAATAGCACGGGCGATGAGCTCTTTGCCGGTGCCGGTCTCTCCTAGGATTAGAACGGTGGCGTCCGTGCCGGCCACCTGCTCCAGGCGAACCAGTGCGGACTTCAGACCTTCGCTTTCGCCGATGATCTCCTCGTAATTGTGCTCGTGTTTGATCTCCTCCCTGAGAAGCAGATTGTCGGCCTCCACTAGGTGCTTCAACTCGGCGATCTCCTGATAGGCGTCCATCAAATGAAGGTTGGCCAGGCGCAATTCCTCTTCCGTTTCCTTGCGTTCGGTGATGTCGACGAACGAGCCGAACAAATACAACGGCTTGCCCGCTTCATCTTTGATCATGCTGGCCGACAGCTGCACATGGAACAGCGAACCGTCCTTTCTTTTGGCGATGTCCTCACCAAGATACGCGCCCTTTTCGTGCAGTTCCTGGACGGTCCTAAGGGCTCCGTCTCCCTCCCAGAATTCCGCTAGCGAGCGGCCAACGATCTCATCCGGGCTGTCGTAACCCCACATGTTTACACAAGCATCGTTCACATATATCAGCCTACCGCCGATGTCCGTGATCCCGATTCCGCTAATGGCCGACGCGATGGCGCTGTCCTTTACCCTCAGTTCTTCCTCGATGCGCTTGCGCTCGGTGATGTCCTGACACGTTCCATACAGATAGAGAGGGCTCCCGTCATCTCCGTACTCCAGCCTCGCCATGCTGTGGACGAACCGGAACGAGCCGTCCGGGAGCACGATTCGATGATCGATGGAGAAAGGCTCTCGGTCGGACACCAGTTGGGCTATGGCCCTCTGTACATCGGCGATGTCTTCCGGGTGCACCCGCTCCAAGAAAGCGGCGCGCGATGGGCTCTCCTTTTTGCGTTCGACGCCGAGGATCTCGTACAGCTCAGATGACCAATGGACCGTATCGGCTGGGATGTCCCATTTCCAATTGCCCAGGTGTGAAATGTTCTGGGCTTCGGCCAGGTGCTGCTCGCTCGCCTGCAGATTCCGATTAGCCTCGACCAACTCCTCCGTGCGCTCGTCGACCCGGTGCTCCAGTTCTTCGTTCAGCCCCCGCAGTTCCTCTTCCAACCGTTTGCGTTCCGTGATATCGCGGACCATGGACAGAACTTCGTCATCGCAATACGGAATGACTCTATACTCGTAGTGGCGCACGCCGTCTTCTTCCGGCAGAGAATACTCGTATGCCTGCATCTCCTTGGTCGATAGAGCGCGCACGACGTCCTGCATCGCCCTGCTGCCCAGGTCGGGCGGCATGACTTCGATCAGCTTCTTACCCAGAAACTCCTCGGGGGGCAGTATCGGTCTGATTCCGCCGCCCGGAATGAACTCCAGGTACGTTCCGTCCGCTCGGACGCGGAACATCATGTCCGGTATCGATGTCAACAGGGCCCGAAGCACCGCCTCGCTTGGCCGCTGAGATGCACCGGCCACGAACTGCCGCGGGGAATCCTCCGTCGAATCGTGGGAGCTTTCGGGTCGATCGGGCGAGGTGGCCATGGGACGTGTCTCCGTCTCGGATGGACAGCCTTGGCGGCCAAAAAGCCGGGCTGGGTTGTCAGATCTGGATGAGCTAGGTCTGCCAGTCGCTTAAGGTGCAGAATACCGCACCCTAGGAACCCTGGCAAGGCCTATTATGTTGGCTTTGATGAAACCGCCGAATCTTTCCACATGCCACGGAGGCACCCATGAGCGACACGCCGACCATCGCCCCATTGTCCAACGGACCCTACCTGGTCACCGGCGCCCGTACGCTAAAGGGCTGGGTCGATGGCAAGGCCTACGAAGTAAAGGAGAAGATGGCTT